>NZ_CP087139.1:857500-1163928 GCF_045160025.1 Spirosoma sp. KNUC1025
TAATATCCTTTTGAACCGTCGTACTCACCCCCAGCTATAAGTTGAACTTGATCGCTTTTTTTTGCTTCGTCGATGTAGGTAGTGATCTTTTTAAATGCCCGCTCATCAATGACAGCATTGATGAAGTTGCTGAAATCTTCGGTTGGCCCCATTTTTATCTCGCCCAGGAACTGTTTCATTTTTGCTTCGATAGCTGGCCATAATGTTTTCGGCACATAAGCGCGTGATGCTGCTGAACATTTTTGTCCTTGATATTCAAAGGCGCCCCGGATCAATCCTGCTGCAACCTCATCTACCTCTGCAGATTCATGGACTAGCACAAAATCTTTTCCACCGGTTTCTCCCACAATACGTGGATAACTTTTGTATTTGTGGATATTAGCCCCAATCGTGCCCCAGATTTTCTGAAAAACTCCCGTACTTCCTGTAAAGTGAATACCAGCAAAATCCGCATGATTAAAAATTACGTCTCCTGCCACTGGGCCATCAACATAAATTAGGTTTATTACGCCATCAGGCAAGCCGGCCTCCTGAAGCACCTCCATGATAACCTTGGCTGATAGCGCTTGAGTATAAGCTGGTTTCCAGACAACTGTGTTGCCCATCATTGCAGCTGATGTCGGTAAATTACCGGCAATAGCTGTGAAATTGAAAGGAGTTAACGCAAATACGAAACCCTCCAACGGCCGATACTCCAGGCGATTCCAAACCCCAACTGACGAATTAGGTTGCTGTCGATAAATCTCGTCGGCATAGTGTACATTGAATCGCAGAAAATCAATTAGTTCACACGCTGAATCTATTTCGGCCTGATAAGCATTTTTCGACTGACCAAGCATTGTTGCCGCATTAATACGGGCTCGATAGGGACCAGCGATCAGGTCAGCCGCTTTAAGAAAAATGCTCGCTCGGTTGGCCCAAGACAGGTTTGCCCATTTTTCCTTTGCTGCTAATGCGGCCGATATAGCCTGCTCAACGTGTTCTTTTTCACCCTCATAAAAATACCCTAATGTATGTTGATGGTCGTGTGGAGGAGCTATGCGAAGTTTACGTTCGGTACGCACCTCCCTCCCACCGATATACATAGGAATGTCAGTCTCATTGTCTCGAAAACCCTGTATTGCCTGTTTTACGGCCACTCGTTCAGGTGAACCGGGACGATATTCTTTTACCGGCTCATTAGTCGGTATTGGGATGTTGAAAATTCCAAAAGACATGGATTGATTTATGACCGGATCGCCGGCCCGGCTATTTGTAATTGATAAATATGGATCTGCTTATTTACCATTACACAGTATATGATGAAGTGTTTAATTTTAATTGAATGGAAACGCTAATTATCCACTTTATACAGAATAGTTTTCCACATTTCAATAGTTCCCCTTCAATTCATTGAGCTGATTTCCCGTACTTTGTATCTATATTTCGTTTTTAAATATGCGTTTTTACAGTACAAATAGTCCACAAATAGCCGTATCTGTTGAGGAAGCACTGTTCCACAGTATGCCAGCAGATAAGGGGTTATATATGCCTACTCCATTGCCTCAATTGGGTAGAGACTTTTTTGAAACAATAGCTGGTCAGTCACTGGCTGATATTGGCTTTTCAATCAGTAGAGAACTCTTTGGTAACGAAATCAACATAGCCGAATTAGAAGAATTGACCCATCAGGCGTTTCCGTTTGATACGCCTGTGGTGGATTTAGACCCAGGAAAACTAGGGGTTTTAGAGCTATTTCATGGGCCTTCACTAGCTTTTAAAGATGTTGGCGCTCGGTATATGGCAGCTTTAATGGCTTATTTTTCGAAACGGAACGATAAGGAAATTAACATACTTGTAGCTACTTCAGGCGATACAGGCGGTGCCGTAGCGATGGGATTTCATAACGTTCCCGGAATTCGAGTTTCAATTCTGTACCCTAGTGGTCGAGTTAGCGATTTGCAGGAAAAACAGTTAACAACGCTGGGGGGAAATGTACAAGCTTTTGAGGTAGACGGTACGTTTGACGATTGTCAGGCAATTGTGAAACAGGCTTTTGTAGACAATGAGCTAAACGCCCAATTAGCGCTCTCATCAGCTAATTCAATTAACATATTTCGGCTTATTCCACAGGGATTTTATTACGTTCGAGCCTACGGTCAGGTTAGAAATTACGGCAAGCCAGTTGTGTTTTCTACACCAAGTGGCAACTTTGGAAATCTAAGCGCTGGTGTTATGGTTCAGCAAATGGGTTTACCCGTCGACCATTTTGTTGCTGCTACGAACCTAAATCATGTTGTGCCTTCATATCTTGAAACAGGTATATACGCTCCAAAACCTTCTGTTGCCACTATTTCAAATGCAATGGATGTAGGAAATCCTAGCAATTTTATTCGGCTCAAACATCTGTACAACGATGATTTTCATCGTCTGAAAGCTAATGTTTCCGGGTATTTTTACGATGACGACGAAACCCGTGCTGGCATGAAACGTATCAACGAGCTTTATCATTACGTTGCCTGTCCTCACACGGCTATTGGTATTTTGGGCCTTCAGGCTTATCACATGGCCTCAGAAAAAGACGTAATGGGAATTTCTCTGGCAACAGCTCATCCTTCAAAATTTAAACCACTAGTCGAAGCTATTTTAGAAAAACCGGTCGATGTTCCAGAACGCTTAGCTGTTTTGGCTGAACGTACTAAACAGAGTATACAAATCCCAGCTGAATATTATGCTTTCAAAGAATCACTTTTACAAACCGTAGCTTGATGTAATAGGAAAATCGACTGATCTACTTTACACAAAAAGGCCTTAATCTACAGATTAAGGCCTTTTTGTGTATCAACTAATGCTAGTTGACTGTATCTCCTCTTAACGCTCTAAACCGCTTGCGGGCTTCAGCCCCGTAAATACTGCCAGGGTATTGTGTTAACACTTTCTGATAGGCATCCATTGCGGCTTGTTTGTCTTTTAGCCGCTCCTCATAAATTTTGCCTTGTGTGAACATAGCATCATCACCCAAAATATCATTTGGATAGCTTGTCACTATTTTTTTCAGATCCTCAAGTGCTTCAGCATTCTTTCCCTGCTTCATATACGTATTTGCCCGTAGCCAGAGCACTTCATCAGCGATCGTATGATCAGCATATTTTGCCCACATTTTATTCAGGGCTTCAACTGCCTCATCTGTTTTGTTTTGAAAAAGCATGAGGTCTATATCCGCATATTCTCGCATGGCAGCCTCAGTGCTATCCATGCCTGTGTTGTCGACAATCAGAAGACTTAACTGTTCAGCATCATTTGCAATTTCGCGTGAAGTAGCTAATTTCAGTACGTCCAGCAGGTCTTTTGCAACAGCAAAGCTCCCTTTGTAATACTGTAGTTTGGCATTTTTTAGCTTTGCTTCATACCCTAATAATTCTTCTTTCTGGGATTTTTCTACCTGCGAGTAAAGCAGTGTTGATTCCCATGGCTCACCTTTCAACAGGAAAATATCCCCCTTATCGAGTTTACAGCGATCAACAAAATTTTTGTCAGATTTTCCAAGGTTGATGGCAAGATCTAAAACCGTTAAAGCTGTGTCTTTGCTATCCAGGTAATTTCCGTACAGATTCGCTGTGCTTCGTAGGGCTTCCAGGGTTTTAACGTTTGTTCCGATTTCCTGAAGCATTCGTTGATAATCGCTAATCAGTTTCCGAATCTCTACTTTGTCAACCGGGTACGTATTTTTCACTTGTTCCTCCCGGGCATTGATGACTAATCGACGTGCAAATGGGTATAGCTGGCCCTGTGGGTAGGTTGTTGTTACGTATTCAAATGCTTCGGCCGCTGTCTTATACTCCCTGTTGTTCATAGCCAGCATACCCAAATCATATACCCGGCTACCGTTTAGCTTCAGCCGCTTATCTGTAGCTTTCTCCTGCAGTAATGCCCTGCTAAATTTTTGTTTCTGGACAAAGTACCAGATCAAAAGTTCATTATAGGCAAGTTCATTCGGCTCCTGCTGAATTCTTGTATATAAGGCTTTTTCAACAAGCGGTTCCTCTTTTGTGTTGATAAAGCCTTGAAGTGCCGCTAGCACCGTTTCTTTTTTATCAGATTGCTTACTGGTCGTTATAATTTCATCGATGGCTTTTTCCGTTTGACCGGTAGCTCTGTAAAGGGCCATTAACTCCTCGCTGTAAGACGTTGGCTCTTTATTGACCTCCCGTGCCATTTCGAGTGCGCGGATCGCCCAGCGCGACTCTCCTGCCTCATTGAAGGCCGTTGCAATTTTCTCGAGCTTTGCTGACGATGTTTTACTCGACTGTAAAGCCGCTGTGTATTGAGTTTTTGCCTGGGTTGTATCGCCTTGCTGAGTTGCCAACTGCCCTGCTAACAGTTCGTAGTAAGCTCGATTAGGTTCGTCGCTTCGCTGCTGTTTCTTTAGATATTTTAACGCGTCATCAGTTTTATTGATTTTCTGAAGACTTCGAACGTAACGTGAAAGCCGTTCCCACGTAACATCGGTCTTCAAAAGCTTTGCATACTCATTGACGGCTTTTTCAAATTCACCGGCTTTATAATACTCTTCGGCCAGAGTCGTACCTGGCTGCCCCCACGCAACGCTCACCGATAATATCCACAGCAAAGCGATAATGACTTTTGACCTTAATAACATTTTATATAAATTCTTTTAAAAAGAAACTTTATTATAACCATTATGTGTGTGGAAATGTGAACAAATAAGTTGTCCACTTAGGAAGTTAAGCATTGTGGATAATAAAAGCTAGATATCCACAAGTAATTCTTTAGTTATCCACTTATAACAAACTCATTATTAAGTTAATAACATCTTATCCACATTTTGTTTATTCACTTGTTGTGGATTTGTGAATAAAACTTATGCACAATTTTGACTGGGGAAAATTTGTGGAATTTAAGGTGATATGTTGCCGATTCTCCACATAAAATCGTTTTCAAATAAGGTTTGTGGATTACTACTTTACTTGTCAACAATAACTGAATTGCTTATAAACATGTTTTCCACGATTTATAACGGTTTATTCACATAGTTATTCACAAGAAAATTTAACTTTTTTAATTTTAAATTGACCTTTTCCTGAGCAGCATCAAGTAATTCTTTAAACTGCGTTTGATTCGCCACTAAAGCTTCTTAAACTCATAAATTAGACTAGACGAGTTACCAGTACGTCTAGACTCTATATTCGACTTACTCCCTATTTGTACACTCTTTATATAATCAGTCTTGCCATGCTGATACTTGGTGCTCAGCATGGCTATATAAAAAGCATCAAATATCATTGGCTTTTTATCTATTAATCTTAGCCCATGCTTTTTAAATAATGGTACTATTGTCGAAGGAGTGAAGTGGTGCAAATGTCTTGGTACGTCGTAAGCAGCCCAAAACTGTTTAAAATAGTGAGCATCATACGAGTCAGAATTAGGTACAGCAATTAATAACGTTCCTCGATCAGCTAGTAGTCTATAAAGTTGTGGCACCGTCTCGTTTAAATCGGGTATATGTTCGAGCACATGCCAGAGTGTAATAATATCGAAGGGGTTGCTTGCCTTTAAATCTGTTATGTCAGTGTGGATATCAATACGTAGTTTTTCGGCAGCAATAGCTCTTGCGTCTTTATCAGGTTCCATTCCTTCAACTTCCCAACCTGCCTGTTGACAACTTGCAAGAAAAGTACCTGTTCCGCACCCTACATCTAAAATCCTTCCAGCCCCGCCGTTTAGTTTATTAATCAGATTCAGTTTAGAGCGAAGCGTGTATTTACGAACGAGTCGATAGACGCTATTAATTAACCCACTACTTTCATCATTATGTGAAATGTATTGGTCAGACTTATAATATGATCCTATCGAGCTACTGTCAGGTCTAGGATTAGTTAATCGAAAACCGCATTTTGAGCATTCCTGTATAGAAAAATTCTCGTTGCTGACCAGATAATCCTTGCACTCTAAAAATGGAATAAACGATGCACTACTGCAGACGGGGCAATTTGTTACGGTTTCCAAATGATTTTAAGCTTATACCTGAAATGAAC
Organism: Spirosoma sp. KNUC1025; assembly: GCF_045160025.1. Lineage (GTDB taxonomy): Bacteria > Bacteroidota > Bacteroidia > Cytophagales > Spirosomataceae > Spirosoma. The sequence goes on from NZ_CP087139.1 coordinate 863,536, forward strand.
CAGCTAGTTTAATGTTCGTTATAAAGCTAGTTGGCTTTATTTTATCGGCCCATGTATACGAGTAATATCGAAACGTCTGATGGGCTAACACCGCTTATTCTTGAGGCTTGCCCAATTGTAGCTGGACGTAACCTCTTTAATTTTTCTTTGCCCTCGAAAGAGAGAGCTTTTAACCGATCATAATCAAATGTGGGGTTTATAGACAGATTTTCCCACTTATCTAATTTTTCAGCATTTTGCTTTTCCCGGTTAAGGTAATCTTCGTATTTAATTTCAATAACCGTTTGTTCGATTATCTCCTCCCCTAACCCAGTCCCGATCGGAATCAGTTCGAACAGCTCATTTACATCATTTTGATCAATTTCTGGTCGCTTCAAGAGTGTGTACAGACTCCCCTTTTCACGAAGCAATGAGCTTCCTTTAGTTTCTAACCAAGTATTAACTTCCTCTGGTTTTATTCTAGTGGCTCGTATTACCTCAATCAATTTTGAAGTTCCATCCCGTTTTGCTATCATGCTGTCATACCGCTCCTGCGATGCCAGCCCAATAGCATACCCTTTTTCAGTTAACCGTAAATCAGCATTATCCTGACGTAACAAGGTACGATATTCAGCGCGAGAAGTAAACATCCGGTAGGGTTCCTCTGTACCCTTAGTGATCAGATCATCAATAAGTACTCCTATATACCCTTCTGAACGCTTAATTGTAAAGTCAGCCTCCTCAAATGATACTCTATGCGCATTAATTCCTGCCATTAATCCTTGGCAAGCGGCCTCTTCATAGCCAGTAGTTCCATTTATTTGACCAGCAAAAAATAAGTTTTTTACTAATTGGGTTTCAAGTGTGGGCTTTAACTGAGTTGGTGGAAAGAAGTCATATTCAACGGCGTAACCCGGGCGAAACATTCTCACATTTTCAAATCCTGGGATTTTACGTAACGCATTATATTGAACGTCTTCAGGCAGTGATGTTGAAAAACCATTTACGTATACTTCTACGGTATCCCAGCCTTCTGGCTCTACAAATATTTGATGTCTGTCTTTGTCGGCAAACCGGTTGATTTTATCCTCAACTGAAGGGCAATACCTTGGTCCAAGTCCTTTTATACGCCCTGTGAACATAGGGGATTTTTCGAAACCAGTTTTTAGTTCATCGTGGACTGCCTGATTTGTATATGTAATCCAACAGCTGCGTTGCTTCGTAAGTGTTGGCGTATTTGTATATGAAAATTTACCCGGAATTTCGTCTCCCTTTTGTTCTTCCATACGGGCATAATCCAGACTTCTGCCATCTACTCGGGGCGGGGTACCGGTTTTCATACGACCCGATTCAAAGCCTAAACTGGTCAATTGCTCTGTTAAGCCTGTTGCAGCGCGCTCAGCGGTACGTCCGCCACCGAAAACTTTTTCGCCGATAAACATTCGGCCATTCAAGAAAGTCCCGTTTGTTAAGACAACTGATTTTGCCCAAAACTCAATTCCTAAACTGGTTTTTACGCCAATTGCCCGTCCATCTTTTACGATAACTTCATTGACAGTATCCTGCCAAAAATCAATATTTCTATTATCTTCTAATGCTTTCCGCCATTCCCAGGCAAATAAATTTCTATCACTTTGGCAGCGAGGGCTCCACATAGCCGGGCCTTTTGAGCGGTTCAACATACGAAATTGAATCATACTCTTATCGCTAATGATTCCCGACATTCCACCCAGTGCGTCAACTTCTCGAACGATCTGTCCTTTAGCCACTCCCCCCATCGCCGGATTACAAGACATTTGCGCAATGGTTTGCATATTCATTGTGATCAATAAAACATGTGAGCCCATTGTTGCTGCTGCGTGTGCAGCTTCACATCCAGCATGGCCAGCACCCACTACTATGACATCGTAAGAAGAATACATTTTTGTCGTTTTTTGAAAAATGTTTCACGTGGAAACTTTTCACAAAATTGTTGAAAGTTGTCGAAAAGTTAAAGTGTGATAAATAGGCAACAAAAAACCGCTGCCCTTTGTGCCAAGGCAGCGGTTTAATAAAATGCTTACTCTATTTACTTACTTTTTGCAGATATTGGTTTGCTTCTTTTTTGTAGAAGAGATTGTAATTGGGCGTGACAGAACGTAGCACCTCAACCTGTTTTGTTTTATTCTGTAAATTTAGAGAGTCAAAAAATGTAGGTGTGCTACGTTTCGTAGATTTAGCCGCTTCAGCCTGACGTTTTGGATCTTCTTCTTGCTGCTTCAATGCTTTCTCTGACTCCAGCAGTCGAACCAAAATTTCATTCTGACGATTGATAAGATTTGGATTGACTCGCTTGTTGACGAGATCAGTTTCAGATTCATCCATCTTTTCCATCAGATCTTTTATTTGTTTCTCCTGTTGTTTACCAGCTTCTGTTCCTTTTGTATTTTCTTCCATTTTCTTAAGCATTGACCGTATCATGGCTTGCTCAGCAGCCATTTGAGACAGCTCTTCGGATAAACCCCTTCCGGTTTTCCCCCTTTCTGAAGCTCCTGCATCTTAGCATTTAACTGCTTTTGCATCTCTCCCATGCCGCTAGGGTTATCCCCCTTCTTACTGCCCTTGCCTTTTCCGGGCATGGCCATTGCGTTCATTTGCTGTTGCATATTTTTTAGAACATCGCTCAACATGAGAGCAAGATTGTTTATTGATGTCATAGCAAATTGCTGCTTAGATGATGCCATGCTTAAGCGTCGTTCCCGAAGTTGTTGCACGCTTTCATCCATGTAGGATTTCATATTTGTTAGCTCCCGCGTAACAAACGATTGTATTTGTACAACACGGCTGGCTAAGGCATTCAGGCTATCTTCAATAATCTTGGCATCATCCTGAAGTTTAAGTTGCTCCTGTGAAAGCTTTGTTACCCGTGGATCTTGAAGGCTCATACCTCTAAAATCTTTCATAACTCGCTCCTGCCCGAACGATAACGTAATAAGATTATCAAGAATATTTCGAAGGTCATCCATGTTTTCCTGCATCTCCTGCATTTCTGCTGATTGCATCGACTCCTTCATCGCCTTGCTCATTGCCTTCATAGATTTCGCTGACTTTTTCTGATTTGAAGAGGCCTGTTTGCCTTTGTTACTCTTCATATTTTTAGCCGCTTCCTCCATATTTTTCTCGATCTCCTTCTGTTCATTCTCAGAAGATTCAGGCTTGTTCAAATCATCTTTTTCAGCCTGTTGCTCTAATTCTTTGAGTTGCTCCTGCGTGTTCTTGAAATCTTCCTGAGACTTCTCCTGCTGCTTTTGTTGCTCCTGAGTAGTCTCATCTTTCTTAGCACTTTCTTCAGCCTGTTTCTCCAAGTTCTCCGCCTGTTTCTCCAAATTCTCGGCAACGTTATTCACCTTCTGCTCAAGCTGCATTTGCTTGAAAAGCTTCAAAGCACGATCCAGGTCGCGTTCCATATTACGTTCCTTACGGCTTAACTTGTCAAGAACATCAGACGCCTTTTCGTCCTGCTTACGTTCCAATAACTGCTTTAACTGTTCATAAAGCTGCTTAGATTCAGGGTCGAGAAGTTCGTTAAACAGTTTCTGTAACTGTTCTAACTTATCCTGCATTTCTTGGCTTTTATCAGCAAAGCGTTGTTGGGTTTCGTTCGTTTTTTGGAATTGCTCCTGTAACTTTTGAATCTCCTTTAGAAGCTCCTCACGCTTTTGTAAAATGTCCTGAAGTTGTTTTTTATCCTGAAAATCGGATGATTTTTTAGTACGCATCCGATCTTCCATTTGGTTTAATTCCTTCTTGATAGCCTGTGTCTTACTAAGTGCATTATCAATTTGTTGCTCAGTTTTCTCCGCCGATTGATCAACCTGCTTCTGGATTTCAGCATTTGACGGAATAACAAAATTTAGCTGATTCGACCGGCTAGACTTTGGGCCATTCACTCCATCATTATCCCAGACCTGAACGAAATACTCCAAACGATCCTCCTGGCCTAGCTTTAAACTATCCAGCGACCAGTTATAAACAAAATTTTGAGAGGTGGTAGAATTATTAACAGGAATTGCCTTAACGTACAGGGGAGATGATTTGCCACCCCGCGTGATTTTATAATTCAATCTCAGTTTTGAAAACCCATAATCATCGGAAATCAAGCCAGAAAGAGCAATATAATTGTACGTAACAGTATCCTGAATTCGGTCGACAGATATCTGAGGATAACGGTCGGGTATGACCTGAACATTGTATTGAATAGTTGAAGGCGCTGCAATTTGCCCGTTTTTAAGAGATACGGTATACATCGCATTCTGCATCAACCGGCGATTGAGAATAAACGTATTATTATCAACCAAGCGCGCGGGTGTAACTCTAGAATCGGTATTGAAACGAAACAGAAGCGAGTCCGTGTGATCGGCAGCAAACTCCCAGTTAACGACAGTACCCTGTGGAACAAGAAGATTACCAACGTTTGATAATTGCTCAGTGGGCTTATTTAAATAAGCAGGATAATCAAGCCCCACATTAAATGATAAAACCGATGGGCGGTCGATAAGTGATACCTTATAATTTGCAGAATTGAAACCTGCTGCTTCCAGGTGAAAATTCAAATCGCGCTGAAGGTTATCGAAATTATAAGTGAATCTATCACCTGACTGATCAAGTTTAAAGCGCGTACCATTGGCCACCACATACACTGCCTGCGGCAACGCATCGCCTGTGAGCCGTACTGAAAGTGGAAAATCTTCATTCCGAAAAGCCTTCATCGATTTGTTCTGAACGACAAATTGGAAGGGTGCTTCTTCAATAAATTCTTTATTATAATTCACTAACCGTGTCGACGATTTTGTGAAAAAGGCTGGATTTACAACCAGAATTAACAATATCAAGGCTAGGGGCGGAATGGCATATTTTAAGAATTGTCGGTTCCGACTTAGTTGAATTGCGTTGGCAAAGCGATTAATTAATAATTGCTGGGATCGTTGATTTAAACTAGCCTGAAGAAGATCGCTTTGATCGGAAGAAATTCGCTGGAGTTGAAGCGTGTTCAATAGCTTATCCCCTACCTCAGGAAAAAACGTACCAATTTGCTGAGCAGCTTCATCATTAGATAACGGCTTATTGAGGCCGTACAAACTCAACAATGGTCGGAGAACGAGCATGTACAACCCAATTAAAGCGGTGATCAGAAAGCCAAAAAATAAGGTCCCTCGACCTATCGAATCAAAGCGCCCAATGAACTCAGCCGTATTAACGAGCAGGTAGCCGCTTCCAATCAGAGCGATAAAAAACAGGCTCCCTTTAACCAGCTGATTCTGGAAATAGCGTCTTTTATACTCATCAATACGTTGCAGTAGCGTTGTATAAGCAGATGATGATTGCATACGGATTCAGGTTGAGTAGTTAAACTAAAAGTGACTCGAAATACTGAATAACGTGTTGTTTTAAAAAAATTTCCTGTGCCAGCAAATCATTATGTGGAATAGCCTTAGCTAAACTCCAAACTGGCCATCCGTCCTTATCATATCCTTCTAAATTATAGTAACCAGATAGGCTAAGTACACGACAGACAGCAATATGCATTAAGTCCTGTTTGGCTTCTTTAGAGAAGCGTTTGGGACCTGAACCTAACTCCTGCACACCAATTAAAAATAGAACAGCATTGAGATCAGCCGGCCGTTTTCCGACCAACGCTTGCAATCGATTAAGTAACTCATCCCAAGCATTATCTATACTTTTTTCTTCCACAACACCCATTCAGTTAGACTTCTCTCTAAATTACAACGATTTATAATTATCTAACGAATATTGGTGATGTTTAAGGGTATAGGGAAAATAATTGTTGATTTTATTGATTCACTCTTCCCTACTTTATGCATTGGTTGCGATAAACCATTGGGGGAAAATGAACAGGTTCTCTGCACGAACTGCCGAATACAACTCCCTGAAACTGGTCAGCATCGATCACCTCACGATGAGCGACTTATGAACAAATTTGCTGGTAAAGTTCCCATTCAGTTTATAGCGTCTTACGTTTACTTTACCAAAGGCAGTATTGTTCAAAAAATAATCCATAACATAAAATATAAAGGCCATAAGGAAGCTGCTAAAGTGATGGCTGGCTGGTATGCGTATCAACTTAAGCACGAATGCGATTTAACTGATCAAATAGACGTCATAATTGGTGTGCCGTTGCACGTAAGTCGATTGAAGCAACGGGGATATAATCAGGCAGAGTGGATTGCCGAAGGTTTGGGTGAAGTTTTAAATGTTCCTGTGCGAACGGATGTGTTAGTACGTAATCGATTTGAAATATCACAAACGTATAAGAATCGACTCGAACGATGGGACAATGTAAAGTCAGTTTTCACTGTTTATAATCAGGAAGCGATAGCTGGCAAAAATGTTGTTCTGGTGGATGACGTACTGACAACGGGAGCGACCCTTGAAGCTTGTGCCATTGAACTGCTTAAATCAGATTGTAAATCAGTAAGTCTTATAACTCTAGCTACTGCGAGCAAATTTTAATCAAAACTAAAAAAGGCATCCAGAGATGGATGCCTTTTTTAGTTTTGATTAGTTCGTCCTACTTGTTTCGACCAACACCGATCATAGCGCATCGGAAGCCAATCATAGCAGTAGCAGAATCCTGATCCAGGTAACGACGAGTGCCCGGTGATAGCCAATAAGCAACATCATTCCATGAGCCACCTTTGTACACACGAAGTCTATCGTCAATCAGTGATTGCTTATTTTTTGTATCGTAGTTCTTCGCATCGTCCAAATAACCATTCCGGCGAATTGGGTTTAGGTCATTAACGTCCTGATAAGACAATGGACGATATACGTCATACACCCACTCATTTACGTTGCCAGCCATGTTGTACAGACCGAAGTCGTTAGCAGGATAGGCATAAATTTCAGCTGTGATGATCGCACCATCGTTAGACCGGCCAGCAATACCAGCATAGTCACCACGACCCCGTTTGAAGTTAGCTAACATTTGCCCTTGTTTACGTCCTTTCTTGGGGTTCCGAACCGAAGATCCATCCCAGGGATAAATCCGCTGATTGATCTGGTTCTCATCCATGTACTGCGTACCAATAAGCGCTTTAGCAGCATATTCCCATTCTGCCTCGGTTGGAAGCCGGTAATCTGGCAACACCATCCCACTTTCAAGACTTGGTTTAGATGGAGCAGTAGTCGCTTCAGCTAGTGCTGGTTCTTCGGCAGCTTTTGATTTCCGCTTTAACGAAAATCCACCACCTTTTTTCTTAGGTGCACCCCCTTTAGCTAATTCGTTGTTCACCGCATTTGACCGCCAAACAGCATAATCATTTGCCTGAACCCAAGATACACCAACCACTGGATAGTAGCGGAAAGCCGGATAACGCAGGTATTGCGTCACATAGGAATCGTTAAATGAAAGTGGATTGGCCCAAACTGTCGTATCAGGTAATGCTCTTTTTACTACTTCTTCCGATGAATCGCGTGTTATTGCATTCAGGTATTCGAGATAGTGCACGTTGGCCATTTCTGTTTCGTCCATGTAGAACGATTGAATTGATACGGTGCGCTCCCGGTTATCACGTGTGTTCATTACGTCCTCTTCAAGCGCTCCCATCGTGAACCGTCCGCCTTCTATAAAGACAAGGTTCGGGCCGGCTTTCTGTCCCGCAAATTTCTTTACCTGGAAACCATCTTTCTGGTTGTAAGCAATACCCGTCGCCGTACTCTTCTTACCTGGCTGCACACTGGTTGGATGCTTAGGCTTACAGGATGCCAGGGCCGCCGTCGCCAGCAGCACATAAGCCGCTCGTTGCAGGTGATACTTTTGAATCATTGCTCTTTTTTGTGTAAAACGTAGGTGCAAAATTAGATAAAAGATATAAGACTTTAGAAGAAAGACTTCATACTCAGGCTAAATCCTATAAAAAGCCTTATGGCTTAACTTCTTGTGTCTCTTAACTCGTCATAGCGCCCAGAATTTCATCCAATTGTTCAACTGAAAAAACATCCGTATGGGTAAAAATGGGTCGTCCCTTCGACTCTTTTAATGAACATTTGGCTGGGTGTCGTTTGATGTACTCGATCACTTTACCAAATTGGTCAGATCTGAAGAAATCGTCGTTCCCGTTAGAAACGAAGTACCCTTTCAGGATATTATTCTTAAGCGTTAGTTTTTCAAGGTATAATTGTTCTGCTTTCCAGCGGACATTCACCATTTTTATCAGGTTTTCGACTTCATTGGGCATTGGACCGAATCGATCAATAACCTCTTGCCGAAATGCCTGTAACTCCTCATTATTTTGTAAGCTATCCAGGCGTGTATATAACGCTAATCGTTCGGATATATTTGACACGTAACGCTCTGGAATAACAACTTGTAAATCGGTTTCAATTACCGTATCAGGCAAGGCCAATTTCAGCTCACCAGGTTTGTCTTCAAACAATTCTTTAAATTCATTTTCCCGTAGTTCCTGAACCGCTTCGTCGAGCACTTTATGGTACATTTCAAAGCCAAGGTCATTTATGAAACCACTCTGTTCGGCTCCAAGCAAATTACCCGCTCCCCGAATGTCGAGGTCACGCATGGCTATTTTGAACCCCTCTCCTAGATCAGAAAAATCCTCCAGTGTCTGAAGTCGTTTGCGCGCATCGGCTGTTAATAAAGAAGGTGCTGGCGTTAGTAGATAACAAAATGCTTTCCGGTTCGATCGCCCTACCCGACCGCGCATCTGGTGCAAATCGGAAAGACCAAAATAGTGCGCGTTGTTTATGAGAATTGTATTCGCGTTGGGAATATCTAAACCCGATTCAATGATATTTGTCGAGATCAGTACGTCATAATCACCTTCAATAAATCGGGTCATGATACGTTCCAATCGGTCACCTTCCATCTGGCCATGTGCTATACCTACCCGAGCCTCGGGTACAAGGCGCATAATCAGGTTACCAATCGATTCTATGTCATTGATGCGATTATGTACAAAGAATACCTGGCCTCCCCGGCGTATTTCCTGACTAACGGCATCACGAATTATCGTCTCATTATACGGGTGTACTTCCGTAGTTACTGGTTGACGGTTGGGAGGTGGGGTAGCAATCACTGACAGATCGCGGGCTCCCATTAACGAGAAATGCAATGTTCTTGGAATTGGCGTAGCTGTCAGCGTCAGTACGTCCACTTCGACCCGCATCTCCTTCAAGCGGTCTTTGGTTTTTACTCCGAACTTTTGCTCTTCATCAATCACCAGGAGCCCTAAATCCTTAAACTTGATATCCTTATTAACGATCCGATGGGTTCCAATCAAAATACCGATTTCCCCCGATGCTACGCCTTTTAAAATTTCCTTTACCTGATTTGCGGACCTGAATCGGTTTATATATTCTATTTTGACAGGGAAATCGGCCATTCGCTCGCTGAAGGTTTTGAAATGCTGCATAGCCAGAATGGTAGTTGGGACAAGTACAGCAACCTGTTTATTGTCTGTAACCGCTTTAAACGCAGCTCGAATGGCCACTTCTGTTTTACCAAACCCTACGTCTCCGCAGATAAGCCGATCCATTGGGTGAGGGCGTTCCATGTCGTCCTTAACATCGTTGGTCGCTTTCGCCTGGTCCGGCGTATCTTCATAGAGAAACGATGATTCAAGTTCAGCCTGTAAGAAACTATCCCGACTGTAGGCATAACCGGGCGCCGTTCGCCGTTTGGCATACAGGGCAATCAGCTCACGGGCAATTTCCTTAACCTGTTTGCGGATGCGGGATTTTTTTTGCTCCCACTCCTGCGAGCCGAGCTTGCTCATGACCGGTGGACCCCCTTCTTTTCCGCTGTATTTAGAGATCTTGTGCAAACTGTGGATACTTACCAGCAGGATGTCGTTATCGCGGTAAATGAGCCGTATGGCCTCCTGTTCGTTTCCAGCGTGATCAACCTTCTCCAGACCCGCAAAACGGCCAATGCCGTGATCTACGTGTGTTACGTAATCTCCGGGCTGAAGAGTCTTCAACTCACGTAATGTGATGGCTTTCGACTTGGAGAACTTATCCTGTACACGGTAACGATAATACCGATCGAAAATCTGGTGATCCGTAAAGCAGGCCACTTTCAGGGTTTCATCAATGAAACCCTCCCGAAGTCCGATGTTCATCGGCTGAAATTTGACAAACGGGTCTAGTTCCTCGAAAATAGTACGTAGCCGGTCCAGCTGCTTGAAAGATTCGGCAGCAATTATGTTTGTAAATCCTTTTGCCTGATTATCGCCTAACGTATCGACCAACCGTTTAAAATCTTTATTAAAGGAAGGTTGTGGCTTCGATGAATACTGCTGACGTCCCTCGGTCTTGAAATAAAACTTGCGCCCAAACTCAACGGTTCTGAACCGCTTCAGCGCATTTAGGAAGGTCCTTCGCGTCTCAAACAGTTCGTTCGGGTCTGATACTACCTGAATACCACCACTACCGGCAAGGACAGCTGTAAAACTTTGTTCAGCTTTTTCGAAGCATTTCTCTATGATCTCGAGTGTAAACTCAACATCCTTCCCCCAAACTGTTGTACCCTCGGGCAAAAAGTCGAAAAACGGCTCGCGATTTTCTTCGATAAGTTTTGTCTGGATGTTCGGGATAATGTTGATGAACTCCACTGGATCGGTTGACAGCTGCGACTCAGGATTGAATTTTCGAATGCTTTCAACTTCGTCATCAAATAAATCAATACGAAACGGATACTCGCTGGCAAATGAAAAGACATCTATAATCCCGCCACGTACTGAAAACTGACCGGCTTCATACACGAAATCCGTTTTTTCAAATTCATACGTTTGAAGCAGTTCTGAAACGAAATTCGTGTCCAGCTTCTCTCCTACTCGAATAGTAAGGGTATTGGCTTGCAGCGACCGTTTATTAATCACCCTCTCAGACAGCGCTTCGGGATACGTCACTATTAACAATCCATCCTTTGGTGCAGGATTCAGTTTGTTCAGTACTTCTGCCCGCATCAGTACGTTGGCATTCTCAACTTCTTCGTACTGGTACGGTTTTTTATAAGACATTGGAAACAGCAACACTTCCCGACTAAGTAAACTTTGCAGGTCATTAAAAAAATAGGCTGCTTCGTCCCGGTCTGTCAGTATAAACAGGTGATTGCCATTAACCGTTTGGAAAATCGTTGATGCCAGCACTGCGTCCAAACTTCCCGACAGTCCTTTTATTTGCAGCCGTTCGGGTTCTTTGGATGGCTTATGACTAAACGGTTCAGCCAGCAGTTTTATAAAGCTATCGTCGGCATACAGGCCGAGCAATTCATTTGGTTTCAAGCTAGATTCAGGTTGTAAGTTAAATACGAAAAGCCGCTGGAAGGCTTTCCGGCGGCACATAATCTTAACAGTCAGATAAAGAAATTTGTTGCTAAAGCCGCTTATTTTAGCTCGCTCATTAAGGCATAATTTATGCTTTCGCTATCCAGCAATCTCCTTATACGAGGGCTATCTTCTAACACGATGACGATCTCCTTTTTGTCGCTTGATTGGTCATCCTCCACCCATTTCCAATCTTCGGCAGTTGCATCCAGTACACTTAATATGCTACCCATTTTTGCTGGGTCACGTTCTTTACTAATAAAATCATTTGTGTTTGTAAAATATAAAATGATTCGCTCGTCTTCTAGCCATTCTAAATCATTCAAAGAATCGTTGAGAGATTCCAGTGTAAAACTAAAATCTGGTATTTCTAATAAGTCGGCAATTCGTTCGTAAAACTGACGAAGCGTCGTCACGTTTTTCCCATCGATATGTGCAATAAAATCGGTTGGAAAATGAGCTTCCAACTCTCTTTCGGACTGGCTGATTAGGACGTTAGGTATCATGTATTATTTATAAAGCAGGCTATTTATGTGGAGCGTGAAATGTTTCACGTGAAAATTGGTTATCAATAACTTGTAATCATAAGTAACCAGTTTTGCCCTAGTTACATATGGTGATAAAAAGAAGTTATACACGTAAAAATGCAATTTTTGGGCATAAAAAAACCCTCAAAAATAAGAGGGTTTTTGTAAAATTAATTCAATGAAAAAAGAGGTATTCGAGCTGCTATCATATTGTGAAACATAAGCTCAGTAATCATTGGTGTCATGTATTTAATAAGTGGAAATTCAGAAATAGATTCCATTACTTCTAATTCCGAATCAGCTTTGAAAATGCACCAAAGTTTTTGGCGGTCGACCGAGAGAGAATACGATAATAAAAACCCTTTCTCCATCAATTCTTCCACTTTGAGCCGCTGGGCAGGAATCCGATTCTCGAACCCTTCATCCATTACGGCCGGAAGGTCAAATTCAACCATGTATTGGCTCATAAGCATTATTGTTAAGTGCAAGTCAGATGCCACTTCAGGATCCGGCTATCAGCAAATTAACAATCTTTAGTTCATCTTCGTTAATTGAGTGCGGAAAATTTGGATATAATTTCGCTGTGACCTCCGCCCCCATTTGTTTGAATACATTTTCAGACTCCAGAACCCGTTCTTTCGGAACGTGCATGTCCGTATCGCTACAACCTAAGAAAATAGGCGTTCTCTCGAAAGATCTTTCGTAGTTACGTACTGTGTCAGCTGGGCCAATTAAGCCACCACTCAAGCCGAATATTCCGCCGTATTCTGTGGCATTACGTGCTACGAATTCCAGCATAAGGCAGGCTCCTTGTGAGAAGCCCAGCCAATAGATCTGTGGTAATTTAAAATTGAAATCAGCTTGCAAACGACCCCGAAGACTAGCTAGAACTTCCAAAGCCGAAGATAAATACGGCTCATTTTCTGATAATGGACGTAGAAAAGAATGCGGATACCAGGTATTATTTTGCGCTTCAGGTGCTATGAAAGCAAAGTCCTTGTCCTCAACGTAATTCGATAAAGACAAAATATCACGTGCTGAACCACCGCGGCCATGCACCATAATCATGACTTTGCTGGCTTCTTCAAGCGGTTTGCCAGCGGTACGAATATTGTTAGGGTTGTGTATCATGTGCCGGTCAATTTGTAATTGGTTTGCTTTTCGGTTCAAATCAGTAAGCCGTTTAGAACCGAAAAGCAAACACTATAAGCAACTTTATTTTACGATAATCTCAGGAAGCTCAGCTTCGATTTTGGCCCGGCGAGGTTCATATTGTTGGGGTAATTTTAAAGCCGTTCCAAGTTCAGACACCGGTTCATCGATGGCAAATCCCGGAGGATTAGTAGCCACTTCAAACAAGATTCCACCGGGCTCACGGAAATAAATACTGTGGAAATAATTACGGTCCTGTACGGGCGTTACGTTATAACCTGACTCAGCTAACTGTTGTTGGATGATCAGTTGAGTCTCATCTGTATCTGTTGAAAATGCTACGTGGTGTACGGAGCCTGCCCCTTGCAAAGCATGTACATCTTTGGGCGAGTGCAGTACGTCGATGTAATTACCCGGTCCGCCAATACCAGCCTTAAACCGGAATCGACCTTCCTCCTCCCCCACCAGCGTATGCTGCATAATACCAGTCAACAGCTTAACAGTTTTGTCTGGATTTACTTCATTTAACGTAACAGTATGGAAACCACGGACGGCAAAGTCTGCTGGAATTTTGCCGTTGTCCCAGCCCGGCCGTTGGTCATCATCGTTGAACACTATTTCAATGCCCATACCATCGAAATCTTCAAACCGAATGTAAGTTTCTGAAAAACGTTTGTATGGACCAGCGTAAGGGATGCTATACTGATGTAAGCGATCCATCCAGTAACTCAACGAAGCAACAGGCGCTGAGAAGGCCGTGTAAGTTAGCTGCCCAACACCTTTCCGACCACGGGGTATATTTCCGTAAGGGAAAAACGTAAGGATGGTACCTGGCGAACCTGTCTCGTTACCGTAATATAAGTGGTAAACATCAGGCGCATCAAAATTGACCGTTTTCTTAACCAGCCTGAGCCCAAGTATATCTGTATAATAATCAACGTTACGTTGGGTGTCTGCGGCTAAGGTCGTAACGTGGTGAAGGCCATTGATCAGCGTTTCCATAATTTTAAGTGTCAAAAAAGGTTAAATTTATTCGTTGTATCAACATTTAATGTATATACATCTAATTTGAATTATTAGTTCAAACAAAAATGTCCAAGATGAGTATCTTGGACATTTTTGACGTTGATCAGATTCAACACAGTCTTAATGATTTATTCCATTAGAAATGGATAATCCTGCTGCATATAAACATCTTTAAAAGCCTCCTCGGCAGGAGGATATGGTGACTCTTCTGCGAATTTGACAGACTCATCAACGATCCCCTTTATCTTTTGGTCGATGGCAGCCAGCTCCTCTTCTGAAGCAAAACCTTTTTCCAGAATAGCGGCTTTTACCTGCTCAATAGGGTCCCGCATTTTGTATTGCTCAACTTCGTCTTTAGACCGATACTTCTGAGGGTCTGACATTGAGTGTCCACGATACCGATACGTACGGAACTCCAGGAAGGTCGGCCCTTCGCCGGCACGAGCCCGGTCGGCTGCACGGCTTACTGCTTCATGCACTGCCTCCACGCTCATGGCATCAACCGGTTCCGATGGCATGTCATAAGCTTCAGCAAGGGTATACAAATCCGTTACGTTCGACGTACGGGCAACGGATGTGCCCATGGCGTAACCATTATTTTCAACAACAAAAATGACCGGGATTTTCCAGAGCATGGCCATGTTGAAGGCTTCGTGCAGGGCGCCTTGCCGCACAGCGCCATCACCCATAAAGGTTATGCAAAGGTTTTTGGTTTTATTGTATTTTTCCGCGAAACCAATTCCGGCTCCCATTGGTATCTGGGCACCCACAATTCCGTGCCCACCCATGAAATTAATAGACTTATCGAAGATGTGCATCGAGCCGCCTTTCCCTTTCGACGAGCCAGTTTGTTTGGCGAATAGCTCAGCCATGATTGCCTTTGGATCGGAGCCAAGAGCCAGTGGAATACCGTGATCGCGGTAAGCAGTAATCCACTTATCATCTTTAGTCAATGCCGTGTATGATCCGGATGAACAGGCTTCCTGACCGATGTATAAGTGACAGAAACCACGAATTTTTTGTTGACCATATAATTGCCCGGCTTTCTCTTCAAACTTCCGCTGCAACTGCATGGATTCGTACCAATACATATACCGCTCTTTCGGGTGCTGCGTTTTTGCGGCTGCCGGAGCCTTACCATTCTGTTTGGCGGTTCCCCGCTCGGATTTCTCTTTGACGCTTGCCATGAAAAATGAAGTTCGATAAAATCAGCAATCGCTCGTACTGCCGTAAAACATATTAACCTAACAAACCGACCGTATCTTTGTTGCCAATACCAACACGTTGGACTTTTCAGTAAAAAACTGAAGGACTGCCGCGAAATTACGCATTATAGCGTTACCCGCTACATCTATGTACCTCGAAAAACTGAGCCTAACCAATTTTAAGAATTATGAAGATGGCCGGTATGTATTTGGACGGCAGGTAAACGTAATTGTTGGGCCGAACGGTAGCGGTAAAACCAATTTGTTAGATGCCATCTATTTTTTGGCGCTTAGCAAAAGTGCTTTCCAGAATCAGGATGCCCTGAGTATTCTGCACGACGCGGATTATTTTATCATCGATGGTATTTTTGAAGAAGGGGAATCCGAGACTCATCCCGGTCGGGTTCAGATCACGATTAGCTTGCAGCGTGGTCAGCGTAAGGTATTGATGGCCGACAAAAAACCGTACGAACGTATCAGCGACCATATCGGTCGGTTTCCGGTGGTGCTGATCGCTCCGAATGATACCGACCTCGTTCGTGAGCACAGTGAAGATCGGCGGCATTTTTTCGATGGCGTGTTGTCGCAGATGGACCCGAATTACCTGCGCGATTATCTGATGTATCAGCAGGTTCTGAAACAACGTAACAGTTTGCTGAAGTTGTTTGCCGACCGAAACCAGGTCGACAACGATATGCTCGACACCTACGATGAGCCACTGCTTGATCTGGGCCAGAAAATTCATGACCGCCGGAAGTTGTTTGTCGAGGAGTTTTTACCCGGTTTCCGGGCGCACTACGGGTACCTGAGCGACGGACGCGAAGAGGTAAACATCGTATACGAATCGGAAGTAAGCGACCCAAATTTTGCTGATGAGTTCCGTCACTTCCGTCGGCGCGATACCGTATTGCAGCGCACAACTATGGGCGTTCATAAAGATGATTACTCGTTTCTGATCGACAACGGCCTCAGTCAGTCGGTACCGCTGAAAAAGTTTGGCTCCCAAGGCCAGCAGAAAACCTTTGTCATTGCCCTGAAACTAGCCCAATTCAACTCACTCGAAGTAGAGAAAGGTGTCAAGCCCATTCTGCTTCTCGACGACATCTTCGATAAGCTGGATGATCGACGTATTGGCAAGCTGATCCAGCGTATGGACGAAGGCGCCTTTGGGCAGTTATTCATTACCGACGCTCGCCCGGAACGTACCCGAGAACTGCTCAATACTGTAAAGGCCGACGTCCGATTTTTCCAGATCGGCGATTAATTACTGAATTCTTACCTCGGTTCATCTCCAATTCTCTACTGGTTCGTCGGGATTTTCGGGCGCTTCACGCGGCTTTTAAGGCCGTTCATCATTTAATTAAAAATATCCCGGAAACTCAGAACTATATTTGAGTTTCCGAAGTTCATCCTGTAAAAGTTCTATTTTTTTAATGAAAGAAAGGATCTTGGCAGAGGCTGAACGGTTGTTCTGGAGATATGGGGTTCGCTCCGTAACGATGGAAGACATTGCAAAACAGTTAGGAATTTCGAAGAAGACAATCTACCAGCATTTCAGTGATAAAGAACAGATTTTGTCGCAGGTAATCGAAGACAAAATGGTTAGAAATCAGTCGGAAATGACGTGTATGGCGATAGAGGCTGACAATCCGATAGAGGAAATCATGCACGTACTGTCGATGATTCAGAAGCATGCAGATCAGGTCAGTCCTAATCTGATGATTGATATGAAACGGCATTATCCGCAGGCATTCACACTTTTCAGAAAATATAAAGAAGGTGAAATTATGCGATCTATTCTTGAAAATATCCAAAAAGGTATTGATCAAGGTCTATATCGATCGGATATAAACCCAGCCATTTTAGCCCGTCTTCGGGTCGAACAAATTGAGCTAGCATTTAATAATGACCTATTTCCGACAGACCGGTTTACGATGCCTGAAATTCAGTATGAATTGATGCATCACTTTGTTCGGGGAATGCTAACGGAAAAAGGATTCACCATTTACAATCAGTATGTTAATCAGTACAACCATGAAATTCAGTAGGATCAACATGATGGTAGCAATCTGGCTGCTCGCGCTCGTGAGTACAGGACAGCTACTGGCTCAGAATCGACAGGATTTTTCGCTCAATGAAGCCATCAAATTCGCTGTCGAAAATAACATCAATGTTAAGAATACAGCCCTGGATGCCCTAAGCTCTGAGGCTCGTATTCGTGAAGTACGGGGTGTAGCACTACCACAGGTAAGTGTTTCGGGTCAGGTAATGGACAACCTGATTATTCAGCGGGTGTTCTTGCCTGCTGTGTTTTTCGATCAAAATGCGTCACCGGATGCACCGGCCGTACCGGTTCAGTTTGGGGTAAATTATTCGGGAAGTCTGACAGGGGCTCTGAACCAGCTTTTGTTCGATGCATCGTACCGCTTAGGATTACGGGCTGCGGAAACGTACCGCCAACTGTCGCAGAAAAACATCACGGCCTCTAAAATTACGGTAGCAGAACAGGTGGCAAAAGCTTACTACGGAGTGCTGGTCAACGAACAGCAAATCAAACTGCTGGACCTGAATATTGCCCGGGTAGATACGTTGTTGCGTAACACTGAAGCGCTAAACAAGCAGGGATTCGTTGAAAAGATTGATGTCAGCCGGCTTGAGGTTCAACTGAACAACCTGAAAGCAGAGCGCCAGAACGTAAAGAATCTGGTCGACCTGAGTTATTACCTGCTCAAGTTTCAGATGGGACTTGGTATCAACGACAACATTACGTTGACGGAACAGATTCAGGATATCGATCTTGATGCTGTCGAACGTAACAATGTGCAGGCGGCCGCCGAGTTTGATTATAATCAGCGCATTGAGTTTTCGACCTTGCAGTCTCAAATTCAACTGGCCGATCTGGATGTTCAGAGTGTAGCGAAGTTGTATTATCCGCGCTTATCTGCCTTTGCCAATTATGGCTATAACACGGGCCGGAATCAGTTTAAGCACCTGTTTACAGACCCCTGGTTCAACTCGGCAATTGTTGGGATTAACTTTTCATTACCCATTTTCGATGGCTTCCAGAAGAAATATCAGGCGCAGCAGAAACGGTTTACGTTACAGAAAGCACAGAACAACGCTCAACTGCTGAAGAATTCAATTGATCTGCAAATTCGTCAGTCGACCATCACGCTTGGCAACAGCCTGCAAACACTGCGGACGCAGAAACGTAACGTTGAACTGGCTCAGGAAGTAGCACGTGTGGCGAAAATCAAATACCAGGAGGGCGTTGGGTCAAACATTGAAGTGCTGGATGCTGAAAACTCCTATCGGCAGGCCCAGACGAACTACTTCGCATCGCTCTACAACTTCCTGCAATCCAAAGTAGATGCAGATAAAGCCAACGGAAAACTGTATTCAGGACAGTAATTTTAAATGACTATCAAAAAGTGAATGATGAAAGAATAAGTGATTGACTAACAATGCTTTATTTCTTGAATTGCTCATTACCAAAAAAGATTATGAAATCATATTACGCCATTGCACTTGTCAGCTTATTAGCGGCTTGCTCGCAGGAGAAAAAATCAGATCTGCAGAGCAAACGGGATGAACTCACAGAGTTGAAATCTCAACAGACTGAACTGAATTCGAAAATCAAAACGCTGGAGGGTGAGTTAGCCAAACTCGACCCCAAAAAGGCTGAAGAAGGCCGTGTGAAAGAAGTGACGGTTGCTCCATTAGCATCCAGTACGTTTAAGCACTTCGTGGAATTGCAGGGGACTATTGATGCCAAAAATAACGTACAGGTATCCCCCAAATCGGGTGGTGTTGTTACGGCAGTTTACGTAAAAGAAGGGGATCAGGTACGGGCTGGACAGGCTATTGCGAAGGTCGACGATCAACTGCTGCGTGAATCGATGGCGGAGGTAAAAACACAGCTATCGTTGGCGAACACGGTTTATGAGAAGCAAGCTGCTTTGTGGAAACAGCAAATCGGAACAGAAATCCAGTATTTGCAGGCCAAGAACAACAAAGAGTCGCTCGAACGCCGGTTGTCGACGCTAAATGCCCAATTGGGCCAATCGACCGTAACAACCCCCATTTCGGGCGTCGTTGATCAGGTCAGCGTTAAAATTGGTCAGTCGGCCATGCCGGGCGTCGGATTGGTTCGGGTCGTAAACCTGTCGCAGCTGAAAGTTGTAGCGAAAGTGTCGGATACGTATTCAGGTAGCGTACGCAAGGGGGATGCCGTAACGG
Organism: Spirosoma sp. KNUC1025; assembly: GCF_045160025.1. GTDB lineage: Bacteria > Bacteroidota > Bacteroidia > Cytophagales > Spirosomataceae > Spirosoma. The sequence continues at coordinate 883,006 of NZ_CP087139.1, forward strand.
TTGAGTTTCCTGACATTAACCGGCAACTTAATTCGCGCATTTCGTTTGTGGCAACGATGGTAGACCCTTCTACGCGGACGTTTACAATCGAGGCTCCACTCCCATCAGACAATGCCCTGAAACCAAACATGCTGGCTCGTGTTAAAATTAACGACCAGACACAGGCAAAGGCAATCGTGATCAACGAAAACCTTATTCAGGATACCGAGAATGGAAAGCTGGTTTATGTGGCTGTAAATGAAGGTGGTAAAAAAGTAGCGAAAGCGAAGCCTATCAAAACGGGCCAGTCGTACGGTGGTAAAATAGAGATTACGCAAGGGTTACAGGCGGGCGACCAAATCGTTACGGCTGGTTATCAGGATTTAGTTGACGGACAACCTATAAGCTTTTAGCTGTCAGTCGTCAGTAAATAGATGTTAGCTCTCTGCCAAACGCTAACAACTACCTATTGACGGCTAACGCTGATGACTAACGACCATTTTTATGAAATTTGAACAGTATAAAACCCTCGGATTCACCAACTGGTGCGTTGAAAACCGAACGGCGATTTACATCTTCACCTTCCTGATTACTCTCGGTGGGCTGTTCGTTTACAATAACCTGCCGAAAGAGCAGTTTCCTGACATCAAGATTCCACAGGTATACATCAATACCGTGTATGTAGGAACCGCTCCGGCCGATATTGAAAACACCATCAACAAGCAAATTGAAAAACAGCTGAAGTCTGTTTCGGGTGTTAAGCGTATTAAGTCGAATGCCTTGCAGGACGTATCAGTTATTCTGGTTGAGTTCAACCCCGACGTAGAGTCGGCTGAAGCGCTGCAACGTGTTCGGGATGCTATCGATAAAGCGAAGCCCGATCTGCCACAAAAGCTGGATTCAGGCCCAACGGCGCAGGATGTTGATATTTCGGAAATGCCGATCATGAACATCAACATGGCGGGCAATTTCTCGCTGAAGCAACTGAAAGAATACGCTGAGGATTTACAGGACGTAATTGAGGGTATGCCCGAAATTCGGCGTGTAGATATTATCGGTGCCCTCGAACGCGAAATTCAGATTAACGTCGATCTGTCTCGTATGCAGTCGGCTGGTCTGGCTTTTAGCGATATTCAGCAGGCCATTCAGGGCGAAAATATCAACGTATCGGGTGGTGATCTAAACGTTGACGGTGTTCGCCGGACGGTACGTGTGAAAGGCGAGTTTACGGACGTTACGCAACTTCAGAACCTGCAAATCCGCACGGCTACCGGTGCTACAGTTCGCCTTGGCGACATTGCCGAAGTACGCGACAACTTCGAGGAGCAACAGAACTTTGCCCGCTTAGACAACAAATCCGTTGTAACGCTGAACGTAATCAAACGGGCCGGTGCCAACCTTATTTCGGCCGCCGACCGTATTGAAAAAACCATTGATGAATACAAGGAAACGCATTTCCCGGCTGGTCTGGATGTAAAAATCACGGCCGATCAGTCGGAACGTACCCGCGAAAGTGTGAATGACCTGATCAACACGGTTGTATTGGGCTTCATCTTCGTTGTGCTGATTCTGATGTTCTTTATGGGCGTTCGGGATGCCATTTTCGTGGGTCTGTCTGTACCCCTATCAGCGCTCGTAGCGTTTGTGCTGATGCCGGTTCTGGGACCAATGGTCGGCACCGCCTTTACGCTGAATATGATGGTGTTGTTTGCGTTCCTGCTCGGTTTAGGACTTGTGGTCGATGACGCCATTGTGGTAATTGAAAACTCGCACCGGCTCTTTAATCAGCACAGAGACTGGAATATACGGCAGGCTGTGAAGGCTGCTGCTGGTGAGGTATTCGTTCCGGTGTTATCCGGTACGTTGACCACAATTGCGCCCTTCTTCCCGCTTCTGTTCTGGCCTGGTATTGTGGGTGAGTTTATGAAATTCCTGCCGCTCACGCTTATTCTGACGTTGTTTTCGTCGCTGTTTGTGGCTTACGTCATCAACCCTGTTTTTGCGGTTACGTTTATGAAAAGGCATGAGGACGATAACCATGAGGATCGTCAGACCTTTCAGGAAATCAAGCGTCCGCTGATGATTATGACGGTTTTGGCAGGGGTTGGCTATGTAATAGATCGAGGTATTGGTAATCTGTTTGTGCTGTTCATTATCCTGTACGTATTTAACCACTACGTACTGACACCAAAACTGATTGTACCGTTTCAGGACAAATGGCTGCCTGCCCTTAAAAATGGCTATCGGAAACTGATTTCCTGGGTATTGACAGGCTGGCGTCCAGTGCTTTCGATTGTAGGCGCTTTCGGCTTGCTTATCGTAACGTTCATCATCGTTGGTATTGCCAAACCGAAAGTTCTGTTTTTCCCGAGTGGTGAGCCCGATTACATTTATGTGTATAACGTAATGCCGGTGGGTACCGATGCCCGCGTGACCGACTCGGTGACGAAGGTGATTGAGAAGCGGGTGTTTAAAATACTGGATGAAAACAAAGCAACCGACATCGTTAACTCGGTGATTTCGAACGTTGGTAAAAACGCTGGAGATGCTCAAAACCCTGACCGGTCGGCTACACCGCAGAAATCGAAGGTTACGATTGCGTTTAAACCGAACGAAGAGCGACATGGTATTTCGACAGATTCGTTGCTGGCTAAAGTCCGGATAGCGATGCGCGGCCTGCCTGGAAGCGAAATTTCGGTCGAGCGGGAGTCAAACGGCCCCCCAACGGGTAAGCCAATCGCTGTAGAAATTGCGGGTGAAGAATTCGATCAACTAAAGAAACTGGAAAAGCAGGTTCAGCAGAAAATCGCTCAGGCGGGTATTCAGGGTATCGATCAGCTGAAGTCTGACCTGATTACCAACAAACCCGAAATTGTGGTCGACATTGATCGGGAGAAAGCTGAGCGCGAAGGAATTTCGTCGGGTCAGATAGCTCTGGCGATTCGAACTGCATTGTTCGGTCTGGAAGTGTCGAAATTCCGTGATGCCAAAGATGAGTATCCGATAATGGTTCGTCTGAAATCGGATGACCGCAGTCAGATAGACCGGCTTCTGAGCTTAAATATTGTTTACCGCGACATGGTGATGGGCGGGCAATTACGTCAGGTACCCATTACGTCGGTTGCCAATATCAGCTATTCAACAACGTTTAGTCAGATCAACCGGAAGAATCAGGAACGTATCGTAACACTTAGTTCTGACGTAGTGCCAGGCTACAATGCCAACCAGATTGTTGCTCAGATTCAGGAAGTTATCAAAGATATCGATGTTCCTAACGGGTATACGGTTAAAATGGGTGGTGAGCAGGAAGATCAGCAGGAGTCGATGAACTTTTTGGGTGCTGCTTTCGGGATTGCGCTGTTGCTGATTTACCTGATTATGGCAACCCAGTTCAACTCGGTAGTGAAGCCGCTGATTATTTTCGTAACGATCCTGTTCTCACTGATTGGCGTACTGCTCGGTTTCGTCATTTTCAACAAAGAATTCTCGATCATCATGTCGGGTGTGGGTATCATTGCTCTGGCCGGGATTGTGGTGAAAAACGGGATTCTGCTCATTGAGTTTATCGAGGAGTTACGTGGTCGAGGTGTGCCGCTGCGCGAAGCCATCATCGAAGCGGGTGGCATTCGTCTGACGCCCGTACTATTAACTGCTTCTGCGGCTGTGCTTGGTCTGATTCCGCTGGCGTTTGGCATCACGGTTGATTTCGTCGGTCTTTTCCGCGATTTTGATCCGCACGTTATTATCGGCGGAGATAGTTCTGTATTCTGGAACATCCTGGCCTGGACAATCATTTTCGGGCTGACATTCTCCACGATATTAACCCTGGTGATTGTGCCTTGTATGTACTGGGTCAATGAGCGCATTCGGATGAAGTGGTTTGGCAAAAAAGACCCTGCACTGGAGCCTCAGGAAGAGCCGGAAGAAGAACTGGTTTAACCGTCATCTATAAGAAACAACAAATGCCGACGGCTCAGAAGCCATCGGCATTTGTTGTTTCTGGAACGTAGTAGTCGTTTTTAAAACACAATACGGCTCCAACTGTCGGGCTGGTGGGTGTCGTACTGGCCGTGAGGAGTCATCACCATTGCCGGGTGTGGCTGGACCTCCGCCCCGGAAACCATCAGTTTCTGAAAACGGCCCAGAAACATTCGCCATTCATCACCGGGTTGGGGAGGCAAATTTCGGCCATTGGCCAACCAGGTCAGACTTTTCCAGGGAATGGCAATTTCCAGGCTCCAGCCAGTATCAATATCGCTATTGTCATTTAACGTACCGGCGACCCGTACTGCTGTTTGCAGGTCGGGCATATCGTAGTTCAGAAAAGCCCAACGGAGGCCTCGTGGATGCTTGCCGTACCAGAAGGAAGCGCCGGTACGGTCATAGTCTCCGCCAAAAGTCATTGCCTGAGGCTGATAAACATCGAACAGAGGTACGTCGAATCGGCTGCCTCGCAGGTAAGCATCTTTCCAGATGAAAAACACCTCGTAAATTGTGTTTCGGGCGTTCACTTCCAATTCGTAATAGCAATCGCCCCCATCAATAAATAATTCAAGATCATTTTCCAGGAAGATGATCGAGTCTCGTTCTGTCTGATGAGCTTCTACAAAGGGTTCTTCAGCTTGAAACGCTACGTACAAATGCGTGTCATTCCAGAGTATTGCAGCCTTGGTATCGAACAAGCCGGGAGCACCCGTCACCATATCTACGAACCGAGGGCTCCAGATTGCATTTTGCCAAACGGATTTCGTTAGATCGCCGTCTATGACTATCGAGTCCGTAATTTTCTGGGCGGTGTATGATTGCATCCTGGCTTAGATTTTAAATGTCGTTTGATTGAATTGATACGCTGAAAGAATCGCAACCATAGCTTTTATTTGTCCTATAAAGTAAAGTTGAAATAGCCATAACTTTAACGGCTATTATGAAAACAATACGTCCCACCCTAACATTAGTTGCACTCGGTAGCCTAACCATACTGGGGTTGTTTAGCTGTTCGACTAAAAAAAATACAGACCAATCTGGAACCAGTACGCCCAGCTACAAACTTATTCCCGCTAAAAAGGTACTGTTCAACTCATTTGTCGACTGTAACATGGCCGAAGTTTGGGTAGGAGATACGTTCCGAATTTTTCCGGGTAAGTACGGCGAAGACCCGCTCTGGGGTAATGCCCATGATCTCAAATATGCTAGCGGCCAACACGCGGAAGAGGTCTTTGCCCGCAAATCGGGCGAGTTTACGGAGCCGACTATGCCTAAAAACGTACCGGTTGGCAAGCCCGGGCTTCATGGAGCTGTGTGGTTCGAGACGGTGTATCAGGATACCACCGACAAGTCGGGCAAAACGCTATTCGCGGTTTATCACAACGAAAACTACCCCGCTACCCTACCTTACAATCCCAAAACCGGAGAAGGTTATGTAAATAAAAACTGGCCACAGGGCATCACGGGTCCCACGTCGCCAGCGGCAGTGTGTCGGATTGGTATTATGAAATCGACCAATGGAGGTAAAGCCTGGGAAAACAAAGGGATTTTTATTGAGGATTTACAGGCGCACATGATTTTAAAACCGCACAACACCTCTAAAACTTTTGCTGGTGGCGTAGGCGATCCATCAGCTGTGGCTAGTGGTGATTATCTGTATCTGTTTTATGGCGAATACGGGTATCCGGGTCAGTACGCTGACGGCAGCTACGATCCCAAAAAGGAATGGAGCGGGCAATGCATCAGCGTGGCCAGAATTCGACTAAGTGATCTCGACAACCCGGTTGGAAAAGCCAAGCGGTGGGACGGCAAAGGATTCAATGCCCCGTACAATGGTGTCGGCGCACCCATCAACTCCTTACAGATTCCACAGACTGAAGATGGCGGCCCAGCATCGTCGCCATCCGGAGGTTTTTATTGGGGACCGTCAGTCAGTTGGAACACCTATCTTCATTGCTGGGTTATGCTCATGGGCAAAGCCGTAGGTCCATCGTGGGCAGGCAGCAGTATTTACATTTCGTTTAACAAAAGTCAGGATTTGGGTCAGGCACTTCAGTCGCAGGAATGGTCGAAACCACAACTGCTACTGGATAAGCCCGGTTATTTTCTCTGGTACCCTGCGCTTCAGCCGATGAATACGCCGGAAGATATTGCCAACAGAAATACCTGCCTTCGTTTAGGCCAGCGGGCGCGGCTGTTTGTCAAGAATATAAAGCCCGAAAAGAGTGAATATTTGTCAGAATACATCCTCGACTTTAGAAAGGGTAATCCCTAAAATTCATGAACCGAACTGTCTTATTTTTCATTCTCCCCGGAATCCTGCTCCTGATAGACTGGTACGTTTTCCAGGCTATCAAAACCGTTAGTCGAACCGCTACCGAAAGTACCCAGCGAACAATTGCCATGATTTATTGGGGATTTACGGCGTTGTCGCTGCTCCTGTTTGTACTTATGCAGTTTCTGCCGCCCGATTCGATCAGCCGGCAGGTACGTACATTTCTTTGGGCGGGCATAGCCATTCCGTATTTCTCGAAAATTTTTGCTGTGCTGATCATCTTCATCGATGATCTGGGACGACTTTTTCGCTGGATTGTATCGCTGTTTTACAAACCCGAAGTTCGGGAAGCTGTTGTGGATTCAGCCCAAAAAACGATACCGGACAACGTAAACGGAATTCCAAAAGATGCCATCTCCCGCTCTGATTTCCTGATGAAAACGGCTCTGGTTGTCGGGACTATACCGCTGGTTGGCTTTACCTGGGGCATCCTGTCCGGGGCGCATGACTACCGCATCCGGCGCATAAAACTTCCGCTAAAAAACCTGCCTTCGGGTTTCCATGGTATGACCATTGCGCAGATTTCAGACATTCATTCAGGTAGTTTTTTTAATAAAACAGCTGTGAAAGGTGGTGTTGAAATGCTGCTGGGCCAAAAACCGGATCTGGTCTTCTTCACGGGTGATCTGGTGAATAGCCACGCTGAAGAAGTTAATAGCTATATCGATGTGTTCGACAAGGTAAAGGCACCGCTTGGCGTGTATTCAACGCTTGGAAACCATGACTATGGCAAATACGTACAATGGCCAAGTGCGCAGGCAGAACGGCAGAACGTACTGAACGTAGTGGCGGCCCATAAGCAGATGGGCTGGAATATCATGATGGATGAAAACAAGATTCTGGAACAAAACGGCGATAAAATCGCGCTGATAGGCGTACAGAATCTCGGGTTCGGTCCAGCAGCGTTGCGGGCGGGCAATCTGGCAAAAGCCTATAAAGGCACAGAAGAATACCCCGTCAAACTCCTGCTTTCACACGATCCTACGCATTGGGATGCCGAAGTACGTCCAAAGTACAGTGATATTGATGTCCAGTTTAGCGGTCACACACACGGTGCGCAGTTTGGCGTTGATCTTGGCGATGTAAAGTGGAGTCCGGCGCAATATTTCTACCGGCAATGGGCGGGTTTATACCAGGAGGGAGATCAACGGCTCTATGTCAACCGGGGCTACGGCTACATTGGTTATCCGGGTCGGGTAGGTATCCTGCCTGAGATTACGATTTTTGAACTCGTAAAGGCGTAACCCATTAATTAAAAATTAATTAGGACACTACCTGTTGAGTTTATGGAATGGGTAAATTGTGTGCAGATTGCAGACAGTTTGCCCATTTTGTGTTTAACTAATTGCTTTATCACTCAGTTACCTTAATCAACTAACCATCAAACACACATGAAAATCGTTTTCATCACTGGCCTGTCTTTCTTTATGTCGCTCCTGTCTTACCTGAAGTCAGCTCAGCAGCCCGAAGAAACAAAAATTCCACTTTGCCATACCCCTGCCAACGATATGGCCATGATGGCTGCCGACCCGGCTTTTCAGCGCCTGCACGAAGCACCCCTGCCCTTTACGTATGCTGGCGCAGGTGAAATGATCAAGTTCTCAACCCCCGATGGCCAGTCGGCAAACGGGTTCCTGCTGAAAGCCAAAAAACCTTCCAATAAATGGCTACTGGTTTATCAGGAGTGGTGGGGTTTGAACGACAACATCAAACAGCAGGCTGAAACGTTTTATAATGACCTTTCCGACGTAAATGTGCTGGCTATTGATATGTATGATGGCAAAGTAGCTACCGAACCCGCCGAAGCTGGAAAACTGATGCAGGCTGCCAATAAAGACCGGCTCAGCAGTATTCAGAAAGGAGCCATTGCCTACGCGGGTCCGCAGGCTGAATTTGCCAGTGTGGGCTGGTGCTTTGGAGGGATGCTCTCGCTCCAGTCGGCTTTGCTGGAAGGCCAGAAAGCGAAAGGATGTGTCATGTATTACGGCCGTCCCGAACAGGACGTAGAGAAGCTAAAAACGCTTAATACCGATGTATTAGGCATCTTTGGCAGCCAGGACAAAGGCATTACGCCTGAATCCGTGAAAACGTTTGAGGAAAACATGAAAAAGGCTGGTAAAAAAGTTACCGTTAAAATGTATGATGCCGGACATGGCTTTGCTAACCCGAGTAATCCGGTCTATAACAAAGAAGCCACAGCTGATGCCTACAAGCTGGCCCTTGGATATCTGAAAGAAAAGCTGAAAGCATAACCCAGTTAATATTCTTTTAAAAAGCCTGACTATCTGATGGTCAGGCTTTTTAATTAAACTTTAACAGCTATCTCCACGTTTTAATTAAACGATGTAGTTGATGAATTGTCTAATAAACAAATCGGGTGAAAACCTGCTACAGCGATGAAAACAATTGGATGGAGTGTAGTGCTAGCTGGTCTGATAATGGGTATAGCTACAGCTGGTTTTGGTCAAAATGGACCCGGATACAGCCAGCCTAATCCAAATGGTAATGGTGGTAATCCAAATTACCCGAACGGATATAATAATGGGTACGACCCTAATTATCCGAACGGGAATGGCTATAACCAACAGTACCCGAACAACGGATATAATAATGGCTATCCGCCCACTTATCCGAATAATGGATACAACAATGGCTATTATCCCTATCCTTATGGGCGTCCGTATCCCGTACAGCCTCCGGTAGTGATTGTGCCGCCACGGGTGATCATTGCTCCACCCCCACCACCTGTTTTTTACGCTCCTCCTGTTGTCGTACGTCCCTATCCTGGTTATGGTTACGGACGTCGTGGGTGGCGCGGAGGATATGGTGGCCGCCGATGGTAAAATAGATTAGTGGCTGAGTGATTATTTACTTATTCAGTCGTTTGTTAGATAGATGGTTCAACGTAATGATTTCCAGATTATGAAAACGATAAAATTAATGCCTTTGCTGATGGCCGGTTTACTAGTCGTGCTGTTGGCAAGCTGTGGCCCAGCTTATGTAAACACAGGTGTGGGCTATGGTGCTCGTCCATATTATGGATATGGTTATCCATACGGCTATGCTCGGCCTTATGGCTATTACCGTCCGCCGGTAGTGGTTCGACCACGGTACTATGCCCCATCGCCCCGCTACTACGGAGGCAGCCCACGGGCTCGTGGTGGCTATGGCGGAGGCTACAGTGGAGGTGGCCGCTCTCGTGGCCCAAGATAACTGGCTAAACGTAGCCACCGTAACGGAGTACCGACCTGCCAAGACAGGTCGGTACTTTTGTTTTATGCCCCCTGCCTCCCTAGATAACGTTCATAATCGCCGGATTCAATAAGTCGATTCGGGTCAATTGGCAACTGATATAGATAAACCCAGCAATCGAATATGGTGCCTGAGTAGCTGACCGGAATTAATGCTCTGACGTATTCGTGAGGCTGTTCGAATTGTTCGCCAATACTTTCATATTCATCCAGATACGCTAACAGTTCGTTTTTGTGTTGATGGATATTGTATAGACTGGCATAAACGGTTGTCGGGCTATCAGGCAAAAAAAGTGCACCTGGATAATTACCCAGATCGACAAGTTGCCCCGGAAAGGTAACCTCGCCAACGTATTGACTATGCTGCCGTAAATAACGCGCAAATGGATTTTCGAACGATGGGCGTAGCGTGCCGTAAACAATCAGGTAGTCGGAATCCAGAGCCATATAGATTTTGAACTAAAAATCTTTAAAGATGGTCTGACTAATAGACCTATTTTTGCGTTAAGAGAGAAACGGGGATGATAATGAAAAAGACAAAAGTTTTTCTACTGCTAGTGGCGTCTCTGATGCTGATCGACGTGCCCATAGAAACGATGGCTTCTTCAAACAAGTCCACGTCGGAAACAACTATTTTCGGCCGTAAGCGAAAAGGCTACAAACCCAAGCGGGGTGGGCTGTTCAATACGGGTCTTTTTCGTAAGAAAAACCCCTGTGGCTGCCCGAATCATTAAGCAATTGTTAAGAAATTGTACTTATATTATAGTCAGGCCCTTAAATGGGCCTTTTTTTATTTTATTAGTTGTAAAATTCTGTGTTTCAGCGTAAAATTTCGTACCTTTGCGAAAAAATTGGCCTGGATTTATGTGATTTTATTGACTGATTTTCAATTTAAATACAGCACTTCATCAGCATAAACAAGGCAATCACAATAATCACATAAATCCAGGTTTAAACTGGTATGCAATCAATTCGCAATATAGCTATTATCGCCCACGTTGACCACGGCAAAACGACCCTGGTTGACAAGATTATTCACGCGTCCAAGCTCTTTCGGGACAATCAGGAATTCGGCGAACTGATTTTGGACAACAACGACCTGGAGCGGGAGAGGGGAATTACCATCGTTTCTAAAAACGTATCCGTACGTTACAAAGACGTTAAAATCAACATTATCGATACGCCGGGCCACAGCGACTTCGGCGGTGAAGTAGAGCGCGTTCTGAAAATGGCCGATGGCGTTTGTTTGCTGGTTGATGCTTTTGAAGGAGCAATGCCGCAAACCCGCTTTGTGTTGAGTAAAGCACTACATCTGGGCTTGAAGCCGATTGTGATCGTCAATAAAGTTGATAAGGAAAACTGCCGCCCCGACGAAGTGCATGAGCAGGTATTCGACCTGATGTTCAACCTCGGCGCTACCGAAGATCAGCTGGATTTCCCGACCGTATACGGTTCGTCGAAACAGGGCTGGATGGGACCCGATTGGCAGAAACCAACGGACAACATTACCTATCTGCTCGACACAATTATCGAAACGATCCCGGCTGTTCCAGTAAATGAGGGCTTACCCCAAATGCAAATCACGTCACTCGACTATTCGGCTTTCGTAGGTCGGATTGCGATCGGGCGTGTGCATCGTGGTACGTTGAAAGAAGGCGCCAGCATGGGTTTGATAAAATCAGATGGCTCATTAAAGCGGGTGCGAATCAAAGAACTTCACACATTCGAAGGGCTTGGAAAACAGAAAGTTGCTGAGGTCCAATGCGGAGATATTTGTGCAGTGACGGGTCTCGAAGACTTTGAAATCGGCGATACGCTGACCGATTACGACAATCCGGAAGCACTGGAACGTATTGCCGTAGACGAGCCTACGATGAACATGCTATTCACGATCAATAACTCACCGTTCTTTGGTAAGGAAGGCAAGTTCGTTACGTCACGTCACCTGCGTGACCGACTGTATAAGGAGATCGAAAAGAATCTGGCACTACGTGTCGAAAATACCGATAGTGAAGACCGTTTCCTGGTGTATGGCCGGGGTATTCTGCACTTGTCCGTACTGATCGAAACCATGCGCCGGGAGGGCTACGAACTACAGGTCGGTCAGCCTCAGGTTCTGTACAAAGAAGATGAAAACGGCCATAAACTGGAGCCAATTGAAACGCTTGTTGTAGACGTACCGGAGGAAACCGCTGGAAAAGTAATTGAACTAGCTACTCAACGTAAAGGAGAGCTGTTGATTATGGAGCCTAAAGGTGATCTGCAGCATCTTGAATTCGAGATCCCATCCCGTGGATTGATCGGTCTTCGTTCGAACGTGCTGACAGCTACGTTTGGTGAGGCCGTTATGAGCCACCGATTCAAAGAATATCAGGAATTTAAAGGCACAATTCCCGAGCGGATCAATGGTTCGTTGATTTCCATGACCAGCGGTCAGGCAACGGCCTATTCGATTGATAAGCTTCAGGATCGTGGCGTATTTTTTGTTGAGCCGGGCGATGAGATTTATACGGGTCAGGTTGTTGGCGAACATAACCGTCAGAATGACATCGTTATAAACCTGCAAACGGCAAAACAATTGACCAACATGCGGGCGTCGGGTTCAGATACAAACGTGAAAATTGCTCCCAAAATCTCGTTCTCGCTGGAGGAGTGCATGGAGTATATTCAGAAAGATGAGTATCTTGAAGTAACACCGAAAGCCTTACGTATTCGTAAAATTTTCTTGGATGAGAATGAGCGGAAACGGAATGCAAGTAAATTTGCTATGGCTTAATCGCCATTTGTTTGAATAAATCCATGAAAAATCCCCCTTGATTTCAAGGGGGATTTTTCGTTTGACAAAGGCTATATAATACGTCGCTCAGCCAGTAGTTTATCGGTAACCCACAAAAGAAAGAGTACGTTCAGGCGTATTCTGAACGCTCAGCCGTAAGAGCTTCCCTTGCTTTTCCATACCGCTATTTGTAAAAATCCGATCCGTTTGTAACGTGCCCACAACTGAGCCACCGGCATGAAGTTGTATACTATTGGCCTGCCGGCTCAACGTTATGTGCTGAATGACCTGATCCGATTTCTCCGGATTCGTATAAATCAACGCTACGCCACTATCCGATTCTGTTTTGAGTTCAGCATAGGGCAGCAGATTGGAGGGCACAGCTACGTAAGAAGGATCTAGATAAACATTCGTCCGATACGTACCAACTACCTCTGCAGCCAGGGTCGATGGATTCGGTTGAATAGCATCGTCCTGTTGGCAGGATGTCATTAGCCCGACAAAGGCGCAGAAAAGCAGTTGTTTTTTCATAGTCAGTTACCTCCTTGATTATTAGACCCAATTGAGGTCGAGAGGGTTGGAGCTTCTTCTGATTTTTTTTCGCTCTCGTTTTCCTCATGTTGAGCGGTATCGACCCACACTTTCATGTCGTTGAGGTTCATGGGGCCAAATTGCGTTGTAAAAGCAACATCGGCAGCGTCGCGTCCGTAAGCAACCGTAATGCGGTTACCGCGTGGCTGCTTCTGCGTCGCGTCGAACGTAAACCAACGACCATCCACATAAGCTTCAAACCAGGCGTGCAAATCCATTGGATCAAGCTGGTACAAATACCCAACGACCATCCGGGCCGGAATATTTAAGGCGCGGCACAATGTAATGCCCAGATGCGTAAAATCACGGCATACACCGATACGGTTGTTGGCCGTATCAACAGCAGACGTACTCGCATCGCTGGTGCCGTATTCGTATTTAACGTTTTCGTGAATCCACTTACGAATCGCTTCGGCCTGATCGTAACCGGGCTCGATACCCTCCGTGATTTTAGCGGCTAAATCCCCCAACTGATCAGATTGGCAGTACCGGCTCGGCAGTGTATAATGCAATACGCTGTCGGGCAGTTCTTCTACCGGAGTATAGGGCGCACCGGGCGAAACATCAATCAAATCGGCCGTCTGGACAGTAGCCGAGAAATGAATCGAAAACGGTCCCGGCGGAGCGACAACCCGTTGGCAGAGATTACCATACATGTCGGTAAATTCTGTTACGTTAACGGCGGGGGTAATCTGGTATTCTTCGCGGATAATCCACTGCCCGGCTCCCGAGCGGGGACGTAACATCAATATGAGGGGCGTTGGGGTTTGTGCTTCAAAAGTAAGTTCACAACCAGCGTTTAGTTGCATATCAGGATGTATAAAAATTGTATTGGAAGTTGTTTGAATCAATGAGTTAACTCAAAAGATTCGCGATGGTTGATGCTTTTGCTGTTTTTTTGCGTACCACTCAGGTCGTCATTTCTTCACAATTACGAATTCCACCCGTCGGTTTTGCTGGCGTCCTTCGTCGGTATCATTGGTTGCAACAGGCTTTGTTTCGCCAAAACCTTTACTAGCCACCCGGTCTGGTTCGATGCCTTTGCTGATAAAATACTCGCGAACAGCATCGGCCCGATCCTGCGAAAGTTTGGCATTCAGTTCATTTGAACCTGTATTGTCCGTATGACCCCGTACTTCAATAACCATCTTGGGGGCTTCGTTCAACGTTATAACTAACCGATCCAGTTCTGGACCCGATTCAGGACGTAATTCGGATTTTCCCGTATCGAAGAAAATATTGTTCAAACGTACTGTTCGGCCTACTTCAACCGGAACGAGCTTCAATTCTTTGCCTTTTATTTCTTTATAGCCATCGGTCTTCCCCGTCAGATCAATGTTATCCCCTTCGGCAATAAAGTCTTTGGCAATAGCGCGCATGGTGTATTTCTGCCCGTAGGGCAGCACAATTTTATATTCGCCTGTAACCGGGTCGGAAGTAGCCTCGCCTGCTTCAGCGCCATCGGGCAGTGTCTGGTAAACAATACGGGCTTCAATCGGCTTACCGGTGGTCTGGTCAATTACTTTGCCACTAATGAGCGCCACCGGGTCGGGCGTGGTTATATCGGTTTTACTCGCTACGTCGTCGCCGTTACCTACCTTACCAGGCTCATTTTTAGAGCCGTCATTCAGTTTTATCCGAACGATGTCGCCTTTGCCTAAGGTATTTTTGAACGTAGTCAGGTAGGCATAATCCCCTGTAGCAGAGAGCGAATAATAAGCATCATACCCATCCGTATTGACCTTCGGGCCTAAGTTAACGGGTTTTGACCAGTGCTTCCAGGTTTTATCGACCCGCTTGACCACATAAATATCATTGCTACCTAAACCCCCATCGCGGTTGCTCGAAAAATAAAGCGTAGCGCCATCGGGTGCCAAAAACGGCGTGGTTTCCGTAAATTTCGTATTCACTTCAGGACCGAGGTCCATAGGTTTGGTCCACGAGCCGTCTTTCTGCCGAAAACTCACGTAAATATCATCTTCCTTGCTATTTTTCTTTTCGCTGAAAGCCATCAGCATCACTTTCCCATCAGCCGACATAAACCCGCAGTCGAACTGCCCTTTGCTCATGTTTACGTAATTGGGAATGTCTATTTTCTGCGGAGCTGACCAGCCATTTGCCGTACGTTTGCTGATGGAAAAGCCCCGTGTTTCGTAGGTTCCGTTGTTGTACTGCCCTTTAATCAGCATGGTATTGCCATCAGGCGTAATGCTGTAAGCACAGTTGTATTCGTCTTTATTCAGCGGGGAACTCATGTGCTGAGCGGCTCCCCAGTGTCCACTGGCGGTGTCGAGTTTAGAGAACCAGATATCCTGGCTTCCTTTAGCACCATGCGTATTGTTGGGATGACTGATCCGGGCAAAATAAAGTGTCTGGCCATCGGGCGAAATCATAGGGTTGATTTCGTTGTACTCCGAGTTAATCTGATTGCCAAGGTTTTCGAACGACTGATTCTGCGCGGATGCATTCGCTTTGGCCGTTGAATCTTTCTCCGGCTGGCCGCTGGTCGACAGAGAAACAGACAGGAAAAGCAGGCTGGCGGCAACAGCGCTAGTGGCATTCATAACGTAACGAAGGTAGTGGGATAAATTTACTGTATAAACGACAGGAAATACATGTTTTGTATGCATAAAGTGACGCAGTACGTACTGCGTCACTTTATGATGATCCAGTAAACATTAGCGTCAGTCTTCGACGGCGAAAAATTCAGCCATACCGACTGATACCTGTTTAGAAGAACGATAACCGCAGCACAAACGGACTACCTCCGTAAACCTGATACGAAATGGGGTCATTGGGGCGGTAATTCAGGTTATACAATGCCGTAAGATTCACGCCAAACCGACGGGTAATCGGCTGCATATAGGTAAGGCCCGCCAACGGTGCGGTGACATTTCCGGTGAAGGCGGTTGATACCTGATCAACTTTCTGTTGGTACATGTTGGTTTGCAGTTCACCATGCAGGTACAGATTTGGCAGAATGCTCGGAATAAACTCGTACATAAGAAAACCTCTACCGCCATACTGATTGATGGTAACCCCCTGATTAGCGTAGATATAGCCGGGCTTGTAGCGGGTATACACGTAATTACCGCCGATACCCACAATCAAATGCTCCGTAGCCTGATAAGCAATAACGGGCGAAACACCTAAACTAAAGGGGTTGCCAAACTGAAAACCGGTTATGCCCCCGCCAAAGCGTAGCCGCTGCCCAAATGGTAAGGGTTCACCGTCTACGGTCTGCGTGCGCAGGGGGTCCCGACCCTGATTCCGCCGATCTTCGGGGTCTTCCGTTAATTGGCCAAAAGCAATACTACTACTTAGTAAAAGTGTGATAAACAGAAACTTCTGGATATAATTCATGGTGAATTTGCTGAATAAACTTACTGTTAACTAAACGAAATCAGAACGTGAATTCTTTTACCTCAGGGTCATTGAGTAAACGATTAATGCATTTTTCATGATTCTGCTCGGAGCCATCCACGCGCCAGTGCCCAATCATGTCTGTACCAATTCGCTGCTGCTGACTCCGCGTCGGTGATAGGTCATACTCTTCAAATAATTTCTCGTATTGATGCATCGTGTTGTTGCGAAACGCCGTAACGATTTTGTACTCACGTGTTTGATTAAGCCGTTGAATTCGATCTGTGAAATTGCCCTGAAGTAGCAGTGCTCCCAAAATGAGAACAGACCCCATTATGGCAATATCATAGTGACCTGCCCCTACACACATTCCTAACGCAGATACAGCCCAGACAGTTGCAGCCGTGGTTAGTCCTTTTACGCGGTTATCTTCCCGGAAAATAATGCCTGCACCCAGGAAACCAATTCCGTTAACAATATTGGCGGCAATCCGGTCGCCCGATCCACCAATTCGCCCTGAGGCTAGTGTGAACAGGGCAGAGCCTACACAAATCATAATCATTGTACGTAGCCCGGCAGCCTTTCCGTGGTATTCACGTTCGATACCAATGAGCCCTCCCATCACCAGCGCAACACTCAATCGAATACTGTCTTCCTGTGCAAAATCCATCGTTTCGTTAGCTAGTACGGTACTTCCTGGCGTCTCGTTGCATTTGCTGCGAAGAATAGCAATCTGGAGAAACCATATTTCAAAATAAACCGTTAAAATTTAGATAGAGTTTACCCTCATTAACACCGAATGACCCAGACAACGGAAACTGAACCGCTGCGTTCTGTTGACCATCTCGACCCCAAGCAGTTTATTATTATTAAAGGGGCGAAAGTACACAATCTAAAAGGAATTGATGTCGCCATCCCGCGCAACAAATTGGTTGTACTGACCGGCTTGTCGGGATCAGGCAAATCGTCATTAGCGTTCGATACGTTGTTTGCCGAAGGGCAGCGCATGTACGTCGAAAGCCTAAGTAGCTACGCCCGACAGTTTTTGGGCCGTATGGAAAAGCCTGAAGTTGAGTACATTAAAGGCGTTTCTCCTGCTATTGCGATTGAGCAAAAGGTTTCGACACGTAACCCGCGTTCTACGGTCGGTACGTCTACCGAAATATACGACTACCTGAAGCTGCTCTTTGCCAGAGCCGGTACTACGTATTCACCCGTATCGGGGCATGAAGTCCGGAAAGATACGGTTACGGACGTGGTCAATTATATGTATGCATACGAGGCAGGCCAGCGGGTTATGATTATGGCTCCGCTGCGGATTCGTGAAGATCGTACGCTTGCCTATGAATTGAACATTCTGCTCCAGAAAGGCTATACCCGAATTGTAGCCGATGGCGGTCCGACGGGTCGGCAGGTGTTGCAAATTGAAGACGTCATCGAGTCGACCACCGACAGTGAACTGGCGGCTACTGTTGAAAAGCGGTTATTTTCAGCCGATCTGGAAATATTGGTTGACCGTGGTACGGTGCTGTATGATGCGGAAGGTAAGCCCGATGAAGATAATCAGTACCGGTTTTCGGACTCCGTACAAACGGCTTTCAACGAAGGAGATGGTACGTGCCGGGTCGATATTGTCGGTAAGGAATCCCGTACGTTTTCGGATAAGTTTGAACTCGATGGCATCACCTTTGAAGAGCCAAGTGTTAACTTATTCACGTTTAATAACCCGTATGGTGCCTGCCGCCGATGCGACGGATTTGGTAAAGTACTGGGCATTGACCCCGATCTGGTTATTCCCGACAAAAACCTGTCTGTTTTCGAAGGAGCCATTGCCCCCTGGCGGAGCGAAAAAATGAGTGAGGAGTTTTTAAGACCTCTGCTCAAAAATGGCATTCGGTTTGACTTCCCCATTCACCGGCCTTACAAAGACCTGACACCCGCTGAGCAGGAACTTCTCTGGAAAGGAAATAAATATTTCGATGGCCTGAACTCGTTTTTCAACTACGTCGAGAGTCAGACATTCAAAGTACAATACCGCGTTATGCTGTCACGCTATCGCGGGAAAACAACCTGTCCCGAATGTCGCGGATCGCGGCTGCGGAAAGACGCGAGCTACGTGCGAGTAGGAGGGAAGTCGATTACCGACCTGGTCCTGATGCCCATTACGCAGGTAACGACCTTCTTTCATGAGCTTGAACTACCTGCCCACCAGCAACAGGTTGCTAACCGTATCCTGATTGAAATTCGGAACCGGCTCGATTATATGGAACGGGTCGGGCTTGGATACCTAACCCTGAACCGCCTGACCAACACGTTGTCGGGGGGTGAATATCAACGCATTAAACTTGCTACGTCGCTTGGTTCGGCGTTGGTTGGCTCCATGTACATTCTGGATGAACCGAGTATTGGCCTGCACCCCCGCGATACACAACGGCTGGTAAGCGTACTCGAATCCCTGCGCGACATGGGTAATACGGTCATTGTCGTAGAACACGAGGAGGAAGTAATGCGCTCGGCTGACCAGCTTATCGACATTGGCCCGGATGCGGGTTCACTGGGCGGGCATCTGGTTTTCCAGGGTACGTGGGCGGAGATAGCGAGGAACGAGGAACAGGGAACAGGAAGCAATGAGTCTGGTGATATAGGGGGGACTAACTCCATGCGCTCTCACACGCTTGATTTTCTGACAGGACGTGAGACCGTTCCGGTGCCCTCATTCCGGCGTAAGTCTGCAAATTTTATTGACCTGAAAGGGGCGCGGGAGAATAACCTGAAAGACGTCGATGTGCGGTTTCCACTCAATACGTTAACTGTAGTTACGGGTGTTTCGGGTTCCGGAAAAAGCACGCTGATTCGTAAAGTGCTCTATCCAGCTCTGTTACGTCAAAAAGGCGATGCGGCAGAAGAAGCGGGTAAATACGATAGCCTTGGTGGATCACTCGACCGCATTTCGTCGGTGGAAATGATTGACCAGAACCCTATTGGCAAATCGAGCCGCTCCAACCCAGTTACGTATATCAAAGCCTATGATTACCTGCGGCAGGTAATGGCCGATCAGCCAGTATCAAAGGCGCGGGGTTATAAACCAAGTCATTTTTCGTTCAACGTCGACGGCGGACGCTGCGAGGTTTGTCAGGGTGAGGGTGAGGTAAAGATTGAAATGCAGTTCATGGCCGATATCTACCTCAAGTGTGAGGGCTGCGGAGGCAAACGCTTCAAGCAGGAGATACTGGAAGTGACGCTGCACGACAAGAACGTATCGGATATTTTGGATATGACTGTCGATGAGGCCGTTGCGTTTTTCCGCACGTTTGAATCGAAGATGGCCGATAAACTACAACCGCTACAGGACGTAGGATTAGGGTACATTGGCCTTGGTCAGTCAGCCAATACGCTCTCTGGTGGTGAAGCGCAACGTGTTAAGCTGGCGTCGTTTCTGGGAAAAGGAAATCCCAATAAAGGCAGTACGTTGTTTATTTTCGATGAACCGACAACGGGATTGCACTTCCACGACATCCGTAAATTATTGTCGGCGATCAACGCGCTGGTCAATCAGGGCGATTCGGTGATCATCATAGAACACAACATGGAAGTAATCAAAAGCGCTGATCACGTAATCGACCTTGGCCGGGAGGGTGGCGAAACGGGCGGCTATGTTACGTTTACAGGTACGCCTGAAGAGATGGTGAAACTGCCCAAAGGCGAAAACTACACAGCTGATTATTTGCGGGGGAAAGTATAAATTTCTGGATAAAGTTAACGGGTTCGCTCTATAGGATACATACCCAAAGGCGAACTTTTCGTTAACTTCGTGGTGGCTTTCTATCCACAACGCATGCCTACTTTTGTCAGATGGCTTTTGCTGCTTATCGGCTGGCCTTTGGTTGCCGTAGCACAACTCCAGATTACCCATCCAATGCCCCGTCTGGTGGTTCAGCGTGCAGCCGATGGCACTGGCCGTGTATATCTCTCAGGGCGCCTGACCGGCGCTGTAGATCGGGTAGAAGCTCAGTTAACCCCCGTTTCGGCTGGTCAGGGCACCGCTACCAGCTGGCAAACGGTTCAAACGTCGCCAACAAATAATCTGTTTCTGGGCTATATCACAGGTACGGGTGGCTGGTACGTATTGACAGTACGTACTGTTGTAGGTGCCAACGTAACTGCCCAGGCGACGGTACAGCCCATAGGCATCGGTGAAATCTTTATTACTGCCGGACAGTCAAACGCGCGCGGGCTGGGAATTGGCGACAATGATCTGGGTACGGCTACAGATCGTGTCAACGCCATCGATTCCATCAACCATTCCTATCCACCCGGAGCACAGTCGCTTGTCTCATCGGGCGCTCCTTCTCCAGTACCGGTTTTCAAAGCGTTAACGGCAGGTCGACGGGTTTTCCCGATGGCCGAAAGCTCGTGGGGATGGGGTGAACTTGGCGACTACATCGTTAACCGTTATAACGTTCCTGTGGCTTTTTACGTAACGGGCTGGGATGCCGCTACGGTTGAAAACTGGAACAGCACGGCTTACGGGAAGCCTACCTGCAACCGGTACTTCTGTGTCGAGAACTGGCCAAATCTGCAGCCCTATACCAATCTGAAAAATGTATTGTCGTATTACGCATCCGTAGCAGGCGTTCGGGCCATATTGTGGCATCAGGGTGAATCCGAAGTGGGCGATGCTACGTCGGGAAGCATTCCGCTGTACGCCAGCCGACTGGACTCGCTGATTCAAAAGACAAGACAGGATTTTGGCGGACGTAACGTACCATGGCTGGTAGCGCGGACCTCCTTCGATGGGAATACAACCCGCCCGCTCGTGATTGCCGCGCAACAGCAGGTTATCAACAACACACCCAATGTGTTTCAGGGGCCTTACAACGATACCATCGTTTATCGGAATGCCGGGAGTCAGGATGTGCATTTTCGGAATGCATTGCGCCCGGCCACTCATCCACAGTATTACCTGAACCCCAACTCGATTCCGTCAGATATGGGACTGTCACGATTTGCCCGTAACTGGAATTCTAGTTTGACGGCTGATTTTTTCCAGAACGCTGCGCCAATCACGCCCACACAGTTTGCAGTAACGGGAAATCTGGCCGATTACGCATTACCGGGAGCCAGTCTAAGCGTTTCGTTCAGCACACTGGGTACGTTTAAT
This sequence comes from Spirosoma sp. KNUC1025, assembly GCF_045160025.1. Classification (GTDB taxonomy): domain Bacteria; phylum Bacteroidota; class Bacteroidia; order Cytophagales; family Spirosomataceae; genus Spirosoma. Next base: position 904,446 of record NZ_CP087139.1, read on the forward strand.
GCGGGCAATCAATGGCAGGTGCAACTGCTGGATTCGCTTGGTCAGTACGTGGCTGCCTTAGGCAACGGTTCTGCAAGTCCGATACAGGTTACCTTGCCGAATACGTACCAGAGTGGTCGTTATCAGGTACGTGTCGTATCAACTGCGCCTGCTGTTCCGGCTGTTCCATCGAATTTATTTCGGATTACCACTCAGCCGCCACTGGCTGACCTGAGTCTGGCGATAAGGACCAGTCAGCGAACGCCAAACGTCAATGACCCGGTTACGATCACTTTGACGGTAAAAAATGACGGCCCCGGCCAGGCTACTAACGTAGCGGTTCGGAATCGACTCCCCGACAATTTTACGTTCGTGTCATCATCAACCATGTCGGCCAGCACGAGTGGGGTAGTTGGTACAATTGCCAGTCTGAGCGCTGGGGCCACAACCACGCTTAGCTTTGTGGCGCAACCAACGGCGGGCGGTACGTATCGCAATGCAGCCGAAATTTCCCAGTCCAGCCTTACCGATCCGGATAGTCAGCCAAATTCGGGTACAGGCGATGGGCAGGACGATGCGGCAGAAGTTGATTTTCGAACCAATCAAACGGCCAATGCTTTATTTATATCGCCCAATCCGAATCAGGTTCCATTGCCTGCCGTTATTAGCAGCCAACCGGCCCCCAACCCAAACAAAGCCGATTTAAGTCTGACGATGGCTGTGAGCAGCCTAAGCCCACAAATTGGAAGCACAGTAACGTGTTTTTTAACGCTCCGGAATCAGGGCGGCCTGACTGCCACGAATGTGGGCGTAACTGCTTATCCACCCGTTGGTATGACGTTTGTTCCCGGCGATGATTTTACGCTATCGGGCGCGAATTTGGTCGGTAATGTGGCTAATCTGGCGGCTGGCGGCAGTGTTACGTTACGTTTCAGAGCTACAGTAGCCACTTCGGGACAGAAAAGTTGTACCGCTCAGGTCAGCTCGGCGGCTGTGCCTGACCCCGATTCTACGCCGGGCAATGGTACCACAAATGGCGAAGATGACACGGCTCAGATCGATATTCGAGCGCAATAACCTTCCTCAATTAAGCACTCATTCTGAACGCATTAGCGCGTTTCTACGTTAAAATTGAATCAATCGGTGATTTTCATAGTACAAAACCTCGGCTTCCTGCTTTTAGCAGTAGGACCTGTTTGCTTGTGTTGGTTATATGAAAAGTGGGTGGATTCTTTTCGGCGTTGGAGGTATCGCGCTGGCGTTGATGCTCTCATCGTTTCTTGGTTTTTTTGAGAAACGGGTGGATTATAACACCCAGATCAAACCACTGCTCAATAAGAACTGCATTGTCTGCCACGGTGGCGTCAAAAAAGCGTCGGGCTTCTCATTATTGTTTCGGCACGAAGCGGTGGCACCCGCCAAATCAGGTAAGCCTGCTATTATTCCGGGCGATGCCGACGCCAGTGAAATGATTCGCCGACTGACGCTATCTGACCCTGACGAACGGATGCCGCTCGATCATCCGGCTCTTAAACCCGACGAAATTGACGTACTCCGTAAATGGATTGACCAGGGCGCTGAATGGGGCGATCACTGGGCGTATCAATCCGTAAAAAAGCCGGATGTACCGGAAATTGGTACGTTCTGGAGCCGACTGGGTATTGCTGAAAATGACGAAACAGCATGGGCGCAAAATGAAATTGATCATTTCATTCTGGATAAATTACGGCAGGACCAGCTCAAGCCGTCGCCCGAAGCTGACCGCGCTACGTTGATTCGCCGGGTCTCGCTCGATCTGACCGGTTTGCCACCTACAGAAAAAGAAGTTGCTGATTTCCTGAACGATAAATCGCCAAACGCTTACGAGAAAGTTGTTGACAGGTTGCTGAAATCACCGGCTTACGGCGAACGATGGACGGGTATGTGGCTCGATCTGGCGCGCTACGCTGATACAAAAGGCTATGAGCGTGACCCCGGCCGGAAAATCTGGCGGTACCGCGACTGGCTAATCAAGGCGTTTAATGAAGATAAGCCGTTCGACCAATTCACCGTAGAGCAACTCGCGGGCGATCTGCTACCCAATCGGACGGAGAATCAACTCGTAGCTACGGGTTTTCACCGTAATACGATGAACAACGATGAGGGAGGAACGCAGGATGAAGAATTTCGAACAGCCGCGGTACTTGATCGGGTCAATACGACCTGGGATGTCTGGCAGGGAACGACTTTTTCCTGCGTACAATGCCACAGCCACCCCTACGACCCATTTGTTCATGACGAATACTATAAGTACCTGGCTTTCTTTAACAATGCTCGTGATGAAGACGTAACGAGCGATACGCCCACGCTACGCTTTTATAAATCGGATGATTCACTCAAAGTCATTACGTTACAGCAGTTTATCCGTTCATCGGCACCAAACCCGAAACAGGTGCAGACCGAACTAAACCGCGTTACCGATTTTGTCCGGACCATTGAGCCTAAGATTAATTCACACGATTTCGATCAGTACGTCAACGCATCGCTGATTGACGCCAAATATTTTGGTTTTCAGGATAAAGGATCGGCGCGAATCAAAAACGTTACGTTGACCGGCCGGCCTCGTTTCTTCATCAAATGGGGTACAAAAGCGATCGATGCCACGGTAACGCTACGTCTGGATAAAATGGATGGACCGATTCTGGCTCAATTGCCGACACCAAAACCGGGAAAAGACACCGTTCAGATTGTTCCATTGCCGTTGATTTCGGGGCGCCATAATCTGTATTTGTCGCTCAATAGCCCAACGAAACCAAAAGAATGGGTGCAGATTAAGTGGGTTTCCTTTCAGCCGCTGTTGCCGGGTCAATCAGTAAGCAGTCTGGACGAAAAAGATAAACTCCTGACCGAGTTGTTGAACATTGACACGGAGCAAACGCCTATCATGCTGGATGGGTCAGGCGATCTGGCCCGTGAAACGCACGTGTTTGAGCGGGGTAACTGGACCGTAAAAGGGAAGCGCGTAACCCCCGACGTACCAAAATCTTTCCCGGCAATGGCCCCTGATTTACCCAAAAACCGTCTGGGACTAGCGAAATGGATGGTCAGTCGCGAACACCCATTGACCGCTCGGGTGGCCGTTAACCGATTTTGGGAGCAGTTATTCGGAACGGGTATTGTCGAAACGGTTGAAGATATGGGTACCCAGGGAATTCCGCCTACGCACCGCGAATTGCTGGATTATCTGGCCGTTGAATTCATGGAAACGGACCATTGGAGCGTTAAGAAACTGCTGAAGCGGCTGGTTATGTCGGCAACGTATCGGCAGCAGTCCAGTGCGTCTCCTGAACTACTCGCCAAAGACCCGTTCAACAAGTTACTGGCTCGCGGTCCGCGCGTTCGGCTATCGGCAGAGGCAGTGCACGATCAGGCGCTGGCCGTAAGCGGCTTGTTAAGTCATAAAATGTATGGTCCCAGCGTAATGCCCGTACAGCCTGATGGGATCTGGCAGTCGCCCTATGACGGTGAAACCTGGAAACAGAGCACAGGTGAAGATCTGCACCGGAGGGCTTTGTATACGTACTGGAAACGAACCGCGCCGTATCCGTCGATGGTGACGTTCGATAGTCCAAGCCGGGAGTTTTGTCAGTTACGCCGATTACGCACAAATACGCCTTTGCAGGCCCTTGTTACGCTAAATGATCCTGTATACGTAGAGGCTGCTCAGCAACTGGCCGATTACATGCGTCAGCAGGCAGGTTCTCCCGAGGCACAGATACAAGCGGGTTTTAGGCGCGTCATGCTGCGGGATTTACCGGCTAAAAAACTGGCTATTCTGACTCGGCTGTACCGCACCACCGAAGCACACTATCGCCAGAATCCGAACGAAGTGGAAAACCTGCTGTCGAAGCCGGGTTTAAACTGTGCCACGGTTACACCCCAACTGGCCGCCCTGACTGTAACGGCGAATACGATGCTGAATCTGGATGAGGTGATTACGAAAGAGTAACGTAGTGCGGGTGGAAATCCGCTTTCCCTGACAAACAACGGGTTCGTCCCGTATGCGATATGAATAAACTCCTTAAAGAACTCCAGCAGGCTGCGGCTGAACGTGAAACGCGTCGGCATTTTCTGCATACCTGTACGACAGGGCTGGGCGCTATGGCGCTGGGTTCCGTTCTGGCAAGCTGTGGTTTATCCGGTAAAAAAAACGTAGCAACCAATGAGGTCGGGGGCGCTACTCCATCGGGGGAGCCGACAGCACCCCATCCATCGCAGTACGTAGCGAAAGCCAAACGAGTCATTTATATTCACATGGCTGGTGCACCGAGTCAGTTGGAGTTATTCGACTACAAGCCCGAACTAGCCAAATACCATGGGAAGGACTGCCCGCAGGAATTACTGGCAGGGAAAAAATTCGCCTTTATCCGGGGTGTGCCCAAAATGCTGGGGCCGCAGGGGAAATTTGCGCAGCATGGGCAATCCGGCGCCTGGGTTTCTGATTACCTGCCACATTTACAAAGCGCTGTAGACGATATTACGTTTATCAAGGCCATGCATACGGATCAGTTCAACCACGCGCCTGCGCAGCTGCTTATGCATACGGGAAGCGCGCGGCTGGGTCGTCCTAGTCTGGGTTCCTGGGTGACGTATGGGCTTGGTACCGAGAATGATAACTTGCCTGGCTACATTGTGCTGGCATCGGGGGGTAAGCAACCGGATGCGGGAAAGTCTGTGTGGGGGAGCGGTTTTCTGCCAACCATTTATCAGGGCGTTCAATGCCGTACGGATGGCGATCCGGTATTGTATGCCTCGGACCCTTCCGGCATTAGCCGCGACGTTCGTAAACAAACCATCGACGCGATTAGTCAGATCAACCAGCAGCAATACGACGATGTGAAAGACCCCGAAATTCTGACGCGCATTGCGCAGTACGAACTGGCGTTTCGGATGCAGATGTCGGTGCCCGATGCGATGGATATCAAGAGCGAACCCAGCTATATTCTGGAGAGTTACGGAGTCGATCCAAACAAAGGGTCGTTTGCCCGAAACTGCCTGCTCGCCCGGCGGCTGGTCGAGCGGGGAGTGCGATTTGTTCAGTTGTTCGACTGGGGGTGGGATACGCACGGCACAGGCCGCGATGGAGCACTGGAATACGGGTTGCACGATAAATGCCGCGAGTCGGATCAGGCGGTCACGGCTTTATTGAAAGACCTGAAACAACGCGGTTTGCTCGACGATACATTGGTTGTTTGGGGCGGAGAGTTTGGCCGAACACCCATGCAGGAGAACCGTGATGGACAAGTGTTGCCATTCATGGGGCGCGATCATCACTTGGAAGCGTTCACGGTCTGGATGGCAGGTGGTGGCGTCAAACGTGGGTTCTCATACGGAGAAACCGACGACATTGGCTATTACGGTGTAAAAGACAAAGTGCACGTTCATGATCTGCAAGCCACGATTCTGCATCTGCTTGGCTTCGATCATACCAAATTAACGTATCAGTTCCAGGGCCGCCCTTTCCGACTGACGGATGTAGCGGGAAAGATCGTTAAACCGGTACTCGCCTAAGTTCTGGTTCAGCTTATTCCAGCACTTTCGGAACTTCAAAAAACGTATCGTCGTGCTGCGGAGCATTGGCCAGAGCTTTCTCCCGCGGCAGGTGATTACCGACAACATCGTCGCGCAATACGTTGGTCTCGTCAGAAATGTGCGTCAGCGGTTCAACGCCCGTGGTATCAACCTCATTGAGCTGTTCCATCCAGGTCAATACGCCATTCAGGCTGTTGAGTAAGTCCGCTTCTTCTTCCGGCCGAACCTCAAGGCGGGCCAGATGAGCGATTTTCTGTAAGGTTTCGTGATCTACTTTCATTCGTAATGAGTGAATGAGTGAATGAGTGAATGAGTGATTAGGCCACTACGTTCTGTTTGCTCATTAACTCGGTGTTGATAATCTGGTACGTGTCCTGCTTCAGGCGCTCAACATCGGCCTGTGTCATTCCTTTGGTTTCGATGGGCGGGTGAACAACGGCCCGCAACGGATGCCAGTGAAAACGTACCGGGCTTTTATCGGGTAAAATCTGGTAGTTATTCAACAGCGTAACAGGTACTATGGGCACCTGCTGCTGAATGGCCATAGTAAATGCACCATCTTTGAACGGTACCATCTGTGGCAACTCTGTAGCCCGGATACCCCCTCCGGAAAAATCATGATGCTACGTCCGGAAGCCAGTGTCCGAATCGACTTTGCCAATGAGTACGCCCGGCTATTTGCCTGTGCGCGATCTACCTGCACGTGCAGTTTGGCAAACATATAGCCTAATAACGGAATATGCTTCACCTCGCTTTTCCCAACAAAGGCGTAATAATTATTGACAATTACGCCCATAGCAGCAATGTCGAGGTAGGAAAAGTGATTGGCACAAATCACGTAGACCCCTTTCGGGTCAGGTTTAAACCGGTACTCAACCCGAACCGAAATGCCCACACCTAAAAAGAACAGCCGCCCCCAGATAGCATTGATCTTATGGGCCAGCGGCTTCCACTCAGTACGTTGCAGAAACACAAACTGGATTGGAAACAGCACCAGATACAAGACCACCAAATAAACGGCGCACCAGATTGTGTATAGCATAGATGTCTGAACCGGGATTCTAACAAGATTAAAAAGATTTTCATGATGAGTTCAATCCTTAATTAACCTGTTAATCTTTCAAATCTTGTTGGAATCCCGGTTCTGATTTAATGTTTAAAATGGCGTACACCCGTCGTAACCATGGCCAGGTTGTGTTGATTGCAGTAATCAATCGAATCCTGATCGCGGATGGAGCCGCCGGGCTGCACAACGGCGGTTATACCGGCCTGACCGGCAATCTCAACACAGTCGGGAAAGGGGAAAAAAGCGTCCGAAGCCATAACAGCCCCATTTAAATCAAAGCCGAACGTATGAGCTTTCTCAATAGCCTGCTTCAGCGCATCGACACGAGACGTTTGCCCGACCCCACTGGCCAGCAACTGACCTTCTTTCGCCAGAACAATGGTATTCGATTTGGTATGCTTACACACCTTGAGGGCAAATTCAAGCGCGCGAAGTTCCCCGTCTGTAGGCGCTTTTTCCGTAACCGTTTTGAACTGATCGGCAGTTTCGGTCTGGTTATCTTTATCCTGCTCCAGCACCCCGTTCAGGATCGTCTTGAACATGACAGTCGGTAACTCAACGGGTTTGCGCTGCAACAGAATCCGGTTCTTTTTTGATTTCAGCACCTGTAGCGCTTCCGGAGTATAGTCGGGCGCAATCAGAATCTCCATAAACAGCTTATTCAGCTCCTCGGCCGTTTCCAGGTCGACGGGTACATTGGAGATAATAACACCCCCAAACGCCGAAACCGGGTCGCAGGCCAGTGCATTCAAATACGCTTCTTTGGGCGTCGGTGCGGTGGCAATTCCGCAGGCATTTGTGTGTTTGATGATGGCAAAAGCTGCGGGGGAACCTTCCGTGGCCGGAAACTCATCGATCAGGTTTACACAGGCATCAACATCAACCAAGTTATTGTACGACAGCTCTTTCCCGTGCAGTTTGTCGAACATGGCATTCAGGTCGCCGTAAAAACTAGCCTGCTGGTGAGGGTTTTCGCCGTACCGAAGATGATTGGCGGGAAGCGTTTTAAACTCATAAATTGGTCCGTCGTAATCTGTCCCCTGACTGCTTTCTCCGGCAAAATACGCCTGAATGGCTGTATCATAATGCGACGTAACGGCAAACGCTTTGCCTGCGTAAAACCGTCGGTCGGTCAGATCAGTAGTGCCGTTTTTCGCGTTCAACAACTCCACCACCTCGCCATACTGGCTTCGCGACGAAACGATCAGTACGTCGTTGTAATTCTTGGCAGCTGCCCGGATCAGGGAAATCCCACCAATGTCAATTTTTTCGATAATATCCTCATCCGATGCGCCTGAAGCAACCGTTTCCTCAAATGGATACAGATCAACCACAACCATGTCGATCGGTGGAATGCGGTGACGTTCAGCCTGGGCAAGATCTTCGGGAAGTTCACGCCGGTACAGAATACCACCCATCACGGCCGGGTGCAGCGTTTTTACGCGCCCACCGAAAATGGACGGATAGCCCGTTAAGTCTTCGACGGCAGTGACCGGAATCCCAAGTTGTTCAATAAAAGTCTGAGTGCCGCCCGTTGAATAGAGTTTGACGTTCTGTTCGTTTAATAATCGGACTAGGGGTTCGAGTCCGTCTTTGTAAAAAACGGAGATGAGCGCAGAGGAGATTTTCAGAGACATATGTTGGATGCGAAACAGTCTACAAGCTGTTTCTGGAATAGATGATCAAGTTACGTAAAATGAGCAACTAGTTGTTTCTACTTAGATCAACGGCAAAGATAAGCAAAGGTCTTAACTTTGTCAGTCACAGACGTCCTGTCCTGAATACATCATTCAGCAAACGGAGCCTGATTTGTAGAATGAGTCAATTCAAAAAATTAGCCAGCGATACCGCCCTTTACGGCGTAAGCACAATTTTGGGCCGTATGCTCAACTTTGTGTTAGTACCGCTTCATACGTATGTTTTCACCAAACCGGGCGTATTGGCATCCAATGTAGAGTTGTATAGCTACGTCGGTGTACTGCTCACGCTGTACACGATAGGACTCGAAACGGCTTTCTTTCGATTTGCCGCCAAAGCTAAAAATGACCCTGTCGAACGGCAGCGTATTTTCAATGATACGCTAAGTTTAGTGATGCTGATCAGTGGGTTAGCGTCCATACTGATCATTGGGTTTACTCCGCAAATAACCGTTTGGCTGAATTATCCGGGGCAGCAATCGTCAATAATCTGGGTGGCATTAATTATCGCCATTGATGCGATTATGGCCATTCCCTTTGCCCGGCTACGTGTTGAGAACAAGGCTCGTCAGTTTGTGGTAGCCAAGATTACCAACATTGTTCTGGTTGTCGCTTTAAACGTATTTTTCCTGATCATCTGCCGCGATATTTATGCGGGGAAATATTTGCAGGTCCTACAGCCGCTGATTCGCCTGTTTTACAATCCTGCCATCGGGCCGGGCTATATCTTTCTGGCCAACCTGATTGCCAACGCCCTGTACTTCTTTCTGGTCCGTCAGGCGTTTTCCAACTTTCGGTTTCGGATCAATAAGGTTGAGATTGGTGTTTTGATCGCGTATGCCTTTCCGCTTATGCTAACCAATCTGGCGGGGCTGGTCAACAATACGACCGATCGGATTTTTCTGCGCCATTTTCTCCCCGAAGGCTTTTATGACGGCATCAGTTCGGCCGATGCCCTGGGTATTTATGGCAACTGTTATAAGCTGTCGGTATTCATGGCGCTGGCGATTCAGTCGTTCAAATTTGCCGCTGATCCATTCTTTTTTCGCAGGCTGAAGACAAAAATGCGCCCGACCTGTTAGCGCGCGTAACCAAATGGTTTCTAATCGTTTGTGTAATTATCTGGGTAGCAGCCAGCCTGAATCTCGATCTGTTGGGGCTGGTGCTATCGAAGCGTTACCGGGTGGGCCTCGATATTGTGCCCTTTCTGTTGCTGGCCAACCTCTTTCTGGGGGTTTATTACAACATCTCGTTCTGGTTCAAACTCAGCGATAAAACCAAGTTTGGTACGTTGATTACGGTTGTTGGAGCCGCCGTTACGATTCTCGGCAATATCGTACTGATTCCGGTGATGGGCTACATGGGTTGTGCCGTGGCGTTTTTGGTTTCCAGTTTCGTCATGATGACGATGTGTTACGTTCTGGGCGAAAAATACTATCCGGTTCCCTATGATGTTCGGTCGGCAGTAACGTATGTGGTTGGGGCAGGTATATTGATTTACGCATCCTGGTACTTCCCAATTCCTAATTTGTGGATTGCTGTACCCGTACATATGACGCTCTGTGTACTCTTTATTGCTGCGGTATTGTTAATGGAACGCGATACGCTCATACCGCTGGTGGCTCGCTTTCGGAAGCGAACGAATAAGCCATCGACCCGCCAACCGTCTTCCAGCAGCAGTAATGTCTGAATCGATAGGTGCTGCTTTTGCATTAAAATGCCTTCATAGTGTCATTACAGTGTTTTTTATAGATAAATTTGAAGATAATCTTTTTACAATCCCCCGTAAACAGTGCGTTTTTGATTCATGATACGATTTAATCGAAATGGTGCCTGGCTTCTGCCGGTTGCCGTTCTGTTTTTGCTAACAGCCTGTCGTGAAAAGACTTTATTTGAGCGGCTCGACTCTTCCGACACTGGCATTACGTTCGCCAATACCATTACTGACAGCGATACACTCAACATTCTGAATTACCAGTACATCTACAATGGTGGGGGGTAGGTGTTGGTGATTTCAACGGGGATCAGAAACCCGATGTTTTTTTTGCCGGTAATCAGGTGCCCAATCGGCTCTATATCAATGAAACCGAATCGGCAGGTGGCAAACTGCATTTCAAGGATGTGACGCAACCCGCCGGTATTGGTGGCAGTGGACGCTGGTGCTCAGGTGTATCAGTGGTAGACATTAATGCCGATGGCAAACTGGATGTGTACGTATCGAATACGCTGTATAAAAAAGCGGCTCAGCGGGCTAATCTGCTGTATGTCAATCAGGGAAATGACGCAGATGGCGCACCGAAATTTCGTGAGATGGCTGCTGATTATGGCGTTGCTGACACAACCTATGCAACCCATTCAGCATTTTTTGACTACGACAACGATGGCGATCTGGACCTTTTTGTGCTGGTCGATCAGATTGACGATCCCCGAAACCCGACCAACCTTCGTACGCGGGTGAATGACGGCACTTCACCCAATACTGACCGACTATATCGCAATGATTTCGACCCTAAACGCGGGCATGCTTACTTTACCGACGTAACCAAACAGGCGGGAGTTTTGGCCGAAGGCTTTGGGCTGGGCGTAAACATCTGCGACATTAACCGCGACGGCTGGAAAGATATCTACGTAACAAACGACTTTGCTACGAACGACGTACTCTACATTAATAACCACGATGGAACCTTCACCAATCGGTCCCACGAGGCATTTAAGCATACGAGTTCATCGGCAATGGGCAACGATGTGTCGGATATCAACGGTGATGGGCTTGCCGACATCATTGTGATGGACATGCTTCCCGAAGATAATCTGCGCAAAAAGAGCCTGATGGGGCCAAGCAGCTATTTTGCCTATCAGGAGTGGGATCGGCTGGGGTACGAGCACCAGTACGCGCGCAATACGTTGCAGTTGAATCAGGGCGTGCGCCCAACCGATACGTCGAAAGCCGGTATGCCCATTTTCAGCGAGATAAGCATGATGGCGGGCGTTGCCGAAACTGAGTGGAGTTGGGCGCCGTTGTTGGCCGATTTTGACCACGATGGCAACCGGGATTTGCTGGTTACCAACGGCTTTCCCCGCGACGTTACCGATCGTGATTTTACTACGTATTACAGCTCTGTCAATACGTACTTGACGGATGCGCTTCGCAAGGAGCTAACCGATAAAATACCGCAGGTGAAAGTTAGTAACTACGCCTTTAGAAATCGTGGAGATGCCACTTTCGAGAACGTAACCGATCGCTGGGGAATGACCGAACCCAGTTTTTCGAACGGGGCGGCCTATGCTGATTTTGATGGCGATGGCGATCTGGACTACGTAATCAACAATATCAACGACGAAGCGTTTGTTTACCGGAATAATCTGAATGATCAGAAATCGGACGATGCTCATTACCTGCGGATTCGGTTTCAGGGCGACGGAGCTAACGTAATGGGCCTTGGTGCCATTGTCGAGTATGAGTTGCCGAATGGCCGGAAGGAGTTTTATGAGCATACGTTGTACCGGGGATTTCTGTCCAGTGTTGAGCCAGTAGCGCATTTTGGGCTGGGTAAGGTCAGTGCCATCAAAAACCTGAAAGTGACCTGGCCGGGTGGGCGGGTGCAGATTGTCCCGAACGTAAACGCCGACCAGACCATCACGCTGAAAGCCGCTGATGCGCAGTCGGGATCGGCGAACACCGCCCCCGTTGCAAAACCGTTGATGCAGGACGTAACGGCCGCGCTTGGCATTACGTACCGCCATGAGGAAACCGATATTATCGACTTCAATTTGCAGAAAACACTGCTGCACAAACTTACCGAATATGGGCCTGCGCTGGCCGTCGGTGATGTGAACGGCGATGGGTTGATGGATATGGTTGTGGGCGGAAGCGCTAACCATTCGGCCGAAGTGCTTTTACAGCAATCGACGGATCGTTTCACGGCAAAAGCCTTACCCGTCAAGCTATCGGAAGATGCTGGTCTGCTTCTGTTCGATGCCGATGCCGATGGCGACCTGGATCTATATGCCGCCAGTGGCAGCACAGAATTTAATCAGAATCAATTGGCCGAAGCATTACGTCACCGGCTGTATGTCAATGATGGGAAAGGCAATTTTACGCTGGACTCGAAGGCGCTGCCTGATTTCCGGGTGAATGGCTCGTGCGTAAAAGCCGCTGACTTCGACCGCGACGGTGACCTCGACTTATTTGTTGGTGGCCGCGTTGAGCCGTATAAGTACCCGTCGGGCGTGCCCAGCTATCTATTACGGAACGACAGTCAGAAAGGTAAACCGAAATTTACGGACGCAACGGCTCAGGTAGCGCCCATCCTGACAAAAGGTGGCCTGACCTGCGATGCGCTCTGGACAGATTACGATAAAGACGGGTACGTTGATCTGTTGCTGGCCAGCGAATGGGCACCGCTTACCATGCTGCATAACGAAAAAGGCCGGCTGATACCTCTCGAAAACAGTGGCTTGGAGAATAAGGCCGGTTTCTGGAATTCGCTCACGCCCGGCGATTTCGATAACGACGGCGACATCGATTACATAGCGGGCAATCTGGGGCAGAATAACCTGCTTCGGGCTACTCCTGAACGGCCAGTACGTATTTACGCGGGTGATTTCGATAACAATGGCTTCTACGATGCCTTCCCGACGGTTTATTTCAGGAATGCCAACGGGCAGTACGAAGAATATCCTTACTTCGGCTGGGACGATATGGTCAAACAGATGATCGGGATTAAGCGTCGGTACATAAAATACAATGCTTTTGGAAACGCCACCATCGACCAGATCCTAACCGAAGATGAGCGGAATCAGGCGCTTAAGCTGTCGGCCACGTATTTGTCCAGCAGTTATATCGAAAACAAAGGCAAGGGGTCGTCCGGTGTTCCGCAGTTTGAAATTCGGCCGTTACCCGGTATGGCTCAAACGGCACCCCTCTTTGGTATGCTCGCACAGGACGTAGACGGCGACGGCAATCTGGACGCCGTTCTGGTCGGTAACGAGCACGGCAGTGATCTGGTGGCGGGGCGGATGGACGCTTTTAATGGGCTGGTGATGAAGGGCGACGGTAAAGGCGGTTTCAAACCACTACCAATTGCCCAAAGTGGCTTGTATGTTCCTGGAAATGCCAAAGCGCTGGTCAACTGGCCGGACGCGCAAGGCCATTGCCGGTTAGCCGTTACGGAAAACCGGGGACCGTTACGTGTTTTTGCGGTGCAGCAGCCGCAAACCTTCTCCGCTGTTGATATGCGAACAACGGCTGTGAACGTACGGCTTAAAAACGGTCGAATCCGGCGTCAGGAAATTCCCTTTGGTACGTCATTTTATGGCCAGTCAGCGAGGGGAATCTGGTTGCTGCCCGGCGAGCAGGTTGTGAAAAAATAATTAGTTGCGAATAACTTCTTCCAGCTTACCCATAGATGGTCTTTTTACGGTTGCTCTTATTGCTGATAACCACCTATGTAACTGAAGCACAAACCGTTATCTCGGATCTTAATCAAGATATGGTCTTTACCGCTGTTATGAACCGTCGGTTAAAATACCCTCGCCAAGCTGAGTGGTCAAGTAGATACGGAAGAGTTTTTGCTGAATTTACGGTTAATGAAAAGGGGCGCATTCAATCAATATCCATTCTTAACCATAATGTTGAATGGGACTATGCTGGCCTTGAGCCGACTGTAATAAACGCACTAAAAAAGTTACCTCCGTTAAGCTTACAGTATGTCGGTAGGTATATTCTTCCCGTTTCGTTTATCCTGATAGATTACCGACATAAGGATAGCCCCCTTGTTCCCACTAATACACTGCATATTGAAGAGTTAAGAGATCGGGTTATCCTAAAAGAAATTAAAGTTACGGGTAGCACCATTAACAGTAGAGAACGTATCAAAGCGGCAGAAAAAAACGAGTCTTACTAAATCACTTACTTGTTGTATACGTGTGAATTATGTAAAGAAAGGTGTGTCGTGTAAATCTGCTAATTCGCTTAGAAACTATACCCCATAGATAGGCCCAGCCACGTATAAAAACGTTGATACACATCAACACTACCCATAACCATCAACGGGGTAAAACCAATTCGTGCCATAAGCCCGCCAGTTGGCTTTTGGTACCGGTAGCTAATACGAAGAAGTAGAGAATATGTGTTCTTCCACCTTAGGAAATCGGTTTTACTAGTGACGGGAACGCCACAGGTTAAGCCAATACCAAAATCAGTGTGAAGATTGTCATCTCCCATTAAGGCGAACAACTCACCAACTTAGCTTGCTTAGCAATGCTTAGTCGATCCCTTCATTAAGCTTTGCGTTTTGGCCCGCTAATATGCGCCAATTGCTCTCTTTGTTGGTTAAGAGAATCGTTCGTCGAAACCGGAAAGTCTGTCCTGGATAGCGCTCATCTCCGCTTAAATCCGTGCGGACATGAACCAGAGCCATATCCGGTTTGAGAAAGGTTATATCTTCTATGGAACGGGTGGTAAACTGAGTCGATTTGAAATAGGTCGAATGAGTGGTTTGATAGTGCTTCTCAATCTCAGCCCGGCCTTTGTAATAAGCACCAAACCAGTTGACCCAGGTGGCATCTGTATGGTATTGTTCGGCTAATGCTTTAGCGTCATGGCGGTTCCAAGCCTGTTCATAATTGGTTATGACTGATTTGATGGCTTCCTGGGTTGTTGCCTGGTTGTCCTTTTGGGCAATTGTTGAGTAAGCGAATAAGTTCGAAAGGGCGATTATAGCCAGTACTATGTTTTTCATGATAAAATGAATGTATATTTTTCTTAGCGAGATGAAGGAGGCCAAGTTACTCTTGTCTGGATACACTACTGTTTTCTTTTTATTCAAGGGTATATGTCAGTTGACCCACCCTGGGATAGATGTTGTTATATAACCAAATGATACGATCACCCAGAAGCCGTTTCTGCGGTCCTTCATTCGCAATTGACCAGGTCAAACAGATATTCCTTTACTATAATACCAGGCTTTCTTCTACGCGGAGGCCGCCCTTTCCAGATGACAGTTAGGCCTATGTTCAGGGCTCGGATAGGATGGTTGATTTAGGAATGGTTCATTATCCTGAAAACTGTGGCTATTGCGAAAGTCCGGATCGTATCCAATGCCTGTAAATTATTCGCTTTTTAGGGCTCAATTAGCAACTGAAAATCACTGATTTCAGGAGTCGGTTCACAGCTGGATCGACTTTTGCAACAGCCACTGGCATTATGTTAATCAACTGTTCCTTTACGGGGTGACAGTTACTTAACTTTTGCAACAGCCACACCTCCTATAAAACAGGTTAGAAAACGAAGTAACGGTTACTTTAAATACCGAATTAGAAGTGTTCCTGCTAAGCTCTTTAGCTCCTCAAAGACTTGCTCATTCTCACAATTTTCGACTAACCTTTTTTGAAGCTTATCTGCAAATTCGTTGGAAGCAAGACCCTTTTTCACAATAAGTATATCTTGTATGAGGTTTTCAATCAGATCATCATTGTCCAGTTCCTCCATTTGTAATCTTTCCTTTTTGGAGGCAGTATGTGAAAACCTGACATAATCACCCCCATAACGGCTTAAATAAAGGTCATACAACTTAAGTTTTTTAGAGGTTATCCTCGAGTCAGAACTAGCAAGTTGCTTCATTCGGTTTTTACTTCTTAACAAGACTATACAAACCAGAGCGATAAGTCCTACTAACAAAAGGAGATAAGTTGTTCCATCTGCCTCCAGAATTCGTCGCAATGCCATAATCGTCAAATTGTAGGCCCCTTTGTGGATCTATAAAACTGTTGTATAATCAATTTTATGCTAACCCCGAGTCTGTTCTTAGCGGTCCTTTACTCGTAGTTTTCGGTCCAATCTACAGAAATTTCATTAACATAATATTGGCCTTCCAACTTCCCTTTCCAAAGGACAATTGGGCCTGTTTCTGGTGCTTGTATAGGGCAGTTGATCTTAGAATAATTCATTAACATAAGAACTTTTATGCAAATTGTCTAAAAATAGTTATAAAATGTTATTATCGTAGCGTGACTCATACGTTAGCTATTAAGAAGATGAGGCTTTAGAATGTCATACCTTTAATCCTCTCGCGTCCGTATGTTGGGGGGAGCCGCGACAGCACTAAAGCTGCGAACGGCTGACGTAATGAAGAATCCTGTCGCTTTTCGGCCCGCTGGGTTTGTGTTGACGATGTTCGTTGGAACGTTAGCCGGTGGAGAAGCAAACAAACCGCCATTGGTAATCTGCGTGCGGAGCTGACTCCAGAAATCAAACGCATCGGACGTAATCGACTGCACTTCAACTTTTACCTTGTCATTCAGAACGTATAAACTATCCGGGTTGATGGCCCGCCGGATGGGAACGATAAACACGAGTCCATCCGTAACCGTGCTGGCTCCCCGAAAGCCGCCATCTTCCGAAATAATGATGTTTTGAGGTTCATTCTGCAACTCGCCATTTCGGAAAAAACGAATACGGTAATGGTTAACCTCGTTCGGAATATCTCTGGCATAAAACTCAGCCCGATACCCTTCATTTTTCGACAAAGGATTCAGCTTTCGTTTTACAAAAATCAGCGAGTCGATAGGAGGGACCCGATTCATTCTGGAACTAGCCCTGTATGTTTCGTTCTGGTACGTAATGTTGAGCTGGTAGGTCCGGCCAATGTGCCCCAACGTATCGGTTCCTTTTGGCTGCCATACGTAATAACCGTCATTATCGGAATCAGAAAAAACATAGGTTTTTCCCGCATCATCCGAAACAGAAACTGTTGCGCTGGTTGCGGCAGGCGGAGTACTGCTATCGAAATAGGCTGCTGTCCGGGTTAGCCGAATCGTTTGAGCGCCCGGCTGGTCGGTCAGGTTGGCATCTACCGAAAGCTGTGTTGGACCCGTATCGAGTTTGGCGTCGATAACCGTTGTACAACTGTTCAGCGTCAGAACGGCCACCAGTAGAGCTACTAAAAAAGAAAATCGTTTCATGCCAGTCGTGTTGCCCTTCCGGGTCAACTGTTAGCTATATAAAGTTCATTACCGATCCAGAAAGGTAGTCTCGGTTAAAATTTGAAATTGTAGGTTATCGACGGAATAATCGTCGCAAACACCGAATAGCGAATGGCTTCCGTTACCCGTGGGTTATCGGCATTCGGCTGAAAATACACCGAGAAAGCATTTTTTCGGGCATAAGCATTATACACCGAAAAGACCCAGTTGTCGTCCTTGCGCTTGCCTGCCCGTTTGCGCCCCTGCAACGTAGCCGCCAGATCGAGCCGATGATAAATTGGTATGCGATAGTTATTCCGGGAGTTGTCGGTGTTCTGCGGTACTACGTAGCCTTCATACTCAAAGCGGTTTGTCGGGAACGTGCCGGGTGTACCACTGGCGAGCGTGAACGTAGCGGAGAAGTTCCAGCGTTTGGCGCGGGGTGGATCAAACATCAGTACTGACGTAACGGTATGGCGCTTGTCGAAACGAGTCGGATACCAGTTGCCATTGTTGATGCCTGCCACCTGCCGCTCTGTTTTGGCAAGCGTATAGCTAATCCAGCCATTCACGACGCCCGTATTTCGTTTGATGTAGAATTCTGCTCCGTAAGCCCGCCCTTTTCCGTTCAGCAGATCCCCTTCGAGATATTTGTTCAGAATCAGGCTGGCTCCATCAATGTAATCAATCTGATTCTGAAGCCATTTGTAATATACTTCCACTGAGGCTTCAAATTCGCTGCCTGTACTGGCTGAGCGGCCAAAATTCTTAAAGTAGCCAGCGGCAATCTGATCGGCTATTTGTGGTTTGATGTTGTTTGTCGAAGGCGTCCAGATATCCAGCGGTGTCGAAGCGGTTGTGTTGGAAATCAGGTGGATGTACTGCGCCAGTCGGTTATAACTCAGTTTGAACGAACTGTTGTTACTCAACTCATATTTGGCCGCAAAACGAGGCTCCCAGTTGCCATACGTCTGAACGGTCTGGCCACCCCGATAATCGACCGTTGTGACCACTTCCCGTCGCTGACCAAGAGGCACATCGGTCTGAAACGTGTATGCCTGGCCGGGGCCGATGTAATTGAATAACGAATAGCGAAGGCCGTACTGAAGCTGTAATTCGGGCGTAACCTGCTGCTCATTGCCAATATACAGGGCATTTTCGAGCGCGTATTTGCTTACCAGTCCAAACGTACGTATGCTGCCCGCGCTGGCCGCCGTAGCCGTACCGGGTTGAAAATCATGTACGATAGACTGCCCCCGAACGTAATCAGGTTTTTGCCGAGGAAAAACGAGAAATCGGGTTTGATGCTGTAGTCAACAATGCGGGAGTCGGTACGGAAGAAATCGTTGGGGGTTTTCTGCTTCAGGTCCGAATTCAGCGAATAGTCGTAATTGCTATAATAGGCCGTTGTGTTCAGGAACAAGCGATCGCTGAATACGTGATTCCAGCGGGCCGATAAGGTTGTGTTACCCCAGTTGAAGCCAAAGTCAGCCCCAAATACGTCGCGGCCGAGGTAGCCCGACAGAAACACCGTGTTTTTGTCGTTGATGCGGTAGTTACCTTTCGCAGTCAGGTCGTAGAAATAAAATTTTGCCCCTTTCAAATCACTGTTCAGGAACGGCTGCGCCAGAATGTCGGCGTAAGACCGGCGACCAGCGACAATAAACGAGCCTTTTCCTTTAAAGATCGGTCGTTCGTACGATAAGCGGCTGAAAATTAATCCGATACCGCCATTGAGTTCTGGTTTTTTGGCATTGCCTTCTTTTAGCCGCACGTCCAGAATTGACGCAATCCGTCCTCCATAATTCGACGGAATACCGCCTTTGATCAGCTTTACGTCTTTTACCGCATCGGGATTAAAGACTGAGAAGAACCCAAACAGGTGTGAGGAGTTGTAGACCGGGGCTTCGTCCAGAAGTACCAGATTCTGATCAATGCTGCCACCCCGCACATTAAAGCCCGTGGCTCCTTCGCCTACGGTCGAAACGCCGGGCAACAGCTGAATGCTACGTATTACATCCACTTCACCAAGTAAGGCCGGAATCCGTTTCAGGGTTTTTACGTCAATCTGGTTGACGCTCATTTCAATGTTTTTTACGTTATCGTCTTCCCGTTTGGTCGAAACAACCACTTCCTGAAGGTCCTTTCCCTCCTGCTGAAGCTCCAGATCGAGCCGTACATTCTTATCGATCAGATTAACCGTTCGGGTTTGCTTCGCATAGCCAACGTAGCTGATAACCAGATTGTAAGTGCCAGAAGGAACGGTAACTGCATAAAAACCGTAGTTGTTGGTTACGGCTCCGGTGCTGGTTTCCTTCACATAAACCGATACGCCGATCAGTCCTTCACCATTAGCGGCATCCTTTATATAACCACTAACCGTCAGAGCCGCATGGGGAGCCTTATTCGTTGTAGTTTCGAGGGCATTTATCGTCTGGGCTGTGCTGGTTCCGGGCTGGGTCAGAACCATAACAAAGCAGACCAGGCAAAACAGTAGTCCATGTTTCATTACGTGGTCGACAGATACAGCAGATGGTCTGAGCACGTATCGCGACAGTGTAAAAGTACTTCGAGTAGACTTCTCCTTGATCAAAAAGTGGATAAAGCGACTAAATCTGAGCCTGAACGGTCTTGTACGTAGGATAAAATTTATATAATATGCCTCAGCGCATTTATTGACTGTCCTGTTTTCGGATGTGCCTGATCAGTTTTTGGGCTTCTTTAGGGTCTGTTTTCGGGAAATGAACGGGCAGCGATTCCAGCGTTTCGGTTAGTATGTGAGCCATGATGAGCTGTTGATTGGTCCGGTCGTCGCTGGGTATTACGTACCACGGATTCTGGCGGGTGGCCGTTGCGGTGATTGTATCTTCGTACGCCTTCATATGCTTCGGCCAGAAATCCCGCTCCTCCAGGTCGCTCTCGCTAAGCTTCCACTGTTTTTCGGTGTCTTCCAGTCGCGCAATGAGTCGTTTCCCCTGTTCCTCTTTCGACACATGCAGGTAAAACTTCACAATAGGAAAGCCGTTGCGAAACAGGTAATCCTCAAAATGAACGATATCGCCAAAACGCTGCTTCCAGAGGGTCTGATCATTTTCAGGCAACAAGTTCGGTGGAATCAACTGCTGCCGTAATCGCTCCGGGTGAACACGTAACGCTAGCACTTCCTCATAATACGATCGGTTAAACACCCCAATATTACCCCGCTCGGGAAGTTCCTGCCAGAATCGCCACAAAAAATCATGTTTTAAATCCTCTTCAGCTGGTTTTTTGAAAGGCGCCATCTGAAACCGGGATGGATTAACGCCTTTGAATATACGCCGTATGCTGCTGTCTTTTCCCGCTGCGTCCATTGCCTGAAAAATAACCAGCAACCCATAATGTTCGTCGGCATGCATCCGGTTCTGCGCCTGATCCATGCGGTCGGCCAGATCGTCTAACTGCTGGTTGAAATCGGCTTCATCCGTATAATAGGGCTCAATGATCGTCAGCGTTTTAGCGCTCGAAAATGATTTCTTTTCATCGTATCGAAAAGCATTCGTGTTGAGTTTTTTCATGCACGTATCGCAGCCAATAGCTACGTGAATACTTCGTTTGATAGCGACCTATATGCCGCCGTGTTATTGAGCCTGAATAATGGGAATCAGCTTTTGCAATTCCTTGAATCGCTTGTCGTCGGGCTGAGGTTCGGCAATGGGAAGTTTTTTTAGTTCTTCAATGACAATACGCCCAACAATCAACCGCATATTCTTTTTATCATCGGCCGGTATTACGTACCACGGGCATTTTTCGGTGGCCGTTTCGTTGATACAGGTTTCGTAGGCATCCTGGTAGTCATCCCAGAAATCGCGCTCCTTTACGTCACCTTCCTCAAACTTCCAGTTTTTTTCGGGGTCTTCGATCCGGGCAATCAGCCGGTCTGCCTGTTCCTTTTTGGAAACGTGCAGGTAAAACTTAATTGTAGGGAAACCATTGTGATAGAGGAATTTCTCCATACTCCGAATGGCTTCGTATCGTTGTTCAAACAGTTTGTCGAGGTCCTGTGTCAATTTTTCGGGAAGCCGTTGACTTTGGGTCAGAATTTCCGGATGTACTTTCGTTACCAGTACTTCTTCGTAGTATGATCGATTGAAGATGCCAATGGTGCCCCGTTCGGGAAGTTCGCGCCAGCTACGCCACAGAAAATCATGATCCAGCTCCTGGTCGGTTGGGCGCTTGAATGAATATACGCGAACGCCAGCCGGATTGGTGCCCGTAAATACGTGCTGAATTGTCCCGTCCTTGCCTGCCGCATCCAGCGCCTGGAATACAGCAACCAGCCCGTACCGATTGTAGGCAAACATTCGCTCCTGCCATTTGTCTATTTCTTCGGCCTGTTGACGTAAAAGAGCCTCATAATGCATATCATCTTCATAGATATCATCGATTTTGGATGGGGCCTTTTTTAACTTAAGCTCTTTGTCGCCATCGTAGCGAAAACGGTCGGTATCGAAGTCTTTCACAGGCATGATTGCGCAAACTTTACGCGGGTGGGTTATGTTATTAGTTTGAGTTTAAACCACAAATAAACTGAATGGTTGTAATCAACCTTCATAAACAACTCACACTTTGATTGGGCTAATCGTATACGTACCTGTATTTACAGAATCAGCCCTACAAAAGAAATCAGCACTATGACTACAAATCAATCTGACGGCCTGGCTAAAGCAACATTCGGTACGGGCTGTTTCTGGTGTACCGAAGCCCTGTATGAATCGCTTGATGGCGTTATTTCGGCCGTATCGGGCTACGAAGGCGGCCATAAAGTCAACCCGACGTACAAAGAAGTCTGCAACGGCGATACGGGCCACGCCGAATGTGTAGAAGTAACGTACGATCCGGCTAAAATCACGTATCAGGAATTACTGGAAGCGTTTTTTCGGAGCCATGATCCAACGTCGCTGAATCGGCAGGGGAACGATGTTGGTACGCAATATCGGTCGGTAATCTTCTATCATACGGATGAGCAGAAAAAATTAGCGGAGACCGCTAAAGAAGAATTAGACAAGGCCGGGGCATATGATAAGCCAATTGTGACAGAAATTAGCCCGGCCACTACGTTCTATGAAGCAGAAGCGTATCATCAGAGTTATTTTGCCAATAATCCGAATCAGGGATATTGTGCCTTTGTGATTGCGCCTAAAGTTGACAAGTTTAGAAAAGTATTTAAGGAAAAGCTGAAAGCGGAACTGGTTCATTAACAGTACGTTTGATTCAATTATATACAAAAAGGCGTCTCTCTGGAGACGCCTTTTTGTATACTGGTACATATTGTCTGCCATGTGTGGGCTGTTAGTAAACCAGCGATGCTAGAAATTTTGATATGTTTATTTCTATTAAATATATACGTGTATAATTCTGGTTTGCTATGTTTGCTACACATACGTCCATATTACCGATAAATAAGACGTTCATGTATGCGTTTGTCGGACCAATATATTCACGTTTACTTTGTCGTAACTTTTAACAAAATCAGTTGAATCACATGAAAAAAATCCACTTGTCTATTTTATTGGCCCTTGGACTGTTAGCCAGCACTCAATCGTTTGCGCAAATGGCAATCGACAAGGGTACCAAATTCATTAACCTTGGTATTGGGGTAGGAGGCTACGGCTATTATACAGCTGGCAGTGGTATCGGCCTCAATGCAGCAGCTGACTTTGGTGTAGCTCATAATATTACAGCCGGTGCTGTAGTTGGCTACAGAAGTTACGGAAGTGTAGCGTCCTATAAGTACAATTCGTTTGATATTGGTGCCCGCGCTTCTTATCACTTTAACGAATTGCTCAATTTAGGTACTGATAAAGCAGACTTATATGCAGGCTTAGGACTTTCGTACTTCTCCTTCTCCTATGGTGGGGCGTTCGATAGCTATGGTACTGTATATGTACCAATTCACCTGGGTGGCCGGTATTTCTTCTCCGATAACATTGGCGCTTTCGCTGAATTAGGGTCAAGCCTGGCTACACTTAAGCTGGGCGTAACGTTTAAGTTCTAGGAATTATAATCCGTTTACTAAAAAGGCTTCCCGCTGCGGGAAGCCTTTTTTTGTGCATAGGGGATTATTCCGCGCCCGAAAGTGACTTTATTCCCATATTCCAGAAGATAAAGGAATAAATATCGGCTGCGGTTTCAATGTTTTTCTTCGTGTTACTGGCACCGTGCCCGGAGTTGGTATCGATGCGGATCAGCACTGGGTTTGGGCCTTTATACGCTTCCTGCAACGTAGCCGCATACTTAAACGAGTGAGCCGGTACTACGCGGTCATCATGATCGGCCGTAGTAATGAGCGTGGCCGGATACTTCAGATCAGGTTTTATATTCTGGATCGGGGAGTACGCATAAATGGCTTTGAACTCATCGGGGTTATCGCTGCTGCCATAATCCGCAATCCAGTTCCAGCCAATCGTGAATTTATGAAAGCGGAGCATGTCCATTACGCCCACCTGCGGAATAGCCACCCGAAATAAATCAGGGCGTTGGTTCATAACGGCTCCGACCAGCAAACCACCATTTGACCCACCCTGAATAGCCAGTTTGGCCGAGCTTGTGTATTTCTGAGCAATCAAATACTCCGCTGCCGCAATGAAATCGTCAAATACGTTCTGCTTCTTCAATTTCATTCCCTGCTCATGCCATTTTTCGCCGTATTCGCTGCCACCCCGCAAATTTGCCTGTACATAAATTCCTCCCTGTTCCAGAAACGGTATCCGAAACGGACTAAAAGCGGGTGGTAAGCTGATATTAAAGCCGCCATACCCGTACAGCAGGGTTGGGTTGGTGCCGTCGAGTTTCAGTCCCTTCCGATACGTCAGAAACATGGGCACTTTGGTGCCATCCTTACTGGTGTAAAACACCTGCTTTGTTTCGTAATCGGCTGGTTTGAAATCGACTTCGGGGGCGCGGAACACCGTACTTTTCCGGGTAGCAATATCGTAGCGATAAATAGTGGGCGGAAAGGTGAATGAAGTGAAGGTGTAAAACACAAACTTGTCGTCTTTTTCACCGCCAAACCCGCCAGCAGAGCCGACTGCCGGTAACTGAACTTCACTTTCCTGTTTGCCCGTATAATCGAACACTTCGATTTTTGACGTTACGTCTTTTGTGTATTCGACAAACAATTTGCCTCCGGCCGCGCTAACACTCCCTTCGGCAATTGGCTCGGGCCGCTCGGCGATCAGTGGCGAAAAAGCCCGCTTTTTTGTATCATACGCAATCATTTTGCTGTTGGGCGCCTTTTCATTCGTGAGTATCAACAGCCGGGCACCGTCATTATCAACCACATTATAGCTGAAATCAGTTATATCGGCCACGACAGGCGTAAACCCTTTTTCGCTTGCCTGCGCATCGATAAAAAAGAGTGCATTGCCGTCTTTCCCTTGTCCCCGGTCACTGACGGTCAGCAAAGCAAAGCGTTCATCGTCGGTTGTCCTGACAATATTGAAGCGTTGGGGATGTTTAGTGTCTTCAAAAACCAGGCGGTCGGCAGATTGAGGGGTATTCAGCTTGTGAAAGAAGACCTGATGGTTCTCATTTTTAGCCGCCAGCGCACTGCCTTCTGGCTTCGGATAACGGCTGTAATAAAATCCATCGCCCTGCCAGGCAGCACCGGACACCTTCACCCATTCAATTTTTTCGGATAAGTATTGCTTGGTAGCCAGGTCCATAATCTGGTACTCCTGCCAGTCAGACCCCCCTTTCGACAAGCCAACGACCGCGTACCGACCATCTTTCGACAGCGAGAAAGCCCCCAGCCGGGTTGTACCATCTGCCGAGAGCTTATTGGGGTCGATCACAACTTCGGGTTTGCCGTCCAGCCCTTTCTGCCGATAAAGAACAGCCTGATTTTGCAGACCATCGTTTTTGGAGAAATAAAACCATTCGCCTTTCCGGTTGGGCGCTGAATATTTTGGATAATTATAGACCTGCTCAAGCCGGTTTTGAATCTGTTTCCGGTAAGGAATCTGAGCCAGGTAATCAAACGTGACTTTGTTTTCCGCCTTTACCCATTCCGCCGTTTCGTCGGAGCGGTCATCTTCCAGCCATCGGTATGGGTCGGCCACCTGGGTGCCATGGTACGTATCGACTTGGTCAGTTTTACGAGCTTGAGGATAATTAAGGGGTTGGGTTGCCTGCCCCAGCACTACGGATGAACTCAGCATGAGCGATAATTGAATGGATTTGAAAAAACGCATAGCTTGATGATGATTAAAAAGATAAAGGGAACGCTATACGAATGTACGGCAAAACGCCCAAATACGGGGTTTGACACCCACGATATTCCTAACGTAGCAGGACTATGTAATGAATATTGTATTTATTGATAATACGTTTGGATATTTAGCAAATAGGTGGCTCATTTACAGACGCTTGTCCTAAACCAACTTCCGCCTGATAATGCGAACAGTAAGCTGTATCTGCATTCAGTTACTTCTCTGGAGCATATTCTCCCGGAGCGGACAGGCACAGCATGATTCTACCAGTGTTGCCACTACGTTTCGGGTTGATCGAATTGGAGTAAGCGACGGACTGGCGCAGGGGTCTGTTTATTATATTCTGAAAGATAGCCGGGAGTTTTTGTGGTTTGGCACTCAGGACGGACTGAATCGGTATGATGGTCATCGTTTTCGAACGTACCGCCCTATTGTGGATGAGCAGGGTACCATCCGACCCGGTACCATTCGAGGGACGAACATTTTAGGGATTGTTGAAGACCCCGATAGCAATCTATGGATTGGTACGGAAGAGGGGCTGAACCGCTACAATCGTCGAAACGACCGGTTTGACTTTATTTCTGTCCGGAATCACGTGCGGGGTGCCAGTCGGACAATTCCTTTTTTTGCTGACAAATCAGAATTGCTGTATCTGAGCGATACCGAAGGGTTGGTACGGTTCGATTATCGAAATCGACACAAAACCGTGTTGAATGCCAGACTGCGTCCAAGGCGGAAGTATGATTTGCAAAGCTCTACGGCCAATACACCCGCCGGAAATGTATGGCTTCATGCATCAACAGGTTTGATACGTTATAACCTTCACGATCAGACGCTTACGTATTATTTTAGCGATCACCCTCAGAATCAGTTTGGGCCGCCGTCCAGCGTCCTGTCATTCTATATTGATGCGGATGATATTGTATGGCTGGGCACAACGGCTGGCCTGATTCGCTTTGATTACCGGCATCATAATTACCAAACCTATACGACAGTTGGTACGAATAGCATAAGCTCCATTTTCAGCATTACCCCCGATCAGCGAGGGCAGCTCTGGCTGGGTACGCAGAATGATGGCGTTCTTTATTTCGATAAAAAATCAAGTACCATTGGGCAGATTAATACATTTACAAACCACATACAGCGGCTCAGTGACTTTAAAATCAGCAAGGTTTATGTTGATCGGCAGGGGATCATCTGGGCCAACACAGACCCGGATGGATTGGCTCGCATCGTGCCTGACGTATTTTTATTCAGAGGATTCGTCAAACGCCAGTTTACCGATACGTTGGCGCCATACCGTAAGTTGAGTAATTACGTAATCCGGGGGTTTCTGGAAGAGCAACCAGATCGTTTATGGATTCTAACCGAAGGGGGTATCAATATACTTAATCCGCGCACGAACCGGATTGTCGAACGATTCCCAACGTATTTAACGGCCACAAACAGCTCTACGCTATCGCTCAGTAAAAGTTTGTATCGTGATCCGAAGGGACGTATCTGGGTAGGAACTACCAAGGGTATAATGGCCTTTCAGGCACCTTCTAAAACATTTGATTTAATCCCTTTTCCTGTATCGGAACATCCCGCTCCCGATAATTATGTCCGGAATCTGGTCAGCGTTTCCGACGCCGTTCTGATTGCTGCTACAGAAGATGGACTTTATTCGTTTGATACCAATAAGCGTAGTTTAACCAGATTGCCTGAGCTGGCAGGACAGAACATATTCAGTTTGTGGTTTGATCCCAAAAACCGGCACTTGTGGGTCGGTACGTATCTAAATGGATACTACTGTTACCAGTTGGCGCAGTCAGGCAAGCCAGGTTCCCGAACTACGTCCTGGAAATTGATCAGATCAGGCTTACAAGGGTATACGGTTTTGCATATTCGCCCGGATAGTAATGGGCAAACAATGTGGCTATCCTGCGACCGGGGTCTTGTTTCGCTGAATGCACAAACGAACCGATTTACGTTGTACACGGAGCAGCAGGGATTGGCTAATTCGTTTGTATACGGTACGCTGACCGACTCCCAAAACAAAATCTGGATGAGTACAAACCGGGGGCTTTCGCGCTTGGACCTGTTAACGAAGCAGATAAAAAACTTTACGCCAAACGATGGATTGCAAGGCTACGAATACAATGGAAATGCTTTTTTACGAGCCTCAACAGGTGAATTTTACGTAGGTGGAGTCAATGGATTCAACCGATTTCAGCCGGATGCTTTTCACAATAGCCGGTTTGATCCTTCCGTCTATATTTACTCACTCAATGTAAATGAAGAGCCCTACAAATCGGATAAGTATGTCGGAGAAGCATCGCAAATTGAGTTGAATCACACTCAGAATACGCTGGCTTTAGAATTTGCAGCCCTTGATTACAGCAGCAATGGCCATAATACGTATCAGTATCAGCTAATAAATTACGATAAGCACTGGATAGCTGCCGGCGAACGGAATTACGTGCGCTATACGAACCTGCCACCAGGCCATTATATTTTTCAGGTAAAAGCGGCCAACCAGGACGGGCGCTGGAGCCCTCACATCAAGCAATTGCTTATCCATATCGAACCACCGTTCTGGCTAACGCTCCCGTTTGTGTTTATCCTTATTCTGGTATTATTAGGAACCATCTGGTGGTGGGTACGTCAGCGTGAAAACAGCATCCGTGAGCATCAGGCTGAGCGCTTACGGCTGGCTTATGATATTCAGGAACAGGTGAAAAAAGACATTGCCCGGGATATACACGATGAGATTGGGACTCGTCTGGCAACTATTAAACTCTATACTACGCAGCTGACAAAGCAGGCAGGTGAAACACCGGCAATTTTATCGCTCAAAAACACGGTCTTTCAATTAATTAATGATACGATCAGCGACGTTCGAAACATGTTGCGAAAACTGAATCCGCAGACACTGGAGCGACATGGTTACGTAGCAGCGGTGGAGGAGTTGTTTTCCCGGATTACTGCCAGTGGAGTCATCAGCGCCCAATTTCTGCTCAGTGAAATTCCCGTTGTCGAAGATGCAGCGCCGACAAATGAAAATCGACTTCCGGCGGATACAGAAGTAATGCTCTACCGCATTACGCAGGAATTGGTGAGCAACTCGCTCAAGCATGCCAATGCCAGCCGGATAGATCTGCATATAATCTGGCAACCGGAACGTCTTGTGCTAATTTATCAGGACAACGGCCAGGGCTTTAACTATGAACAGTTGCAGAAAAAAGCAACGGGCTTGGGAATGAGCAACATCGAGTCGCGGGTGGCTATTCTGGGCGGGCGCATTTCCTGGGAGAGCCAGCCGGGTCAGGGCGTTCAGGCTACCATCGACGTACCGATCAACCCAGTTCGTAAACGGCGTTTTTTTGAACCACAGACCCGTTTCCCGCTATCAAATTAATGGGGATACTCGATTCGTGAGACACTGCGCGGAATCAATCCCTGCGCGTCGTGCCGAAGCAGCATCTCAAACAGCAGCACCGTAGCGGCTGCATCACCCTGTGCCCGGTGACGGCCGTTCAGAGGGATGTTTAAGGCGCGGCATAGCTTGCCTAAACTATATGAAGTATGACCGGGAATCAGCTTTCGGCTAGTTCGAACTGTGCAGAGTGTACGGCGAAAATAGTCATACCCCAGCCAGTTCAGTTCTTTCTGGATAAAACCAAAATCAAAATTCACATTGTGCGCCACAAAAATGGCATTCTCCGTAATGTTGAGAACATCCTGTGCTACGTCGGCAAACGTCGGTGCATCTTTAACCATTTCATCCGAAATACCCGTTAAATGGCGGATAAAGGGTGGGATAAGGCACTCTGGATTCAGCAGGGAGTGAAACGAGTCGACAATTTGATGCCCATCGTGGCGAAAGATGGCGATTTCGGTAAGGCGAGTAGGGCCTTTTACGCCCCCGGTTGTTTCAACGTCAACGATACAATACACAAAAAATCAGTTAATAGCCTCCAATCAACAATTTTTGGCAAGCAATGAGTTCACCATCGCTCCCTGAGCGCTAAGTTACTGCTGTTTGTTATTTACTTGTACAGATGCCTGTAACGGACGCGTCCGAATTGGTTGACGGGCTACTACGCCCTCCCGAATTAAGCCGAGCGTGTAGTTGAGAACGTAGTCACGATTGTTTATCAGATCCTCGTAACTCCGGGTAACAATAAAATCTGGTTCGACAGTAAAGCCATTCGCGCGATTGGGCGTAACGGCGTGGGTCATTTTCTTTAATGGGATACGGACCTGTAGCCGCGAATTTGGTAACGTAACGGTTTTGAAATGACCCGCAAAATCGCCCCAAAAAGCACTACCGCTTGCTTCGCCAATATAGGTACCCATCCCGGCGTCAAGCGTTTTGGCTAAAACTGTAGTCGTTGCCGAAAAAGAGGCCCCATTCATCATGAAATACAGATTTCCCTTAAAGGCATCTTTGTGACGAGGCCGGAAATACCGCCGTGTTGAACGGCTGGAAAACCCTCCGTTATTATCGGCTTTATACTGTAAGCTAAAATTCAGCGCGGATACTGGATTCCATCGGGTTATCAGCTCAGCACGAGCGGCCTGCTTCATGGTTTCGCGCTCCATAATACGGAAGGGTTTGGGCATCCAGTACCGTAGCAGTCGGGCTGAGTTCAGCACAATTCCTCCGCCGTTCCCCTGCATGTCAACGATCAGATTCTGGACGTTGTCTTGCCGTAGTTGCTTAAAGGCTTGTTTTAGTTTACGGTTGAAAGCCCACTGAAAGGGATCCTTTTTTTCAGACCCATAAACGATGAAACCCGCAAAATAGCTGTATGAGTTAAAGAATCAACGATACGGACGGATAGGTTAGGCGCCTGGGCTAGCTGATCGATTTCTGAGGTATACCGATTCCGCATGGTTGTCCGGAATTCGCTCAGCGTTGGGCAAGGCAGACGCGTATAGCGAATAACTGTATCACCAGCGAGTCGGTAGCTGATCCGGATCGAATCCGAAGAACCATACCAGGCTGCGTAGTAATCAGCAAACTGCACCAGACTCCATTGCTTACGACCGGTAATATTATCGCCATCTGAACCTGAGCGGTCGGCATTCATCAGCTCGTGATGCAAGTCAGCTACGGTCCGGTTGTTGATCGTCAATAATTCAGTGCCACGGCGAAGGCTCGTATCCGCTGATACATTGTGGCTGATATAATAACTGGAATCAACCGGTCGGATAAAAAATGGAACGTAGCGAGTGTGCTTTCCAAAAAAACTTTTGCGGTGATTCAGGTTCGTATGGCCGTCTTTCAGAGCCGCCACAAACGGACTGACATGATGAAAAAACGTCATGTAATCCATCGGAGCTGTCAGCCGATTATAGAGCGAATCATAAAGCTGCTCCATGCGGGGTTCGGGTGTATAATAACCCATGCCCGGATGGAGAAGGTCGAGCCTGCGTTTCAGGAAGCTCAGGTCGGCCCTGGCCTGAGTAGGAGTAAGTGTTTGTGCGGGTGAAACTAAACTAGTGAGCAGGGTTAAAAAGCTCGTAACAAACAGCACTTGACCAATCTTCATCTATCACGTTACGGTAGAATCGGCTTTTTAGACCGACATTTTTTGTACGGTGAAGATAAAGTTTTGCGTAACAATAATCAATTGCGATTGTTCAAAACTTTATAAAAATTTTGTGAACGGTTGGTTTAGGGATACAAGTAGGACAAAACAAGGTAAATGATTTTGCCCGTAAGTATACAAATTCAATTGACCAAGCAGAAAAATTAACTGTCTTTCCGGTGAGGGATAACGGTCCAATGTTTTGCACTGGCTAAATGCTCAGCAACGATAGCGGCTGCTACCTCCTCCAGATTTTCTTCGTTGGTTGTAAAAAATAGACTTTGCGCCTGATCGTTGTCCTGGGTTGTACGCACTTCATAGTATTCGTTGTGGTGCTCGATAGCGTGTTTTTCGACGAGTTGGTATTGTGCCATAGTGAGAAGTTTTTTACGTAATGATAACTCAATTTAAAAAGGAAGGTTAACCCAGGATCGTAATTAATACGGCTCCCATCACCATGATGCTGGCTCCGATAAGCTTACGAACGATACCCTGCTCGCTAAAGAAGTGGTAACCAAAGAATACACTCACCAGGGCGGAGGTCTGAAATAAAGCGAGCGCATAACCGACCGGAATCCTTTCCAGAGCGATATTGCTTGCCATCTGCGTTACGCCAACAGCGGAGAACAGGGCAATGAAAATGAATTTTTGCGTGACTAACAAATTGACCTGAGAACGCCATTGGCTCCGCATCGCTACGACGATCCAGACAAACGTAAAGAGGAAGCCAAAGACACACCAATAGAAAAAAGCAATTGTGGGCGTTGAGAGAAGAATCGCTTTCTTCAAAAATGCTCCATCAACTGCCGAAAGCACCAAGGCGATCAATCGTAACTTAACCTCCGGCCGCCGAAATACCGACCACGAGAAACTCGTACGCTGCCGCTTATCGGTCAGAACGATATAACTTCCGCCGATAATCAGTAGAATACCCAGCAAACCCCACCAACCGGGAATCTCTTTTAGCAGAAAAATGCCAATTATAAGCCCTACCACTGATTTATAGGCGTTTATTGGACCAAGTACCGATAAATCACCGATTTGTAGTGCCTTGACCAGAAACACATTGCCCACCATCGCCAGAAGACCCGTTATGACAATGCTTTGCCAAAACGTTGATGGCAAGCCCGAGAAGCGAAGTTGTGGCCAGAACGCCAGACACGCCAGCATAAGAAACCCATAGGTTGCCGAAATAATAAACAATGGATCGGCCGAATGCTGAGTGAGTTGTTTCTGAAATACGTTGGAGAGCGGATTTGCCACAATACGTATCAGAACAGCAAAGCTGGTTAGCGAAATAAATATTAGTAACATACGCTAGTTAGCCAGTAAAGGCACGCGTCGAAAACATAATAGGTCAAGTATAGGCAAATTTTACCTATCACTTTCCTGATTCACAAACATTTCGTACATTTGCGGTCTTATTTTGAAGAGGAGGCACCAGGGTGAACATACTACGTGCATACGACATCAACATTGTCGGGCTGGAAAACAAGCGCTATGAGTACGATTTTACATCGGACGATGCGTTTTTTGCCGCTTTGGAGCAGGATTTAATTGCTAAGGGCACTATTCAGACGCATTTGGTGCTGGATAAGTCTGAAACTATGATCCGGCTGGATTTTCATAGTACGGGCTCCGTTGAACAAATCTGTGACCGAAGCCTCGACGAATATGATGAGCCGGTCGATACGCGGCAGACGATGCTCCTGAAGTTTGGCGACCACAATGAAGAGTTGAGTGACGAAATCGAACTTATTGAACGTAACACGGCCACAATCAACGTAGCCCGATACATTTTCGAGTTCATTAGCCTGTCGCTGCCGATGAAGCGTCTGCATCCGCGTTTTCGGGAAGAAGATGAATCGGACGACGAAACGGAAAATGGTAAAGTTGTCTATCGTTCTGACGCTGAACCAGGCGACGATGAGGCTGGCCAGTCCAATGTTGATCCACGCTGGGCGGCTTTGCGTAAATTAAATAATAATTAAAAGAAGTTGTGGGGGCATAGTCAATACGTACTCCACTACATTACAAGTATAAAACTCTAGAACTGTAAACAAATGGCACATCCCAAACGGCGCCACTCCAGCACACGGCGTGATAAGCGTAGAACACATTATAAAGCAACGCCTGTAGCTTTGTCAACCGACGCACAGACAGGTGAAGTACATCAGCGGCATCATGCCCACGTTTTTGAAGGTAATCTGTTCTACAAAGGACAAATGATTATTGAGAATTACGCCAAAACGGCCTAAACAGTATTGATTTAAGAGAAGTATTTCGCCGACGTCTTTCTGAAGATGAACGTGAAATACTTTTTTATTGCCTGCTACCTCCCTATTTTTACGCGTGTTTTGTTGTAAGCCAGCTTAACTGGGAGATATTGAAAAAACAGAGTCAATGAAAATTGCAGTGGACGCAATGGGTGGCGATTTTGCTCCCGAAGCAATTGTGGAAGGAGTTGTAATGGCCGCTGCTGAATTGCCGGAACATGTAGCTATCGTGCTGATTGGCAAGCTGTCTGTTATTCAGGAATTAATTCAGAAACACGATGCCAGTGCAGTTGCCAATATTGAATTGGTGAACGCAGACGATGTTATTGAGATGAGCGAGCACCCTACCAAGGCGCTCTCGCAGAAACCCAATTCCAGCATAGGAGTTGGGTTTAAGCTTTTGAAGGATGGCCAGGTTAATGCCTTTTGCAGCGCCGGTAATACAGGTGCCATGCATGTAGGCGCTTTATTTAGCATTAAAGCGATAGAAGGCATTTTAAGGCCATGCATTGCCGGATTTGTGCCCCAGATAACCGGTGGCCATGCAGTGATGCTCGACATTGGCGCCAATGCTGACTGCAAACCTGAAATGCTGGCTCAGTTCGGTGAGGTCGGTTCTATCTATGCTCAATATATATTCGGCATAAAGCAGCCTCGTGTTGCCCTGATGAATATTGGTTCTGAAGAACAAAAAGGCTCGCTGGTAGCACAGGCGGCCCATCAGCTATTGAAAGAAAGCCGACGCATAAACTTCATCGGTAATATCGAAGGAGGTGATTTCTTTGCTGGTGAGGCCGACGTAATTGTTACAGAAGGCTTCACGGGTAATGCCATGTTTAAGCTAGGCGAGTCGTTTTATTCAATTGCCAAACAGCGCGGTATAAGCGACGATTTTTTAGATAAAACCAACTATGAATCCGTTGGAGGTAGTCCGATTCTGGGCGTCAATGGCAATGTGATCATTGCTCACGGCATTTCATCGCCGTTAGCGATAAAGAATATGATCAACCTGGCCATTCGGCAAGTTGAATCCGACGCATACACTAAAATTGCACAAGCTCTCAGTTAGTTTATAGTTTTCGGTTCACCGTTTTCAGTAAATAGTTGTTGGAGCACTGAAAGCAATAACCGTAAACTTTCTTATACCACCTATGAGTAAAGCTGCCATAACTGGAATCCACGGCTATGTTCCCGACTATATACTAACCAATGCCGAATTGGAGCGTATGGTGGATACAAATGACGAATGGATCACGAGCCGCACGGGTATTAAAGAGCGACATATCCTGAAAGGTGAAGGCTTAGGTTCCTCACATATGGGAGCAAAAGCTGTAACAGGCTTGCTTGAGAAAACAAACACCAGGCCAGAGGACGTCGATTTGCTAATCTGTGCTACCACTACTCCTGACTACGTGTTTCCAGGTACCGCCAATCTTATCTGCGATATGGTCGGTATCCGCAACATTGGAAGCTTTGATATTCAGGCAGCCTGTTCTGGATTTTTATACGCTCTGACTATCGGATCGCAGTTTATTGAGACAGGTAAATACCGGAAAATAATTATTGTTGGGGTCGATAAGATGTCAGCAATAATCGACTATACGGATCGAACAACCTGTGTGCTGTTTGGTGATGGGGCCGGGGCTGTCATGCTGGAGCCTAACAACGAAGGCTATGGGGTAATCGACTCGGTTATCAAATCAGATGGGGTGGGGCAGTACCATTTGTTTCAGAAAGCGGGGGGGAGCCGCTACCCACCTACTCATGAGACCGTTGAGAAACACTGGCATTACGTCTATCAGGACGGGCCAGCCGTTTTTAAATTCGCGGTGAAAAATATGGCTGATGTGTCGGCGGAAGTCATGGAGCGTAATCAGCTTACCGGCGAGGATATTGCCTGGTTGGTGCCGCACCAGGCCAACCGACGTATTATCGATGCGACAGCCCACCGTGTAGGAATCGATCCGGGTAAAGTGATGATTAATATCCATAAATACGGCAATACGACAGCCGCCACGATTCCGCTCTGTCTGTATGATTACGAGTCCCAGCTCAAAAAAGGCGATAATCTAATACTGGCAGCTTTTGGAGGAGGTTTTACCTGGGGCGCCGTATATGTGAAGTGGGCGTATTAAGTTTTCTAGATGAATAATGCATAATGTATAATGAGTTTTCTTCTACAAGAAATTTGTCTGACATTTTCATTACTCATTTTACATTAAACCAATATACAATAAAACCAATGGCAACGACCGCAGATATCCGAAATGGACTGGTCCTGAACTTCAACAATGACCTATTTCAAATAACTGAATTTCAGCACGTTAAACCAGGAAAAGGGGCCGCTTTTGTACGTACAAAACTGAAAAGCCTGACTACGGGCCGGGTTATCGATAATACATTCAACTCTGGTGTAACGATCTATCCTGTACGTGTTGAGCGCCGGAAATTCCAATACCTTTATAAGGATGAAGCAGGTTTTAACTTTATGGACCAGGAGTCATTCGATCAGATAAATCTCAGCGAAAAACTCATCGACGGGGCTGATTTGATGAAAGAAGGTCAGGAAGTAGAAATTCTGATTAATGCTGAAAATGAAACGCCACTGTCGTGCGAGTTGCCTCCGTTTGTTGAGCTGGAAGTGACCTATGCCGAACCGGGGATTAAAGGGGATACAGCCAATAGCCCGAAAAAACGGGTTGAAGTTGAATCGGGCGCAAAAATCATGGTGCCTCTGTTTATTGATTCAGGTGAAAAAATTCGGGTTGATACCCGTACTCGGGAATACGTAGAACGGGTGAAATAACCATCGTTAAACAGTTGGTGAACAGATCAGTTAGACATACATCTATTGCCTAATCCCACTCAGTTAACTGTGTCACTAAATATATGACGACAAAAGACATACAGCAACTTATTGACTTCATTTCACAATCGGGTTTGGATGAAGTCAATATCGAAACAAATGACCTGAAAATCAGCGTCAAACGGTACGGTTCAGGGGGGGCTGCCGCTCCGGTCAGTCCGGCACCAGCCGCTTCAACAGTAGCTGCCTCAGCGCCTGTAGCACAGCCGCAGGCGGCTGCTCCTGTTGCCGCGGCTGCACCGACTACGGTGGCTGCGCCCAAAGCTGATACATCCAACTACGTTACGATCAAGTCGCCTATGATCGGAACATTTTATCGGTCACCTAATCCCGAATCGCCTTCATTGATTGAGGTTGGCGATAACGTTAGCACTGGTACGGTTGTGTGCATCATCGAAGCTATGAAATTATTCAACGAAATAGAATCAGAAGTTTCCGGGCGAATTGTGAAAGTTCTCGTTGAGAATGCTACGCCGGTTGAATACGATCAGCCGCTATTCCTGGTAGAACCCATCTAAAACTAAAGAGCGAAAGAGTGAAAGAGTGAATGAGCGCTTGATTGTGTTCAACTGCCACTCTTTCGCTCTTTCACTCTTTCACTCATTATGTTTAAGAAAATTCTTATAGCTAACCGGGGAGAAATCGCGCTGCGCATTATTCGTACGTGTCGTGAAATGGGTATCAAAACGGTGGCTGTTTACTCGACTGCCGACCGCGACAGTCTGCACGTGCGTTTTGCCGATGAGGCCGTCTGTATTGGACCGCCCATCAGCAAACAGTCGTACTTGAGTATTCCCAGTATTATATCAGCGGCCGAAGTAACGGGAGCCGATGCTATTCACCCTGGCTACGGATTCCTGTCGGAAAATGCTGAATTCTCGCAAATCTGTGCCGATTATGGCATCAAATTTATTGGTGCAACAGCCGATCAAATCAACAGCATGGGTGATAAAGCCACGGCTAAAGCAACCATGAAAGCCGCCGGTGTACCGGTTATTCCTGGGTCGGAGGGCTTGTTGGAATCGGTTGAACAGGGTAAAAGACTCTCGGCAGAAATGGGCTATCCGGTTATTGTGAAGGCAACTGCTGGCGGTGGCGGCCGGGGAATGCGTATTGTCCGGTCAGAAGCGGAGTTCGAAAAAGCGTGGAATGATGCCCGTACTGAAGCGGGAGCTGCCTTTGGTAACGATGGTTTATACCTGGAAAAATACGTAGAAGAACCCCGCCATATCGAGATTCAGATTGTGGGAGATCAATCGGGTAAAGTTTGCCATCTCTCAGAGCGTGATTGTTCGATTCAGCGTCGGCATCAGAAACTGGTTGAAGAAACACCTTCCCCAATCGTGAATGATGAACTCCGGGCAAGAATGGGTGAAGCTGCCATCAAAGGTGCGCAGGCTATCGGTTATGAAGGTGCTGGAACGGTTGAATTTCTGGTTGATAAACACGGGAAGTTCTATTTCATGGAAATGAACACCCGGATTCAGGTTGAGCACCCAATTACGGAGGAAGTAACAGACTTCGACCTGATCAAAGAGCAAATCAAAGTAGCCGCCGGGGCCGAAATTTCAGGTCGAAATTATACGCCTAAAATATTTGCCATGGAATGCCGGATTAATGCTGAAGACCCTGCCAATGGATTCAGGCCATCGCCGGGTAAGATCACCAACCTGCATTTTCCGGGTGGGCACGGTGTTCGGATTGATAGCCATGTGTACAGCGGCTATACCATTCCCCCCAACTATGATTCGATGATTGCAAAACTGATTGTATCGGGGCAGTCGCGTGAGGAGGTCATTACGCGGATGAAGCGGGCCTTGCAGGAGTTCGTTATCGAAGGTATTAAAACGACCATCCCGTTTCATATAAAGCTTATGGACGACGCCCGGTTCCGGTCGGGTCAGTTCACTACGTCGTTCCTGGATGGTTTCGATTTCAGTAATTTATAACGTAGCGCGAACCGCCTGCGCTGTGTGTTAACTCTGGTATAAAAAACGGGTGTCCTGCTTTACTGGCAAGACACCCGTTTTTTCTGCTTACATGAACCATCTCGCTACTGCTGATTACGTTGTTTTCTTAATCTATTTCATTATTGTTGTTGGGTATGGCTACTGGATCTACCAGCGCAGACGTCAAAAACAGTTAAATACAACCGATTTCTTTCTGGCCGAAGGGTCGTTGACCTGGTGGGCCATAGGCGCTTCGCTGATTGCATCGAATATTTCGGCTGAGCATTTTATCGGCATGGCCGGATCGGGCTTTGCCATGGGGTTAGCTATTTCGTCGTACGAATGGTTTGCAGCTGCTACGTTAATCATCGTGGCTGTGTTTTTTATCCCGATCTACCTGCGGAATCACATTTATACCATGCCGCAGTTTCTGGCGCAGCGTTACAGCGATACCGTCAGCACCATTCTGGCCGTGTTCTGGCTGGTAGTTTACGTACTGGTCAATCTCACGTCGATTCTATACCTGGGTGCTATTGCCATTGAATCGCTGGTTGGTATTTCATTTACAACCTGCACAATCGGACTCGCCATCTTTTCTATTTTTATTACCCTGGGTGGTATGAAAGTCATCGGCTATACTGATGTCATTCAGGTAATTGTCCTGATTTTTGGCGGGTTGGTTGTTACGTATCTGGCGTTGGATTTAGTCGCTCAGGAAACAGGTACGACGAGCGTGTGGAACGGCTTGCTGTCGCTCCGGCAAAAAGCTACGGGTCATTTTCATATGTTTTTCCCGAAAGGTCACCCGCAATACGATGTGTTGCCGGGAATGGCGTTGGTAACCGGGGGTATGTGGCTCAATAATCTGTATTACTGGGGCTGTAATCAATACATTGTCCAGCGGGCTTTAGGCGCCGATCTCAAAACGGCACGTAGCGGTATTCTGTTTGCCGCGTTTCTGAAACTGATGATCCCGTTGATTGTCGTTATTCCGGGTATTGCGGCTTATGTCTTGTACCAGAGTGGGCCGTTTCGTGCGGCTATGACCGATGCATCGGGCGTGGTCAAGCCCGACCATGCTTATCCGGTATTGATGAATCTGCTGCCTGTCGGTATGAAAGGGCTGGCCTTTGCTGCCCTGACAGCCGCTATTGTTGCCTCACTGGCTGGCAAGTGCAATTCGATTTCGACCATTTTCACCCTGGATCTCTATAAGAAATACGTCGATAAAGAGGCATCCGAACGTAAACTGGTTAATGTGGGTCGGTGGGCAGTCATTGTATCATTTGCTATTGCCATTGGCCTGGCGCCGTTGCTCCGTTCGCTCGATCAGGTCTATCAATATATTCAGGAGTACACCAACTTCATAACTCCCGGTATTTTTGCCATTTTCCTGCTTGGATTTTTCTGGAAACGAGCTACTAACCGGGCCGCGCTCACCGTAGCCATTTTAACCTTACCACTTTCTACTCTGCTTAAATTCTGGCCGGAAGTAATGAGCTTAGTTAATATTCAGGCAGACCCTATTCCCTTTTTGCATCGTACAACCTGGGTTTTTTGTATCGACGTCCTGCTCATGGTACTTATTTCGTTGACTGACCCTGCCAGCCATAAAAACGATACGGGTATTATTGTTGATCGGCAGATGTTTCGGGTATCTACTTCGTTCGTCGTTGGCTCCGTTGGTATTTTCAGTATTTTGGCTGTATTGTATACCGTATTCTGGTAAATCAAATGCAGAAGATTTTAGTCGCTGGCCTGCTTTTTATGTCAACATTGGCTGTCGCTCAACTACCCGAACGGCTCGATTCGCTTATGCGGGCAACTACTAAGCCGAATGAACCCGGCGCGGCTCTGCTGGTTGTCAGCCAGGGCAAAACTATTTATCGAAACGGATACGGATTAGCCAATAGCGAGTCGAAAACGGCCATTACGCCTGAAACTAATTTTCGGATGGCGTCGGTGTCAAAGCAGTTTACGGCAATGGGTATTCTATTGCTGGAGAAAGACGGGAAACTTTCGTTGAACGACCCACTAAGCAAATTTTTCCCAGAGTTTAATGCGCATGTAGGGCAGAAAGTGCACATTCACCATCTGTTGACGCATTCATCGGGTATTCTGGATTACGAAGCACTTATGGACCCACAGCAGCGAGAACAGCTATTGGATGCCGACGTACTGGCTTTACTGAAAAATAAGGATTCGCTCTATTTTGAGCCAGGAACACAGTTTCGGTACAGCAATTCCGCGTATTGTTTGCTGGCACTGCTCATTGAGCGTGTATCGGCCAAACCCTTTGCCGACTTCATCAGACAGCGGATCTTTCAGCCTCTGAACATGGTGACTTCTACAGTATACGAGGCTGGTAAGCCTATCACAAATCGAGCGATGGGTTATCGAAAAAAGACGCTACGTTTATTTTTTCCGATCAGAGCGTAACAAGCGCAACAAAAGGTGATGGCGGTGTGTATACGTCCTTAAGCGATTACCAGAAATGGAGTCAGGCACTACGTACGAACAAACTGCTTGATCTGGAAGCGGTTCTTTCCCGAACGAAGTTTGCTATGCCGCAAAAAACGGATAGTTTTTATGCCGCTGGCTGGTTTTTTCGGCAACCTTCAGCCCCTGTTTTGTTTCATTCGGGCAGCACCTGCGGATTCAATAATTATGTAGTGAGTATTCCGTCCAAACAGTTCTTAATGGTCTATTTTTCGAACAGAGCGGAAAATAAAGTTAATGCTGTAAAATTAATGAAGCTACTTGCCAAAGCAGGTTATTCCGAACCAGCCGATATATTGCCATTAGATGACCTGACTCAGTAATAGTTTTTGTGAGTGCCGTTTAATCTATGTTACTGGTTAACAGGAAATAAATTGTAGATTTGTTCCATAAACTTCATTTGGTCATGATTAGTGAAACCGCGCCCCTTTCTAGCCTCGATCAGTGGGAAGACGACCTGCTGATCCGCTATCCCGAACCTGAGCACAAAGCAAAGGAGGAATATCGAAACTACGATTCGCCCGAGCGCGACACTGTTCGGGAGTTTTATCGGCTGAACCACACGTACCAAACGTATAATTTTGTGCGGGAAAAGGAACGTGAATTCCTGAAGTTCGATAAGAAAGAATTGCCCGTTTGGGGCGCAATGGAGTTTTTGAATACGCTCGTGGATGACTCTGACCCCGACACCGATCTGGATCAGCTTCAACACCTGCTACAAACGGCAGAAGCTATTCGTGCCGACGGTCACCCCGACTGGTTTGTACTGACGGGCTTTCTCCATGATATGGGCAAGGTATTGTGTCTGTTTGGTGAACCGCAGTGGGCCGTTGTCGGCGATACGTTCCCGGTTGGCTGTCAGCACTCCGATAAGATTGTCTATCCCGAATTTTTTGTGAACAATCCTGATAGCCACAACGAGCAGTATAATACGAAATACGGTGTTTACGAGCCAAATTGTGGCTTACGTAATGTGCACATGTCGTGGGGGCATGACGAGTATTTGTACCAGATCATGAAAGAATACATGCCCGAACCGGCCTTGTACATGATGCGTTATCACTCGTTTTATTCGCAGCACCGGGAGGAAGCCTACAACCACCTGATGGACGCGCACGACCATGAGATGTTTAAATGGGTTCGTAAATTCAATCCCTACGATTTGTATTCGAAGAGCCCTAAGCCGCCGGTTGTCAGTGAGTTAAAGCCTTACTACGAAGATTTGATCGCTAAATATTTGCCGTCAACGCTCAAATTGTAAATTTTCATTAAACGCAGAGAGGCCGAGCATACGCAGAGATCACAGAGCAGTAATTAATTTCTCTGTAATTTCTGCGTATGCTCGGCCTCTCCGCGTTTAATCGTTTCGTATGCTCCTGTTTTTTATCTCACTTTATCTGCTCTCTAACGTAGCTGTTGGAGCCTGGGCTGCCCGGCGTGTAACAACGTCGCAGGATTTTGTGCTGGCTGGCCAAGGGTTACCGTTGTTTCTGGCAGCTTCGGTTACGTTTGCTACCTGGTTCGGGTCAGAAACGATTATGGGCGCACCCGCCATATTTGTTGAGGGTGGATTCCTGGCGGTTATTGAAGAACCCTTCGGTTCAGCGCTATGCCTGTTTCTGGTCGGAGCTTTTTTTGCAAGACCACTTTATCGGCTGAACATCACCACGTTCAGCGACTATTTCCGTATCCGATTTGGCCGCTCTGCTGAACTGTTGTCGGCCCTAATGGTGATTCCTTCTTATTTCAGCTGGATTGCTGCCCAATTAGTTGCCATCGGTATCGTATTGAGCGTAGTAACAGACGTTCCTCGCGAGTACTGCATCATTGCCAGTGCGGCCATCGTAATGATTTATACCTTGCTGGGCGGTATGTGGTCAATATCCGTCACCGATTTTTTTCATAACCTGATTATTATTCTGGCCCTGGCCGTGTTGGGCGTATTGCTCTGGAATGAGGTTGGCGGCTGGGAAACTATTCAAAAACGAACCCCAACCGGCTTTTTTCGTTTTCTACCCAAATCATCAATCAAAGACTGGCTGGTGTATATAGCCGCCTGGATAACGATTGGACTAGGCTCAATACCACAGCAGGACGTCTTTCAGCGGGTAATGGCGGCAAAAACTGAAAAAATATCGGTGAAAGCTTCCTATCTGGCATCGGGCATGTACCTGACAATAGCGATGCTTCCCTTATTCATTGCCTTAAGCGCTAAGCTGCTTCACCCTGATTTGCCAAAAGACAATCAGCTCATCATTCCAAACATGGTTATGCGCCACGGTAGCTTACCCTTGCAGGTTCTGTTTTTTGGGGCGGTTACGTCGGCAATCCTGAGTGTATCGAGTGGAGCTATTTTGGCTCCCGCAACGGTTTTTGGCGAAAACGTTGTAAAATTTTTTCGGTCTGATATCAGCGATCAGGCGCTGTTAAAAACGATTCGCTGGGCCGTGGTCGTGATCACGGTTATTTGCGTACTGATCAGCACCACCCGCGAGACAAATATATTTGATCTGGTAGGAGAGTCGTCGGCCTTTAGTTTGGTATCGCTTTTTGTTCCGCTTACGGCCGGAATTTACTGGAAACGAGCTAATCTGACAGGATGCATTTGGTCGATGGCCGTAGGCTTTGTCGTGTGGCTATTTTGCTTGTGGCAGGAAACAGACTACCCACCGATACTTTGGGGCTTACTGGCCAGCGCGTTGGGAATGGTAGGTGGGAGCTTAGTAAAAACGCGCACTACAATTACTACGTAGTGCGCGTTTAGGATCTACGCCAGCTTCTTATACTTAATTCGCGTTGGCGTAGCGTCGGTGCCAAGTCGTTTTCGGCGATTTTCTTCGTAGTCCGAGAAATTACCTTCAAACCAATATACCTGCGAGTCGCCTTCAAAGGCCAGAATGTGTGTAGCGATCCGGTCCAGGAACCAGCGGTCGTGACTGATGACCACAGCACAGCCCGCAAAATTTTCCAGCCCTTCTTCCAGCGCACGTAATGTATTTACATCCAGATCGTTCGTCGGCTCATCGAGTAATAACAGGTTAGCTCCTTCCTTGAGGGTCATAGCCAGGTGAACCCGGTTACGTTCGCCACCGGATAGTGTCCCGACTTTCTTTTCCTGATCGGCTCCGGCAAAATTAAACCGGCTGACATAGGCGCGGGCATTACTTTGTTTTCCGCCCAACATAATCCATTCATTGCCCCCTGAAATCGTCTCAAAAACAGTCTTGTCCGGGTCGAGGCCGTCGTGTTCCTGATCAACGTAAGCAACCTTTACCGTTTC
The DNA here is from genome assembly GCF_045160025.1 of Spirosoma sp. KNUC1025. Taxonomy (GTDB): domain Bacteria; phylum Bacteroidota; class Bacteroidia; order Cytophagales; family Spirosomataceae; genus Spirosoma. The sequence continues at coordinate 948,421 of NZ_CP087139.1, forward strand.
ACCCACATCAAACGTTCCGGCGTCGGGTTTATCTCGGCCAGTAATCAGTTTGAAAAGAGTTGTTTTACCAGCACCGTTCGGCCCAATGATGCCAACAATCCCGCCTTGTGGCAGTCGGAAACCAAGATGTTCGAAAAGCAGGCGGTCGCCAAACGCTTTCGCTACGTCGTCGGCTTCAATAACTTTCGCGCCAAGGCGTGGCCCAGAAGGAATAAAAATTTCGAGCCGTTCTTCTTTCTGACGGTTGTCTTCATCCAATAGTCGTTCGTAGGCGCCAAGGCGGGCTTTCGACTTGGCTTGCCGGGCTTTTGGCGCCATGCGTACCCATTCCAATTCACGTTGAAGCGTTTTCTGCCGTTTAGATTCCGACTTTTCTTCTTTGGCCAGTCGCTGCTGTTTCTGGTCAAGCCACGACGAATAGTTGCCTTTCCAGGGAATACCTTCGCCCCGGTCGAGTTCAAGAATCCAGCCCGCTACATTATCCAGAAAATACCGATCGTGCGTAACGGCGATAACTGTTCCACTATATTGCCGTAAGTGCTCTTCCAGCCAAAGCACAGACTCTGCATCGAGGTGGTTGGTTGGCTCGTCAAGGAGCAGTACGTCGGGTTGTTGAAGCAGCAGCCGGCAGAGCGCTACCCGGCGTTTTTCACCTCCGGATAGGTTATCAATCAGGGCCTCAGACGGTGGACAGCGAAGCGCGTCCATCGCCCGTTCGAGTTTTTGATCAAGCTCCCAGGCATTGTAGTGGTCGAGTTTTTCCTGCACATCCCCTTGCCGGGCAATCAGTTTGTCGAAATCAGCGTCGGGGTCGCCAAAGGCTTCATTGATTTCGTCAAACTCCTTCAGTAAATTCACCACTTCCTGAACGCCTTCTTCTACTACTTCGCGGACAGTCTTGCCAGGAGCAAACTGGGGTTCCTGCTCAAGCATTCCGACAGAGTAGCCGGGAGAAAAAACAACTTCGCCAGTATAGTTTTTGTCGATACCGGCAATGATGCGTAGTAAGGTGGATTTACCAGACCCATTTAAGCCCAAAACCCCAATTTTAGCACCATAAAAAAAGGAAAGGTAGATGTTCTTTAGGATTTGTCGGTTAGGCGGAATATTTTTACTCACGCCTGCCATAGAGAAAATTATGGTTTCCTGGCTCATTAATTTCTGATAGATTTGCGGTTGGCAATAGTCCTCAAATTTAACCCACAGCGCAGCCTTAACCAAGCATAGGAATGGAAAACGCTTCACTGGTAGATGAATACGGTTACGTCAAAGACGGAAAGGTATTTTTGAAAGGCTACCTGAATTATGAAGATCGCCAGATTGGCGAAGTTAAACGTACTGAGCAGGAAGCGCTCGATTATTTTAAGAATCGCTTCATTATTGCTGAGAACAAAGTAAGCCAGTTAGAAAAAGATATTGAAGAAGCCCAGAATAAGGGCTCGTATCTGACAAAACTGGTTCAGCTTCGTAAGAAGTTGATTGGATTCGATGCCCTTGGGGATTTTCCCCGCTCCTGGCCCGGTTGGACGAGCAGGAGAAACGGCTGGCAGAGTTGATCACCGTCAATCAACTGAAAAATCTTGACATCAAGCGAGCCTTGATTGCTGAAGCAGAAGCCATTGTCGATAGTACCGACTGGCGCCCAACAGCCGATGCTTTGCAGGAAATCAAGACGAAGTGGATCAAAACGGGTCCGGTCGATAAAGCTACGGATGCTGAAATTGAAGATCGGTTTCAGGCGCTACTGGATGGATTCTTCCAGCGTCGACGCGAATTTTTCAATGAGCAGAATAAGGTTATTCAGGAACGACTGGATAAGTACGATGAACTGATACGGCTGGCTTTTCGGGCTAACCGACTCGGTGATCTGGATGCGGCTTTTCAGGAGGTCAGAAAGCTCAACAATGCCTGGAAGCAGGTTGGTGAAGTTCCGATCAAAAAGAGTGGTAAGCTGTATAAACAGTTTAAAAAAGCCACGACAATGTTCTATGCCAAGTATAATGATGCTAAGGGCATTGTGATTGTTCCGAAAATTGATCCGCGCGTTGAGGCTCAAATGAAAATGGCTGACGAAGCGGAGCGTCTATCGAAACAATCTGACATTTTTGCGGCTGCTGAGCGGGCTAAGGTGCTCCTTAATAGCTGGAAAGAAATCCGCGTTCCGTTCAAACTACAGGACAAAGTCGTTAATGAGCGGTTCCGGGCGGCCTGCGACAAAATTTTCGAATTGAGTTACCTCGGGCGCGTACTGGCCCGCAAGTATCCGGCTTTCGAACTGAAAAGTAAGTCGGAGCAGATCCGGACTAAAATTCGGGAAATGGAATACCTGGTTAAGCGGGAGAAGAACGACCTGCAGTTTGCCTTGCAGGATGCCGATGGTCTTGATCCCAATAACGATGCCGACAAGCAGGTGCTGAATAAAATTAACACCCAGAAGCGGAAGATCGCGATGAAGGAAACGATTCTGCGCGAGTTGAATAAACAGCTGGAAACCGCTGGTTATTAGCGTATTGGCAGATCGGATGTTTATGTAAACGAAACGTGCCACAGTTTGAAACTGTGGCACGTTTCGTTTGTCTGGATTGTTACCTATGTATGGAAACGAACTTGATTAATCCAGATTTTTTTACATCGGAAACTGCCTTCCGGTCGGCCATCATACCAGGCAAATTTGTGCGTATTGAGTATCTAACAGACCTGAGCGAATTCATCAAAACGGACGTAACGATCAAGCAGCTTGTCCGTGAAAATGGCACCGAATGGCTTGAATTAGCAACCGGCGATGTCATACCGCTTGATCGGGTCGTCAGTGTTTCAGGTAACCTATCGCCCCGTTATCCAGGCTACGGCAATTACTCGTGTGATTGTTAGTCTATAATATCAAACCCGCAATAGGGAATCAGCACTGTAGGAATACGAATGCCTTCCGGAGTTTGGTTATTCTCCAGAATCGAAGCCAGAATTCGCGGTAACGCTAAGGCTGAGCCATTGAGCGTGTGCATAAGTTGCATCTTTCCGTCAACTTTTGAGCGGAGTTTAAGCCGATTCGCTTGATAAGTTTCAAAGTTTGATACTGAACTGACTTCCAGCCAACGCTGCTGCGCTGCCGACCAGACCTCCATATCGTAGGTAAGTGCCGACGTAAAGCCCATATCTCCCCCTGAAAGACGTAACACTCGATACGGTAATTCTAATTTTTGAAGAAGCCCCTGAACGTGTTGGCTCATCTCCTCAAGGGCCGCATACGAATTCTCGGGTTTCTCTATCCGGACAATCTCAACCTTATCGAACTGGTGCAGACGATTCAACCCGCGTACGTGCGCACCCCATGAACCCGCTTCCCGGCGAAAACAGGGAGTGTACCCTACATTCTTAACTGGAAGCTGATTTTCGGGCAGAATAACGTCACGGTAAATGTTTGTGATCGGAACCTCGGCCGTTGGTATCAGGTATAATTTGTCTTCGGTCACGTAATACATTTGCCCCTCTTTATCAGGCAATTGGCCGGTTCCAAAGCCCGAATCCTCATTGACAACAATGGGTGGCTGAACCTCAACGTAGCCAGCTTTTAAGGCTTCATCCAGGAAAAAATTGATCAAGGCACGCTGAATCCTGGCGCCTTTTCCTTTATAAACCGGGAATCCAGCTCCTGAAATCTTGACGCCAAGCTCAAAGTCAATGATGTCGTATTTTTTGATTAGCTCCCAGTGGGGCTGAGCGCCTTCATAAAGAGTCGGTTTTTCGCCGTGTTCCAGCACAACTTCGTTATCCTCTGCGGTACGTCCCTTAGGAACGCTGGTATGTGGAATGTTCGGAATTGTCACCAGAACAGCCTGGAGGTCTGTCTCGATCTGACGTAACGTATCCGCAAGCATTTTCGAACGGGCTTTTAGCTCGGCGGTTTCAGCTTTAGCGGCTTCTGCTGCCGCTTTATCACCGGCTTTCATGAGTGCGCCAATCTGGCCCGCTTTAGCATTTGATTGAGCCAATACGTCATCAAGTTCGCGCTGAGTATCACGACGTTGCTGGTCGATTGTCAGCACCTGTTCCACAGTGGCTTCGGTATTGGCAAAATGCCGCTTGCGAAGACCCGCCACTACCGTCTCTTTATTTTCGCGGATGAAGGAAAGTTGAAGCATTAGTTTGTATGTATAAGACGTTTAATAACGTCAATGAATTCTTCGTTCTGCACCGAAACTATTAAAGCTGATTAAGAAACCGTTCGTGGTACCGGGAGCATTACGAACAAAAACGAGTATAGTTTAAACTGAAAACAGTCCATCATTCAAGGCGTTTAGCGCATCGGCTTTGTAACGGCCATGAACCAACAGAGAGAGGTTGCTTTCGGTACCGCCATACGACACCATGCGAATAGGTATGTTTTTCATCGCGTTAAAAACACGTACGGCTACTCCCTCGTTGTCGGCACTGAAATTGCCAACTACACAGATAATCGTCTGGTCGTAATCTGGTTCTTCAAGCGTACAGAACGCACTCAGTTCAGCTTTGATATCGTCGATGCGCTCTGTGTTATCGATAGTAACCGATACTGAAACTTCAGACGTAGCAATCATATCGACCGGCGTTTTATACTTTTCGAAGATCTCGAATATCCGGCGTAGGAAGCCATACGCATTCAGCATACGGGTCGAGTGAATATACAAAGCCGTAATCCCGTCTTTGGCAGCCACCGCTTTAAACACTTCACTTGAAGTACGATCCGCGATCAATGTACCCGGAGCGCTCGGTTCCATCGTGTTTTTCAGTCGCACAGGTACACCAAACATCCGGGCAGGAGTGATAGTCGATGGGTGCAGGATTTTCGCACCAAAATACGCCAGTTCAGCCGCTTCATCAAATGTAAGTTCCCGAACCGGGAACGTATTCTTCACGATGCGAGGATCGTTGTTGTGCATCCCGTCAATGTCTGTCCAGATCTGGATTTCTTCCGCCTGAATAGCGCCCCCGATCAACGATGCTGTATAGTCTGAACCACCACGCTTGAGGTTGTCGACTTCGCCACGGGGATTTCGGCAAATAAATCCTTGTGTAACAATGATCTGCTTGTCGTCCTGCTGGGGTAGAATTTCGGCTAGTTTTTGTTGTGTAAAGTGAATTTCCGGCTCGTTATCCGCGTCAATACGCATAAACTCGAGGGCCGGTAACAGCGTTGACGAAACGCCTTCTTCAACCAGAAACGCCTGGAAAATCTGTGTACTCAGCAATTCGCCTTCGGCCACTAATTCCTTTTCCTGCTTAAGGGTAAAAGGCTTAATGCCTGTTAGGGAACGGATAAATGAAAATTCGTTATCGACAATTCTCTGACCGGCGGCTTTCCCTTCTTCCGTTTTGTACAGATCATTGATAAACCTATCATAATGCGCTTTGAGCGCGTCGATTTTTGCGTTGGCCTCAGAATCATTATTGGCTTTAAGCGATTCGCCAATGGCTAATAAAGCGTTGGTTGAGCCAGACAGAGCCGACAATACGACAATTTTCCGAGTATCATCTTCGGTGATCAACTTGCGGATAGACTGCATACGCTCGGGCTTCCCGACCGATGTACCGCCAAATTTCCAGACGTGCATAGAATGATAGAATTGTTGACTGATTGACTGGTTGAATTGAATTCGATCATTCAACCAGTCAATCAGTCAATCATTTAAATTGAAAACTATAAACCTGTTGCTGTAATCCCAGCATTTTAATTGCCGTTATAGCTGCTTCATCCCCTTTGTTGCCATGTTTGCCACCCGCCCGATCAAGCGCCTGCTGCTGATCGTTGGGCGTCAGAACGCCAAAAATGATCGGCTTACCCGTTTGCAGGCCAACATTTGTTAGACCCTGAGCTACGGCATGGTTGATGTAGTCATTATGTTTCGTTTCGCCCTGTATGACGCAACCAAGAGCAATCACAGCATCAATATCGTCGCGCTGAGCGAACCACAGTGCGCCTAAACTCAATTCGTAACTACCCGGTACATTGCCACGGATGACATTTTCGGACGTAGCACCGTTATCGAGGAGGGTTTTGTAAGCACCCGCAAAAAGCGCTTCGGTGACCTCACTGTTCCATTCCGAAACAAGAATTGCGAATCTGCGTCGACTCACATCAGGTAAATCGTCCGTTGAAAAGACACTTAAGTTTTTTTCGGCTGTGGCCATCTGAATTGCACCGGCAACCCGGCGGGATTTATTTTAATTAGCTGATTTAAGGGTTGTCAAAACCAGAATTTTTTCTCTGTTGAAAGCAAAATCATGCCTGTCATACAAGTCAAATAAATCCCGGTTCAGACAATAAAAAAGGACAAAACTTGGTCGGTTTTGTCCTTTGTAGTAATCGTTTATCTACGCTTATGACTCACCGACCATCGCTTCGAGCATGGATTTATACTTCTTAGCACTAATGGCCTCGGCAGACTGAGCGTATTTATCGATAATGCTATTATATGTCTCAATAGCTTTATCGTTTTGCTTAGCCTGTTCCTGAGCAGTAGCCAGTTTCAACAGATAACCGGGCGTAAAATATTTATTTGGCTTATAGTCAGCTGCTTTCTGGTAATACTCAGCCGCTTCATCGAAGCTTTTCTTTTCCATATAAGCGTCGCCAATGAGCGCGTAAGCACGAGCCTGCACCAGTAAATCTGAAGCACTAAAATTTTTCAGACGGTCAATGGCTTCGTCGTATTTGCCCTGTTTAATTAAGGCAACACCTGCATAAAACGCTGCCAAATTCCCAGCTGGGGTCGACCCATAATTGTCGGCAACGGCTATTAGGCCAGGGCTTTTGCCATCGCCATTCAGCGCTTTTTTGAGGGAATCTGCTTCGAGTTGGTAAACCGATGGGAACAATTCGGTTTGTGCGGTTTCGTCCTGAGTACCGATATAATACCGATATCCAAAGAAGCCAGCTACTAGCAATAGGATGCCACCCAACACACCAAAAACGATGTTTCGGTTCTGCTCGAAAAAATCTTCAGCCCGTTCCAGCTGACCGGCCAGCGCATCGGGGTCTTCCAGAAACTCCATTCCGGTGTTCTTTTTACTCATGCTTTTGCAATTTGGACTGCAAAATTATGAATATTTACCATTACGGAAAAGCGTAAACCTCAAAAGTTTACGAATCATTTTGTTCCTGTAGGAACATATCGCGTACAGCCATGATTTCTGATGGGCGTACGGGACGAATTTGATGCGGTAATAACGTTTCGATAGCTATCGCCTGACCAATTAACGTGACAAACTCGACCTCAAAAGCTTTTCCTTCATTGTACACGGTTAAAATCGTACCAACGTCGCCGGCTCTCAGGCGCCCGTCAGCAACATCTTCCTGCAACACAACTAAATCAAACTCGTTCATACGTAACAATACTAGTTCACAAAAGAAACGAATGACATAAAGTCTTGTTTTGTTAAAATTAAATTAACTTTGCCACGCTAATCTTAGATAAGGGGTGCCCTAAAACAACGGGCTGAGATTATACCCATCGAACCTGCGCGGGTAATGCCGCGAAGGGAACTGGTTTTCTTACGTTAACATAATAACTAACCAAAGGTAGGTTTGGCCCCTTTGCCTATCGTCATGCTTTTTCGTCATGAAAAAACCGACGACTGTGCCAGTTTATCTTACAGCCCTATTATGGCTGTTAACTATGCCTTCCTGGGCACAAATTACTATTTCGGGAACGGTCAGTGATGCCGAGGGCGGTACGCTGCCCGGTGCAGCTATTGTACTTGAAGGAACGTACAAAGGGACTTTTACGGATGCCGAGGGAAATTTTCAGCTCACGAATATTAAGCCGGGCCCTACTTCCTTACGTGTTTCTTTACTGGGCTTTTCTCCCCAGACACAGACGCTCAACCTGACGCAGAATACCACAATCACCATTACGTTGCAGAAAACGGCTGTGGCTGTCGATGAGGTTGTAGTGAGTGCAACACGGGCCAACCAAAAATCGGCAATTGCTTACACGGACGTAACACGTCGGGATCTGGATAAGCTGAATCTGGGACAGGATATTCCACAACTACTCAACTTTACGCCTTCCATTGTCACTACGTCGGATGCGGGTACAGGCGTGGGATATACAGGCATCCGTATTCGTGGCTCCGATGCTACCCGAGTAAACGTAACGCTCAATGGTATTCCCTATAATGATGCCGAATCGCAGGGGACATTTTTCGTTGATATGCCTGATTTCGCTTCGTCAGTGAGTACAATTCAGATTCAACGGGGTGTTGGTACGTCGACAAACGGGGCGGGTGCGTTTGGAGCATCGGTTAATATCCAGACGAATAAACTGGAGGATAAACCGTATGCCGAAGCCAATGTATCTGCCGGGTCGTTCGGTACGCGAAAAGTGAACGTACTGGCCGGGACGGGTTTGCTGAATAATCATTTCGTGCTGGACGCCCGCCTTTCGAAAATTCATTCTGATGGATACGTCGACCGAGCCTTTTCCGATCTTAAATCCTTTTATCTATCGGCTGGTTATTACGCCAAAAAGAGCTTCGTTCGATTAAATGTATTTTCGGGACAAGAGCAAACGTACCAAGCCTGGAATGGCATACCAGAATCGCTACTGAAGACGAACAGAACATACAACTCGTTTACCTATGATAACCAGACCGATAACTACCAGCAGGATAATTACCAGTTGATCAGTTCGCATGAGTTGAGCAAAAACTGGCGGGCGAATCTGTCGTTCTTCTATACAAAAGGCAAAGGGTATTATGAAGAGCTAAAGCCAAACGACAGCTTCAGCAAATACGGGTTGCCTAACGTAACAATTGGCGATTCTGTAATTTCAAAAACCGACATTATCCGGCGCAAATGGCTTGACAATGATTTCTACGGAACCGTTTTTTCGCTGGATTACAACAGCTTTGGCAAACTAACGGCTAATATTGGCGGGGGCTGGAATCAATATAAAGGGGCGCACTACGGTGAGATAATCTGGGCGCGCGTGGCCGGAAACACAGACATTCGCCATCGCTACTACAACGACGATGCTACGAAACGAGATTTTAACCTCTACGCAAAGGCTTTTTATCAGTTCAGCAATTCGCTCAACGCATTTGCCGATTTGCAGGTACGAACAGTTTATTACTCGTTTCTGGGCTTTAATAGTCAGCTGCAGAATGTTCAGCAGGATGCAACGCTAACATTTTTTAACCCAAAAGGCGGTCTGACGTATACCATTAATGACCGTAGCTCAATCTACGGATCGGTGGGAGTGGGGCACCGTGAACCTAACCGGGACGACTACACTCAGTCGTCGCCAGAGAGCCGGCCAAAGGCAGAAACGCTGGTTGATTATGAGATCGGTTATAAAGTTCAGTCCGAACGCCTTGCCTTCACAGCAAATGCCTATTTCATGAATTATCGAAATCAGCTGGTTTTATCGGGCCAACTGAATGACGTTGGGGCTTATAACCGTGTGAACGTACCCAAAAGTTACCGGGCCGGACTGGAGCTGGAACTTGGAACAAGACTAGCGAAGCAATTACGCTGGAATGTAAACGCTACGTTCAGTCAGAACAAAATCAAAAATTTTACCGAGTATCTCGACAATTTTGACAACGGTGAGCAGGAAGCGCGTCAATATAGCGAAACGGATATTTCGTTCTCGCCAAATGTGATTGCCGGGTCACAATTGTTGTTTACGCCTGCAAAAGGTTTGGAACTTGGCCTGCTTTCGAAATATGTCGGGAAGCAGTATCTGGATAACACATCAAACGAGAATCGTAAGATCAACGCGTATTTTACAAACGATATCCGTCTGATTTACAGCTTAAAGCCAAAGTTCGCTCAGGAAATCGCGTTTACGTTGCTATTCAATAACGTATTCAACGAATTGTATGAATCGAATGGCTATACATATGCCTATATCGTTGAAGGAAACGTAACGGCTGATAATAGCTATTATCCCCAGGCAGGACGGAATTTCTTGGCCGGAATACGAATACGTTTCTAAACCAGGATTTTCTGGATTTAACGGATTAACATGATTATGCATCCAATGAATTGGGTAATAAAATCAGGTCAATCAGTTAGATCCAGAAAATCCTGGTTCAGATGGCCTGATCCAGATCCTGAATCAGATCCTCTACGTCCTCAATACCAACACTCAGGCGAATTAGCGTGTCTTTCAAGCCGTTACGTTGCCGTTCTTCTTTAGGTATGCTTGCGTGGGTCATACTGGCTGGATGGGTGCAAAGTGACTCGACTCCCCCTAGCGATTCGCCCAGTGAAAATACTTCGAAGCTTTCCATAACCCGCACGGCTTCGGGCATTGAATCGCCTTTTAACTCGAACGATACCATACCGCCAAAATCGCGCATCTGTTTTTTGGCCAGTTCATGGCCCACATGCGATTCCAAACCCGGGTAATAAACTTGACCAACTTTAGGATGCTGGTTTAGATACTGAGCCACTTTCATGGCGTTTTCGCAGTGCCGCTGCATTCTGATGTGGAGCGTTTTAATGCCACGTAGCACCAGAAAACAATCCTGTGGACCGGGTACGGCCCCACACGCATTCTGAATAAAAGCAAGCCGCTGCGCCGTTTCATCGTCGTTCAGAACAATAGCACCCATAACGGTATCCGAGTGACCGCCAAGGTATTTTGTAACCGAATGCATCACGATATCAGCGCCTAAATCGAGCGGGTTCTGGAGATAGGGTGAAGCAAACGTATTATCGACCACGAGCTGAATATGGCGAGCCTTTGTAAATGCGGCAATGGCGGCAATATCGACCAGTCGGAGCAGCGGATTTGTTGGGGTTTCAATCCAAACCATCTTTGTCGAAGGCGTAACCGCTGCTTCCAGATTAGCTGGGTTCGACAAGTCTACGAATTTGAATTTGAGGCCGAACTCCTGAAAAACACGTACCATGATCCGGTACGTACCACCGTATAGATCGCTGCTGGCAACAATCTCATCACCGGGTTTAAAAAGCTTAAGAATTGCATCGGTTGCCCCCAAACCAGACGAGTAACAGATTCCATGTTTGCCGTTTTCGAGCGCTGCCAGATTATTTTGCAGGACTGTTCGCGTCGGGTTTTGCGTTCGGGCGTACTCGTACCCTTTGTGCTTTCCCGGTGATTCCTGTACGTAGGTCGACGTTTGATAAATAGGCGTCATAATTGCGCCTGTGGTTGGGTCCGGCTCAATACCGGCATGGATGGCTTTGGTTCCGAATTTCATGCTCAAAAGTAGCGAAAGTGGTGAGGAGATTTACTGTCTGGCGCTGAAAGCTAGGACTTATTGAATAAGCCCGGATGGATCATATTTGTTAAAGTTCGGATCACATTAAACCACAGACACGGTTTGCCCGTTTGGTAGACGTGAAGAACACCATTCTTAAAAATTTTACCGGACCCGCCATTGCAGGTATCGTATTGTCGGCAACACCCATAGTTGTTACGTCGTTGTTGACGTATTACGCTATTGTATATGAGTCTGCCATTGCCGGATTAACGGCCTGGCAGTGGGCTGGTATTACGTTTATTTTCACGCTTACATCCGCTGGTTTGACTCCGCCGACTATGCTGGCGCTGATATTTGGCTACTTTCTGGGTTGGCAGGCTGTACTTCCCCTGTTCGTTATCAATTTCGGAGGCATTCTCTTTATCAACCTGCTGGTTCGTTGGTTCGATCATGAACGATTCCGAACCTTTATTCGGCAGAATCCGAAAGCTCAGTCGATACTTGACCGAATTCTGAACAATGAGCTGGAGGTAATCTTCTACGCCAAACTCTCTCCGGTTCTTCCATTCGGTCTGACGAATCTGATGTTTGCTTTATCAGGGGCAAAACTCCGGAATATTCTGCTGGGTGGTTTTTTGGGGATGACGCCCAGGACGTTGCTGGCTATCTGGTCGGGACATGAAGCCCGTGAAATTAAAACGCTGCTGGAAAACCCCAATCAAAGTTCCTGGACACAGATTATTGTCATTGGTCTGGTTGTTATTTCGATTGCCGGTCTGTGGCATGTTATCCAGAAATCGCTGAAATAGAATCTATTTTGGTTGTCTATATAGCTGAATTAATCAACTTTTCAGCGGCTAGCTCAATCAATCGGTTATGTCCTGTTTTTAAAACCGTCAATTTAAAACGCCTGATTTTTTGGGTCAAAGGCGATATATACGTGCCGGGTACAAGTCGATCAAAGGCACCGACGAAAAAATGTACGCTAATCGCTTTCGTATTCAGGCTGTGGCTAATAGAATCGAGATTGGGCTTAATGCACCGAAATTGTGTCCAGCTTTGGTAGACACGCTCACGCTGTTTAGCTGTATGAAGTGAAATTTCGGCAAAGCGCATCACCGTTCGATTCAGCAAACCCAGACGTGTTAGCAGATGTCCGAGCCCGTACAGGATAGACAGGTGTTTCAGGCCGTAACGAAATAAAAAACGACCCGGTCCAGAACCTGTTGCCAATCGATACCAGCCGTTGACTATAATGCCGTCGGGGGCAATCAGAATCAGTTGATCGAGCTGATCAGAAAAACCTTCCACCATTGATAGGGCAAATCGCCCGCCCAGACTGAAGCCCATCAGCGAAAACCGTTCGATACGTTGCTCGAGTAAAAAAGCATCCAACAATCGCCACCAACTAGCTTCTGAAAGGGGTTTATTATCAGGGTAATAGCTGTTGCCGTGAAAAAACAAATCAATGGCGTAAACGGTAAATTGGCTGGCTAGATACGTTTCTATAGGCAAATAGACCTGACCTGTTTGGCCAAAGCCATGAAAAGCTATTAACACAGATTGCCCTCGTCCGAACTTTCGGTACGCAATTTGATAGCTTTCAAACTGAAACAGGTGAACAGAGCGGGCAGTCATATCGGCAAAATTGCATAAACCCGAAGAACGATGCTAACCTTTATAAATCTGGCTGCGTTTTCAGGCCATATAGGTCAATCACTTGGCGTAACGAATTACCTGACCGTTACGCAGGAAATGGTTGATCGCTTTGCTCAGGCGACGGGTGACTACCAGTGGATTCATACTGATCCTGAGCGGGCGGCTCGTGAATCACCTTTCAAAACAACCATTGCACATGGTTTTCTGACGCTGTCGCTGGCTCCCAAGCTATTGTCTGAGCTTTATCGAATTGAATCCGTAACCATGGGAGTTAATTATGGAGCGAATAAAATTCGATTTATGAATACTGTACCCGTTGGAAGCCATTTACGCATGAGAGCAACATTGCAACATACGGAACCGCAGGGTAAGGGTCTTAAAGCCACTATAGAATGTTTATTCGAACTGGAAGGGGCCTCTAAACCAGCTTGTATGGCTGAGTTAATTAGCCTATTGTTTGAACCGGGATTTATGTGATTTTATTGACCGACTATGATTGTCAAAAGTTCGTTTTCTATGAAAACAAAATCATAGTTGGTCAATAAAATCACACAAATCCCGGTCGGATGCATGCATATCTGTGGGTTTGTTTTTTAGTACTTTTACTCCATTGATTATACCAGATTAGTAAAGCAATTTATATGGCAACGGCAGCAACAGAGTTACAGGGCCTAAATTTTAATTTATCGGAGGAGCATCTTGCTGTTCAGGAAGCTGCCCGCGATTTTGCACAGAACGAATTATTACCCGGTATCATCGAACGGGATAATGAAGCCCGGTTTCCGACTGAACAGATAAAACGGATGGGCGAGTTGGGCTTCCTGGGCATGATGGTATCGCCTGAGTACGGAGGAGGGGGTATGGACGCCGTTTCTTACGTACTGGCAATGGAGGAAATCTCGAAAATTGATGCGTCAGCCTCGGTTGTTATGTCAGTGAATAACTCGCTGGTGTGTTATGGGCTGGAAGCTTACGGGACTGAAGAGCAAAAACAGAAATACCTGACTAAACTGGCTACCGGTCAGATCATTGGCGCATTCTGCCTGTCGGAGCCCGAAGCTGGATCGGATGCTACCTCACAAACAACAACCGCGGAAGATAAGGGTGATTTCTATTTACTGAACGGCACCAAAAACTGGATTACGAATGGCAACTCCTCAGGCGTTTGCCTTGTCGTTGCGCAGACCGACCGGGAGAAAAAACACCGGGGAATTAATTGCCTGATCGTTGAAAAAGGAGCGCCGGGCTTTGTAGTAGGCAAAAAGGAAGATAAAATGGGCATTCGGGCATCGGATACTCACTCGCTGCTGTTTACTGACGTAAAGGTGCCGAAGGAAAACCGTATAGGTGATGACGGGTTCGGATTTAAATTTGCTATGGCGACGCTCAACGGCGGGCGTATCGGGATTGCCGCACAAGCACTGGGCATAGCTGCGGGCGCTTATGAACTGGCGTTGAAATACAGTCAGGAACGTAAAGCCTTTGGTAAGCAAATATTTGATCATCAGGCTATTCAGTTTAAGTTAGCTGAAATGGCCACTAAAATTGAAGCGGCTCGTCTGCTTGTTTATAAGGCGGCAAGGCTAAAGGATGAGCATAAAGATTACGTGCAGGCGGCTGCAATGGCTAAATTGTTCGCTTCGGACGTAGCCATGTGGGCAACCACCGAAGCTGTTCAAATCCACGGGGGCTACGGTTATGTCAAAGAATTCCACGTGGAGCGTTTAATGCGCGATGCGAAAATCACTCAGATTTATGAAGGTACTTCGGAAATCCAAAAATTAGTGATTGCCCAAGAACTGGTCCGCTAAGAATTTTCTTAGTAAAATAGAATTTTTCAAAAGAGATAGTGCGTCTTCAACTTAGAGATGCACTATTTTTTTATTTTTTGGAAACTTTTACACTTTTATTAGTTTTGTACAAATTATTAGTTTTGTGCAACTTTGTATGTAGGCACAGATTTTAGAGCAACCTCCTTTCAGCCATGGAAGATTACAATAAAATAATCGAATCGTTGGGCGTTAAATTCATTAAGGCCCGCAATATTCGGATTTTACAGCCGATCACAATCAAGAACTTCTACGATGTAGAAAATACGTTATTGATTCTCTATAACGGGGATGTTTCCATCGGAGATGAAAAAATAAAAGTTGAGGTAGGGGATATGCTGTTTATCCCAGGTGGCAAACACGTTACGGTTACGTACGGTGATCCATCCAACCCCAAAACCGTCTCGAATGAAGAATTCATGACGCATCGGGAAGCGTACTGGGAAGGAAATCATGACCCTAAACTGATTGGCCATCTGCCAAACTCATTTGGTTACGTCTCCTTTGAGGCCAAAGTGTTTGACTCAGTCAACTTCTTCAACTCGCTGGATGTACCTCCGTTCATTATCAAGCGGGAAGAACACTTAGCTACCACAATCGATCAGATTCTAGCCGAAGATATGACAGATCTGGCTGGTAAAGGCCGGATTATCAAAATCAAAACCGAGGAAATTGTTATCGAGGTCGTTCGGTATATCCTTAAGAATCACCTGTTTGTTGAGCAATTGGTTACTAACAGCACGTATTTTAAAGACCCACGACTGATTGACATCTTTGCCTATATCAAGGAAAACTTGGGTGGAGATTTATCGAACAAAGTGTTAGCGAACGTAGCGAACGTATCGGAAGATTACGTGGGACAGTATTTTAAAATGCTGACCGGCATTAATCCACAGGATTACATCGAGTACCAGCGGATGGAAGCTGCTGTGGGGTTATTACGTACGAGTAAAAAGAGTATTCGCGCTATCGGTTCGGAAGTAGGCTACAAAGATACCGCTTATTTCTGCCGCCGGTTTAAGATGATGTTTGGGATTCCAGCTGGTAAAATGCGCCGTCGTGAATCACTGATGAACGTATAAATAGGGCTGCAGAAGGGAGTAAAGGAAAAAGGAGAAAGGATGTGCCAGCGCATTTCCTTTCTCCTTTTCCCTTTACTCCCTTCTGCTAATAAGGCATATGCACCTCAATAGGTAGGGTATAGAATACCGATACGGGTTTGCCATCTACCTCACCGGGTCGCCAGCGGGGCATTTTCTCAACCGCTGCTATAATGGAGACCATATACTTATGCATACCCTTCTCCATAGTTTTATCGAGCGGCTTGGTCACCACCCGTGGGTCATGGACATAACCGAACTCGTCGACAATAAACTTAGCTGATACAGAGCCAATATTGGGGCCTTTTTTTATCAGCGCACTGGGAACCTGAATGTTTTCGGCCAGATAAAGGCTTAAAGCGGAATTTCCACCCGGAAACTCGGGTTGCCGTTCAGCGACCGTGTAGATCTGCTGGTTACGGGATTGAGCAATTGCAGGTGAGCAGAAGGCAAGACAACCACAAAGAAGGCTCATCACAGCGAATAGCGAGAAAGCAAACGATTTCATAAGTTAAGCTTGAACGACTGATTGATTAAACTCGCGAACAGCGGCCGAAAGCTGTGGTAATAAATCCGGGTTCTGCTCAATGCCATTACCGACAACGATCATATCTGCCCCGGCTTTTAAGGCTTCGTACGCTTTTTCGCCCGAATTGATTCCTCCACCCACAATTATCGGCAGATCGACGGCGGCACGTACCGCAGCGATCATTATAGGCGATACAGCCCAACGGGCCCCGCTGCCAGCATCCAAATAAATCAGTTTTAAGCCGAGCATTTCTCCCGCCATCGCTGTACAGGCTGCTACGCCAGGTTTATCGTGTGGCAGGGGCATGGTGCCGCTTATGTATGAGACGGTTGTCTGCGTACCACTATCGACCAGCATATAGCCTGTTGGCAAAATTTCCAGCCCGCTTTTTTTTAGTAAGGGAGCGGCAATAACGTGCTGTCCTATTAGAAATTCAGGATTCCGGCCAGAAATAAGCGAAAGAAACAGAATGGCGTCTGCCGAAGGCTCAATGTGAGTCGGATTGCCGGGAAACAGAATAATTGGCGTTTGGCTATGTCGACGGATGGTGGCAATAACCTCTTTATGCACGTAATCCGTGACTAAACTGCCACCGACCAAAAAGAAGTCGACAGGAAAACGAGTTGTACTAACCACCAGGTCTGAAAGCGCGTTTTGCTCGATTTTATCAGGATCGAGCAAAACGGCTAATGCCTTTCGGCCAGAAAGCCTATAATGACGAAGAGTAGTCAACAGGCTCTGTGGGTGCCTGTTTGTGGTATTCGGTTGGATCGGCAGTTGGATTGATGGCATTATTGGAACGGATGCGGGCTAAAAATCCAGTTAGCTGCTCACGGGCGATATTGGTTAAAACAGATGTTAATATACCGCTGATTAGCCCGCTTGTAGCAGCCGAGGTTTTTATTTTGTCGGCCTGCTGCTTTACGGCTTTACGATTTGACGGGGGAACAGACTCCAGGTCATCCTCATCACCATCTTCGTAATCGTCGTCATCTAATTCATCCGGTTCTCCGTATTTCTCGGCGTACCGATATTCATCAGACTTAGGCAGAATGGCATTTACAACCAAATATACGGCTAAAGCGGCACCTGCAACAAACACCGTTGTTTTCCCGACTTCGGTAGCATCATCTTTAATGGATTCGACACCATCTGTAATGGAGGTTTTAAATCGCTCTGTGGCCGCCATTAACTGAGCGCGCCGGGCAGTTGTGTCGGCAAATGGTACTTTGGGATCTTCCATCTTATTTGTTCTTGATTCGTATGAACTTAATCAGGTAGTGGTTGTCAACAGATGAGCAGCAAAACGATTAATTGACTTACAATGAATTAGTTACCTGTATTACTCATTGAAGAGCGGGTTTGCGCCATCAGTTCTTCAACGGCTTCTGATTTTTCTTCTGTTTTTTTCTCCTGGCTCTTTTTAATGGAATTATAGGCAGCTACTCTGATTTTCGCTTTAAAAAACTCTTTAGCACCGATCCACAACAAACTTAAAAGCAGAAAAAAACCAGCAACAATTAAAAAGCCTAGATAACGGCTCTCCAACACTTCATTTAAATAAGCAGCTAAGAGAATAAACAAAAAAATAGTGGTCATTGTACCGAGCAGCGCCAAAACAATGCCATGCACACCAACAACAACACCTTCCTCTATTTTACCCCGGAGTTCCAGTGTAAATAGTTCAATCCGGGCCTCTAAATAGCGGAATATATTCTCACGAATTTCTTCCAGACGTTCCAGCATAATTATACACAGTTAGATTTCTATCTGCGTTATCTACAAAATACGAACTGATTTGTTTTAAAAAAGTAGGGCAAAATAAAAACAGCTTCACCAGTTAATATAGTGAAGCTGTTCTGTTTACCGACTTAATGAGGCTATCGTGACTGACGCAGTTTAGCTTCGATCGTTTGCTGTGTGTGAGGTACAGCCCGTAGACGTTCTTTAGGAATCAGTTTGCCGGTATCTTTACAGATGCCATACGTACCGTTTTTAATACGTACCATTGCAGCGTCTAACTGCTGAATGAACTTCTGTAAACGAGCGGCCAACTGGCTTAAATTTTCGCGTTCGCTGGTATCGGCGCCGTCTTCAAGAAGTTTAGAGTTTCCTGAAGTATTGTCGGTACCACTGTCATTGCGTTTGCTAAGCGTTTCCTTAATGTAGTTCAGTTCGCTACGGGTGGCTTCGAGCTTCTGACTGATCAGTTCCTCGAATTCTTTAAGGTCTTCTTCCGAATAACGTTTTTTTTCTTCCTGAACCATAATAAGTACGTACGTTAGATAGGGTACTTTATTCTGGCCACAAAATTAATGTTTTCTAATTAGTTTTTCAACGATTCACGTACCTATAGATAACTTTTTCTAAAAACTTGCTGAATTGGCATTAGTATATTTTTCAAACGAATCTTCGGATTCTAATGAATATTGAGCAAAACTGTTTGGAAATACGGGTTCGGGGAGAATAATTCTATGGTTTGTTAATTTTATATTAATCTTAGAAAAAATAGACCTTTCATAATATTATACTTGATTTATTAAGTTTGCAGCACACTTCACGACAGAATTTGTTTTTAAGAAAGAAGTTAAAGTAAGACCATGGGATATATTGAACCAGCTCCAATAAAAGATAAAGAGAATCCGCTTGAATCGATGATGTCGCGCTTTGATGCCGCAGCCAAATTGGTGGGCATTACCGACGAGATGTATGACATTTTAAAAGTGCCAGCCCGGCAGGTAATTGTAGGTCTTCCCGTAACGATGGATAACGGGACGATCAGGGTTTTTGAAGGCTATCGTGTAATTCATTCTAATATTCTCGGACCAGCCAAAGGCGGTATTCGTCTTGATCCGGCTGTAAACCTCGATGAAGTTCGGGCGTTGGCTGCCTGGATGACCTGGAAATGCGCGGTTGTCGATATTCCGTATGGTGGTGCTAAAGGTGGTATTGCCTGCAATCCACGCGAAATGTCGGCAGGAGAAATTGAGCGGCTTATTCGTCAATACACTGTTGCCATGCTCGACGTAATTGGCCCCGACCGCGACATTCCGGCACCGGATATGGGCACAGGTCCGCGCGAAATGGCCTGGATTGTGGACGAATATTCCAAATCGAAAGGAATGACCGTAAATGGTGTAGTAACGGGTAAACCGCTCGTATTGGGTGGTTCGCTTGGACGTACTGAAGCGACGGGGCGGGGAGTTACGGTAGCCGCTTTGGCCGCAATGGACAAATTACGTATGAATCCGTATCGGACCACAGCCGCTGTGCAGGGCTTCGGGAATGTTGGCTCATTTGCTGCCGAACTGCTTCATGAACGTGGTGTTACGGTTGTGGCTATCAGCGACATATCGGGCGGTTATTACAATAAAAACGGTATCGATATTACGGCGGCAGTAAACTATCGAAACTCAAACAAAGGCACACTGGAAGGATTTACAGGGGCAGAAAGCATTTCAAATGAAGAGTTGCTTTCTCTAGCTGTAGATGTTCTGGTACCGGCTGCCAAAGAAGACGTAATAACCGACGATAATGCAGGTTCGATTCAGGCAAAGATGATTGTCGAAGGTGCTAATGGCCCTACTTCGGCTAGTGCCGATGAAATAATCAACAGCAAAGGCATACTGGTTGTGCCTGATATTCTGGCAAATGCCGGTGGCGTTACGGTTTCTTATTTTGAATGGGTGCAGAACCGAATTGGCTATAAATGGACTCTTGACCGCGTAAATCGCCGGGCAGATCGGGCCATGAAAGATGCTTTTGACCGGGTATTTGAAACGTCACAACGGTATAAAGTGCCAATGCGTTTAGCGGCTTATATCGTTGCTATCGATAAGGTGGCCAGTACGTACAAATTCCGGGGCGGCTATTGATTTTCGACTTTTGATTGCTGATTTATGAATGAACAAACGGTCTGCTGTTTGTTATCATATAACTTTGTTTTCTGTTTATCATAAATCAGTAATCAAAAATTACAAATTGACTCATGCGTTTACACCGTGAAGGGACTACTATAATGGTCACAACAGGGCTGGTTCTATTAGCCTTGAATGTGCTCGCTTATGTTTATCTATTTTCCGACAATCCAACTGCTATTACTTTGCTGGCAATTGTCAGCCTGATTCTGTTTGTATTAATCGTACAGTTTTTTCGCGTTCCTAATCGGCTGTTAACGACGGGCGACACTCGGGTAATTGCTCCCGCTGATGGAAAGATTGTAGTAATTGAAGAAACTACGGAGGGGGAGTATTTTAAAGATCGTCGTCGGCAGATCTCAATTTTTATGTCACCCCTGAATGTGCACGTTAACCGAAATCCTGTTTCGGGTATCGTGCGTTATTTCAAGTATTTTCCTGGGAAATATCTGGTAGCATGGCACCCCAAATCAAGCACCGAAAATGAGCGGACAACGGTTGTTATCCAGACCGCAAACGGTGTAGAGGTGTTACTACGTCAGATTGCGGGTGCCGTAGCCCGTCGGATTATCTGGTATGTAAAAGAAGGCGAACCGGTTAAGCAGGGCGAAGAATTTGGTTTCATTAAATTTGGCTCACGCGTCGATGTGTTTCTACCCTTAGATGCCGAGATCAACGTAAAAATTGGCGACGTTACCCAGGGGGGCGTTACGGTGCTGGCCGAACTGAAAAGCTAATAGTTGTTTAGCAAAATTGGGTGGGTTTTCCGGTCTTGAGTTGATTTGAACGAGAGCAACCGGAAAACCCACCCAATTTTATATAGCCACACTCAAAAGCTCTCCTTTTTCGGTTTCTGTTACAACCAGTCCCAACTCTCCGGTGGGGTCTATCGCACAATTGGATGGGTTCTGACCAGGTAACTGAATATCTCTCACAAATTCCCCTTCACCAGAGAATACCCGTACGATGCCTGCTCCAAATACGGCGACATAAAGATTCCCATCAAGGCCAACAACCATTCCGT
The DNA here is from genome assembly GCF_045160025.1 of Spirosoma sp. KNUC1025. Classification (GTDB taxonomy): domain Bacteria; phylum Bacteroidota; class Bacteroidia; order Cytophagales; family Spirosomataceae; genus Spirosoma. The sequence goes on from NZ_CP087139.1 coordinate 969,693, forward strand.
CGGGGCCAGGGATGTCGCCTGGTTCAGGATTTTCGATAACCGTTGTCCAGACGCGAATGGTTTCCCAGCTTAACGCTTCTGCATCCCAGTATCCGCTCCATATTCGCTGATTATGGGTTTCGGCGATCAGTAATGTGCGTCGGTCTGGAAGTAAGGCTAGCCCATTAGGGTAAGCCAGACCGTCCGCTATTACTTCAATGGAGCCATTGGCTGCATAAACGATTACGTACCCCTGTTCACTGTCGTCGGGCGGTCCGGGGCAGGTGATTAACAAATTTCCATTATCATCGAATAGCAAGTCATTAGGCATATTAAGTGGTTGACCACTTATTTGGTTAATGACTGTATCAAGAGCTTCGGTCTTAAGATTCATGCGACGAATGGCATTATAGCCTGAATCACAAAACCATAAAGATCCCTGATGGCATATCAGACCATTCGGCCGGCCACCTGTATGGACCCGCTTTGTGGCACCGTTGGCCTGCCGACAAAATAAACCTTCACCTTCCTGCTCTACGCACCAAAGGTTACCAGCAGCATCAAATTCAGGACCTTCAGGAAACCGAAGGCCTTTGGCCAGTACACGTATATCATCCATAGCGAAAAGTCGTTTCGTTGCTGCCTAATCTCACAAAATTCATCTCTGCACAGCTGGTTCGTCCATGTAAACAAGACAGACCAGAGCAACTACAAATTATAAAGCGAAGTGTTTAAATTTTGTTTACAAATTTTAAGTCTTTCCCTGCCTACAGCTAGCAAAATCATTGTTTCTGAAAGTCATTTGAATTGATTAATTTCTATTATTTGTGCGAAGAATTATAGAAATGATCGCATAGCTATTTCAATGATATGACTTTCGACTACATCATCGTTGGTGCTGGGTCAGCTGGTTGCGTATTGGCGAATCGATTATCGGCGAATCCAGAAAATACAGTCCTTCTGCTGGAAGCAGGTGGGCCGGATAAGAAAATGGAAATTCATATTCCGGCCGCCTATACTAAACTGCATGGCTCTGCGGTTGACTGGGCTTTCTGGACAGAACCACAAATGGCACTCAACGGCCGACGGATGTATCAGCCTCGGGGAAAAACGCTTGGCGGCTGCTCATCAACCAATGCGATGGCGTATGTTCGGGGGAATGCCCGCGACTACGACGATTGGGCGGCACTCGGCAACGCTGGCTGGGGCTTTGAGGACGTACTGCCGTATTTTATCCGCTCCGAACGTAACGAGCAGTACGAGCAACTTAATCCGAAGTATCATGGAAGCAATGGGCCGTTGAATGTTACGTATGCCACACGCTTTCAAACCCCTCTGGCCGAAGCTTTTGTTGAAAGCTGCAAACAAACGGGTATTACCCAAAACAACGACTACAATGGGCCTGAGCAGGAAGGCGTAGGGATGTTTCAGTTTACAATGAAAGACGGCCGTAGGCATAGCGCGGCATCGGCGTTTTTGAAACCCGCCCTGAACCGCCCAAATCTGAAGGTCATTACGCACGCTTACACGACACAGATTCTACTCCAGCATGATCGGGCTATCGGCGTGGAATTTATTACGGGTAAAAACCTGACTCAACGGGCTATGGTACGTAAAGAAGTCATTTTATCGGCAGGCGCGTTTCAATCCCCTCAACTGCTGATGCTGTCGGGTATTGGGCCGGCTGATGCGTTACGTGCCGTTGGGATAAAAGTGAGAAAGGAATTACCGGGTGTGGGGCAGAATTTGCAGGACCACGTATTTACAGGTATCAGCAGTTTAAGTTCTCAACGGGGTAGTTCCGCTAACTTTTATCTGAAACCATTTAATCAGCTAAAAGCATTTGCACAGTATTTCATAAACCGGACAGGACCCTTAACGATAGGCCCCATCGAAGCCGTTGCTTTTATGAAAACGGATCGGGCATCTACTGATCGGATCGATATGCAGTTTCATTTTGTGCCCGGACATTTCGGTAACGACGATCAGACTGACGTGTATAATCTGGCTACGTATCCTCACACCGACGGTTATACAATTCTGCCAACGCTCCTGAAACCTAAAAGTCGCGGATATATAGGATTACGTTCCAGTAATCCACTTGACGCGCCGGTTATTCAGCCCAATTACTTTGCGGAGGAAACCGATCGACACGTATTAATCAGTGGGCTCCGTAAAGCAATAGAAGTAAGTCAGGCCGAAGCCTTCAGGGCGTACAGTTTAGGCATCCATTTGCCGGTCAACTATAGCTCCGATGAAGATCTATGGCAACATATAATAGCTCGATCAGAAACGGTTTACCATCCGGTTGGTACGTGCCGGATGGGACCATTATCTGACGAGCAGGCTGTCGTTGACGAAACGTTACGTGTTTGGGGCATAGAAAGCTTACGCGTTGTCGACGCATCCATTATGCCCACAATCGTGTCGGGCAATACGAATGCCCCCGTAATCATGATTGCCGAAAAAGCAGCCGATATGATTCTGAGCGAGTCGAGCCGCCAATAGCCAGGACTAAGCTACAACCCGCAGTTTGGCAAAACTTAACAGCAGCACCTTTTCGCCTGCCTGCTCAAACTGAATCGTTGCTTTCCGCTCGGTTCCGTTCACATCTACTTTCTTGACGGTTCCAAAACCGAATTTCGCGTGTTCAACCCGTTGACCGGCGGCTAGGTCGGCTGTGCTGGTTGGCGCAAAATCGGCGGATGGCGTATGCGATGCAGTTGTCGGTGGGGTTTGCGTGCGCGCTGTTTTCTGGGCTAACGACCGGACAAAGGCCATTGACCCAGACGACGTACTTTCACTCCGGTCTCGCTCTGGGCGGTCAAAATCCATTCGGCTCGGTGCCGACCGCAGTTTGGAAAGCTTCAGATACTTCTGATCGATTTCCATCAGAAAACGGCTTGGTTCGCACATTTTCAGACGACCGTAGTGATAGCGCGTTTCGGCATACGATACGGTCAGTCGTTTTTCGGCGCGGGTGATAGCGACATAAAATAACCGCCGTTCTTCTTCCAGGTCGTTTCGGCTTTCGAGCATCATCTGGCTCGGAAACAAATCCTCTTCCAGTCCAACGATGTGTACGTTTTTGAACTCAAGCCCTTTCGCTGCGTGGATGGTCATTAGCGTCACTCTATCGTTATCGCCATCGTCTTCCTTTTCATCGGCAGAGGTCAGTAACGAAACCGATTGCAGGAAGGCTCCCAGACTTTTCTCTTCATTATCCGGGTTATCGACAAACTCCTTGATGGCGTTGAGCAACTCCTGCACGTTTTCGTACCGGGCGAGTCCTTCAACTGTTTTGTCATCGTACAACTCTTTCAGCAGCCCTGAGGCTTTGGCAATGTGCGAAGCCACCTCAAAGGCATCTTTCGTATCGAGCAGGAGTTTAAAACTCTTTATCAGATCCGCAAAGCCCTCAATAGCAATGGCTGACCGACCGGTTACGTGCTTGTTGATTTCGGAGACAATTTCCCAGACAGAATCCTCTTTTTCGGCAGCAATCACGCTGATTTTAGCAACGGTCGTATCGCCAATACCCCGTTTGGGCAGGTTAATAATACGTTTGAACGCTTCCTCATCCTGCTGATTGACGGTAAACCGTAAATAGGCAATCAGGTCCTTAATTTCTTTTCGCTGGTAGAAAGACAAGCCACCGATAATCCGATATTTGATACTCACCTTACGCAGGGCTTCTTCAAAGGCCCGTGACTGGGCATTGGTCCGGTATAGAATCGCGAAGTCGTTGTTGGTCAGCGACTCATTCATCTTCGTCTCAAATATTGCGGATGCTACCAGCCGCCCTTCTTCATTGTCGGACGAGGCTTTAATGACATCAATCGGGGGCCCATCTTCATTATCGGTGAAGACGTGCTTTTCCAACTGATGTTTATTGCGGGCAATGATCGAGTTGGCAGCCTCTACAATCGTTTTGGTCGAGCGGTAGTTCTGCTCCAGCTTTACGATCTTGACATTTTCTTTGCCGTAATCGCGCTGGAAGTTCAGGATGTTTTCGATGTTGGCACCCCGGAAAGCATAAATACTCTGGGCGTCATCGCCCACTATGCAGATATTCTCATGTACAGCGGCCAGCTTGCGCGTGATGAGATACTGCGATACGTTGGTATCCTGAAACTCATCGACCATTACATGCTGAAACTTATGCTGGTATTTATTCAGGATGTCCAGATGGTCGCGAAACAGTACGTTCGTATTGAACAGCAGATCATCAAAATCCATAGCGTTTGCTTGAAAGCAACGTAACGCATACTGTTTGTAGATCCGACCGATATGCGGCATCCGGGCTGATTCATCATCTGCCTGAATCACCGAATTGTTCAGGTAATCATCGGGGCCGATCAGGCGGTTTTTAGCGCCGGATATCCGGGCGAAAACGCTGTTGACGCGATACACCTTATCATCCAGCGCCATTTCCTTGATAAGACTACGTAACAACGACTTCGAATCGTCGGTATCATAAATCGAAAAATTGCTGGTATAGCCGATCGCTTTGGCTTCAATACGGAGTATCTTGGCGAAGACAGAGTGAAAGGTACCCATCCAGATGTTGCGGGCTTCTGTACCAACAACCTTTTCGATCCGGTTACGCATTTCACCAGCGGCTTTGTTGGTAAATGTCAACGCCAGAATTCGAAAGGGATCTATACCGTTTTCGATCAGATAGGCAATTCGGTAGGTAAGTACGCGGGTTTTGCCCGAACCGGCACCTGCTATAATCATCAGCGGGCCATTACCGTGCATAACGGCCTGCCGCTGTGGGTCATTTAATCCAGAAATGTAATCAACCATTCAGCTCGTTTCTATCCTTCTATAACAAGTAAAAGTACGAAATAATTTGGTTGACGACAGGGTAAATGGTGCTAAGCGACGAGGCAAACGTAGAAAATACAGGTTCGTGAAAAAGGAGTCAGCTACCAACGCATGCCAACCGAAATGAATAGTTTACAAACGTATTTTTTTTACGTTGATAGCCGATACAAAGATCACTTAACATGCAGAAAAACAAGGGGTAAGCGAAGCTGCGCAAAGAAACGCACACTTTTTCTAAATTATTGTGCAACATTCCTCATTTTCCTGCATCTTTCTCCTGAGTAACAACCTAAACCACCCAGAGCCTGAATCTGTTGGAACCAAACCGAAACGTCGGACCGCTGTACCCAGATCGCCATGCTGACTTGGTCAAACGCTGCCAACAGGGCGAGCGACGGGCACAGTATGAGCTGTATCAGCAGTACGTAAAGGCGATGTATAATGTCTGCCTGCGAATTGTGAATCATGAAGCAGAAGCAGAAGATGTGTTGCAGGAAGCATTTATTGATGCATTTACCCATATTAATTCCTTCCGCGGGCAGAGTACGTTCGGTGCGTGGTTGAAACAGATCGTTGTAAACCGGGCTATCAATCATTTGCGGGCCCGGCGGCTGGAACTGGTTGATATGGAATCAAACCGATTTGGCGAAGACGATGGCCCTGATTATGCCGATACGGAACCCTTCGACGAAGAAGGAGTTCAATTGGAAGTAGAGCGGGTACGTCGGGCCATGCAATTATTGCCGGAAGGCTACCGGGTCGTTCTCTCGCTGTATTTGTTTGAAGGGTATGATCATGAAGAAATCGGAAATGTTTTGAACATCAGCGAAACCACATCACGAACACAATATTTACGAGGTAAAAAACGATTACTTGAACTACTAAACTAATTGTGAATGAGCGACCGAGTGACTAACTCCATCCGCAACGTTTTTTCACTCACTTTTTCACGCATTAGCTATGAAGAATAACCTTGAACGCTTCGTCCGGGATAACCGGGAGGACTTCGACGATAAAGAGCCCTCGGCAAAACTATGGCAAAAAATAGAAGCTGGTCTGGATAAGGCTGGACCGGGAGACGTTGGTTCAACGAGCCCGCAGCCGGATCAAAAATCACCATTCCAGCAAATTCACAGAAACCACTCACAGGCGGGTAGCCGGCAGATTGGCTGGCCAAGCCTCGACTGGCGCGTGGCGGCTTCAGTCGCCGTACTGTTACTGGTCGGTAGCTTTTTGTATATGAATCGGGAGTATGGCGTTACGCATCAGCCTGAAGTGGTAGCGGCCAGTCCCACCTATGCAAAAGAAGTCGTTCAGTACACCCGGCTGATCGATACGAAACGGGCAGAATTGAAACAAATGACCGAAGATAATCCGGAGCTCTATCGGGAGTTTGCTACTGATCTGGACCGGCTCGAAAAATCGTATCAGTCGCTGAAGGCGGATTTACCCCAAAACCCGAATCAGGAAGTGTTGATTCAGGCAATGATTCAGAATCTGCAGTTGCAGATCAACCTGCTTAATGAACAGTTGCGCGTTATTCAGCGCATTAAACAACAAACCCATGAAAGTACTCCTGTATAGTGTATTGCTTTGCCTCTGCCCGTTGCTCACCAGGGCAGAGGACCCCGTTGCACCAAGTGCAATAGAAAAGAAAAAGACCATCATCAAATTATTTGATGTGGATAGTAAAGATAATCTGGTCATTGAGAATCAGTTCGGCCAGGTTAATGTAGGATTATGGGATAAAAAAGAAATCCGTATCCAGATTACCATTCTGGCTAATTCTGATTCCGACGAACGCGTACAAAAATACCTGGATGCCGTAACTATTGAAGAGAGACGTACTGGCGATCAGATTATGGTCAAAACCAATTTCAGCCAGAACAGCATTTCGAACTGGAGCTTTGGTAAATGGAAAGACGGCGGTGAGCGGAATTACGTTAAAATAAATTATGAGGTTATGATGCCGCGACAAAATGCACTCACGGTACGTAACAAATTCGGTAACACCAGTATTCCGTCTTTTCAGGCACCGCTTGTTGTGCACAACCGTTACGGAAATTTCAACGCTGATGACCTGACTGGTCGGCAGAACGACATTGATGTGGCTTATGGCAAGGCGTACATTGGCAGTATCGATCAGGGAAAGCTTGAAATCGCTTATGGTAATCTGGAGCTATCAAAGGCAAACGTATTAACGCTGATCAATAAGTTCGGGAAGATGACCATCGGCGATGTTGGTAAACTGGACGCTGACATTAATTATTCGGGCGCCAAAATTGGAACGCTTCGGGGCTCAGGAAAAATCAAGCTTGATTTTTCGGGTGGTTTTCAGATTGATCAATTGCCCAAAACAGCCGAAAACGTAGATATTCAGGCATCTTACTCTTCGGTTGCCCTGCCCTTAAGTGGCAACAGCGATTGCGATTTTGATGTGACGGTGAGCTATGGCAATTTCAGTTATGGCTCTGGTTCGGAGATGCACTTCAAAAGCCAGCCTAATGACAATGATGGTCATCGTGGCCCTCGTCTGACCAAACAATACGTCGGTAAAGTCGGGGACGGCTCCGGTACCAAACTGCGGGTTGTGGCAAAATTCGGGAATGTAAATTTCAGGTAATCAGAACCGCACGGGCGGCCCGTGCGGTTCTGACAGCATTTCAATTATTCCTTTGTGTTGCGGGTAGTCAGTTAGCAATACGTTCCGGTTGGCCATTTCGAAATCGGCAAAATCAAAGCCAGGCGCAACCGTACAGCCGACCAGCGAAAAATCAGTTCCGTTAGCCGGTTTTGAGCCGAACCAGCACCCTGCCGGAACCACTGCCTGGAATACCTCACCCTGCTCTGTCTGGTTTCCCAACCGGATAAGATTTAATTCACCGGTTGGCGTGATGACAAAAACCTCCAAAGCGCCACCCGCATAAAAATGCCAGACTTCGTCAGCCTGTATTCGGTGAAAAGCTGATACGTGATGGCTTTCGAGCAGGAAATAAATCGCCGTACTGAAAGCCCGATCACCACCAAAGCGCGTGGGTAAAGCCGAATGTGGAATTGCTTCCGCCGAGCGGTACGTTTCGGCAAAGTAACCCCCTTCGGGATGAGGCTGCATGTTGAAGGCCTGAACGTAATCAGCAGCAGTCATGTAGGTTGTTGACTGATTGAGTAATTGACTTGTTGAATGAGTAACTCACTGGTATTCTTTTTATTCAATTACTCATTCAACAAGTCAATCGTTCCTTTACTGGCGCGCTTTTATTACGTTCGTAAACTCGCGCGACTTGAGCGAAGCGCCACCGATCAGTCCGCCGTCTACATCTGGTTGGGCAAAAAGCTCGGCTGCGTTTTTCTCGTTGGCACTACCGCCGTACAGAATCGTTGTGTCCTGAGCCACCGAATCACCGTATTGATCAGCAATATGCTGACGCAACTCAAAGTGCATGTCCTGAGCCTGTGCCGACGAGGCCGTAAGCCCTGTACCGATGGCCCAGATTGGTTCATAGGCAATCACCACATTGGCAAACGCTTCGGCCGTCAGATGAAACAGGCTTTCGGTGATTTGCTTTTTTACGAAAGCCACGTAATCGCCATTTTCCCGCAGATCGCGCGATTCGCCACAGCAGAATATGGGTTTAAGACCGTTGGCAAGAACGATGTCTACTTTTTCGGCCAGTTGAGCGTTGGTTTCGCCAAAATACTGGCGACGTTCGCTGTGGCCCAGAATAACGTAGGCAACGCCTATAGATTGAAGCATTGGGGCAGAAATCTCACCCGTGTAGGCTCCCGAGGCTTTCTCATGACAGTTCTGCGCGCCCAGCGAAATGTTGCTGCCGGGGGTAATGTACTGGCGGGCCGTAGTCAGGTATAACGCAGGAGGGCATAACACTACGTCAACATTGCCCGTCACCTCGTCTTTAATCATATTGATTACTTCCGAGAGCAGGCTTTTCGCTTCGTCGGCCGTTTTATTCATTTTCCAGTTGCCGGCAACAATTCTTTTACGCATAATCGCTTGGTAATTGAGTGAAAATCAGGTTTTAGAAAAAATAAATAAAAAAATTTATTCGCTTTTTCAGGGCGAAATTAGAACATTTAGGCCGAACCCATTACCTACAGCGTACGAAATTTTGTATCAGCAGTCTTAGGCAGTAATTGTCAGTTAGATAGCTAAAAACTTATTGATTTGTTTTTGTGTTATTCGGATAAAAAATACGTAATTTCAATGCTACGTTAAGTGTGAACTCAGTGCTATTGTTATAGGGGCAACAACTACTCAATCATGAAAACGCTGGTATTAGTAATCGGACTAATCGGCATCTGCCTGTCTGCGCGGGGCGATGACGAACGGCGTACACCGGATAAAGATCGCTACGGCTTTTTTATCGCTGGCAACCGAACCTGGACGCGTATTCCCTTTCAACTTCATTCCAACCTCATTGTCGTCCCGGTAAAAGTTAACGATTCAGATACCTTACGGTTTATTCTGGATACGGGGGTTAGCAACACCATTATTACCGACCCGAATGCGTTCCGTAAAAAGCCATTGTTGCTGACCCGTAAAGTGAAGCTCAATGGCGCAGGTGAAGGCGGATCACTTACGGCGTCTATTGCTATCAACAACTTTCTCAGCCTGGGAGGCTTACGGGCAGCTCATCACAACCTGGTTATTCTGGATGAAGATATTCTGAAACTATCGGAATATGTGGGCACACCTGTTCATGGCATTTTTGGCTATGAAATCTTTGCCAATTTCGTGGTAAACGTCGACTTTCAGCGCCATGAAATTATCATAAGCCGGCCCGATAAGTACCAGTATCGGAAGCGGAAAGGGGATCGATATCCAATTACGATTCAGGACACAAAAGCGTATACAGATGCCTTGTCCGTTTATGATGGAGAGAAAGTCATGCCGCTACGTGCCGTTCTCGACACGGGCGCTGGTCACGCTCTGCTTCTCGACCGGTCTCGCAGTATGTCTGCGATGCCACTTCCCGAGAAAAATATCCGAGCTCAATTGGGGCGGGGACTAAATGGCGTCATCAACGGATGCCTGGGACGTATTCAGAAGATCAAGTTTGGTCGCTATGAACTGGACAATATTCTGGCATCATTTCCCGATAGCATGGCTTATGGGATGAAGCTGGTAAACATGCCCGAACGTCAGGGAAATATCGGTTGTGAGTTGCTGCGCCGTTTCAACGTTACGTTTAATTACCCCGATCAATACATCGTTCTGAAGCCCATCAAACGGCTTATGCGGGAAAGCTTCGAGCACGACATGAGCGGTATGGAGCTTCGTGCTCGCGGAGCTGATTTTCATAAGTACTACGTCGATAAAATAATTGATGGCTCGCCTGCCGATATAGCGGGTCTGGTAGAAGGCGATGAAGTACTTTTTGTGAATAATACTTCGGCTAACGAGCTGACAATTAGCGATATTTATAAAATGCTTCAGAAAGGCGAAGGCAAAGAAGTCTCGATGCTTGTGCGACGGAATGGGCAGATCATTATCGCGCAGTTTGCGCTTAAACGATTGATCTGACAATACGTGTCAGGTGCTGGGAGATCGGAACCTGACACGTAGTTAGTCCATCCGCTCCAGTTTAAATCGGAACGTAGTGCCTTTCTCCACTTTGCTCATTACGGTAATTTTTGTTTTATGAGCGTTCAGGATGTGCTTTACAATGGCTAGTCCTAAACCCGTGCCGCCCCGATCTTTGGAGCGGCTTTTTTCAACCCGGTAAAAGCGCTCAAAAATCCGGCTCAGGTGCTGTGGTGGAATACCGGGGCCGTTGTCACGCACTGATACCAGGATATGTTTTTTATCTTCATCCAGGGTTACCACGACGCGGCCGCTGTCGTTACCGTACTTCACTGCATTTTCGACCAGGTTGGTCATCACCTGGGTGATACGTTGCGGGTCTGCTTTTACCCATATAGGTCCTTCGTGAGAAGTTTTTAAGGATAGCAATGTGCTTTTTCCCTGTGCAATCGTTTCTAGCTGCTCAAACACTTCCTGCGTGATCTGGACGAAATCAACGCGTTCGAAACCCATCTTTACTTCACCTGTTTCCAGCTGCGAGAGCGTAACAAGATCTTTCACTAATGCATCGAGTCCGTCGAGACTCTTCGCTGCTTTAGATAAAAACTTGTCGCGTACCTTTTCATCATCCACAGCGCCGTCGATAAGCGTATGGATAAAGCCCTGAGCAGCAAAAATGGGGGTTTTTAATTCATGTGATACGTCGGCCAGGAACTCCCGCCGGAATTGCTCCAGGCGCTTTAATTCGTCAATCTCTTTTTGTTTTTTAGCGACGTAAACGAAAATTTCGTCATTCAGCTTCTTAAATGGGTTGGCATTTTGGGTAATCGATTTACGCGAGATGCTAAAGTCGCGAATTTTAAGGTGATGAATGGTTTTATACATCTTGTTCACCTCCCGAAAGACAAGCAGCTCAATGGCGTAATAGACCAGGAAGAATGAAATAATAAAGGAAGAAAGCCCCACTACAAACAGCATAGTGCTGGTAACGCCCTCTACAAACGCCAGAAAGGCGAGTGTTAAAGCCGAAATAAGGCAAGCCAGCAAAAGGGCAATTAGACGGGGGCTAAGCGACATTTAGCGAATAAATGAATAAGTGTATGAGTGCATACCAACGCTCAGACACTCGCCAAATCGTAAAATTAATTCACTCATTCGCCAATTCACCAATTCTCTTATTCATTTTGGTCGGTGAACATATAGCCAACCCCTTTCAGCGTACGAATGTGGGTGTCGCCAATTTTTTCACGGAGTTTGCGGATGTGAACATCAACGGTACGTTCGAGTACATAAATGTCGGCTCCCCAGATCTTCTGAAGCAATTCTTCGCGACTGCAAACTTTATTGGGGTGTTGAGCCAGAAAAAACAGCAACTCAAATTCCTTCTTGGGCAGAATAATCGATTTGTCGTTTTGACTGACTGAATAGTTTTTGCGGTTAATAATCAGGTCGGCAATGGCAATCTGTTCGCCTGGATCAGCTTTTTGGGCTTCGCGCCGGAACAGTGCGCTGATTCGGCTCATGAGAGCCCGAGGCTTGATGGGCTTGGTGATGTAGTCGTCGGCGCCAACATCAAAAGCGGCTACTTCCGAGTACTCTTCCGAACGGGCTGTCAGATAGATAATGTATGTTTGGCGTAGTTCGGCGATGTCGCGTAGTTGCCGACCGGTTTCGATGCCATCCATATGGGGCATCATGATGTCGAGCAAAACGAGTTCAGGTAAATAGCCCTTAGCGACTTCGATGGCTTTACGGCCATCGGTGGCTGTCTGAACGTCATAACCCTCCTTAATGAGATTATATTCGAGTAGTTCAACGATATCGGTGTCATCGTCAACAACCAGGATGCGATGTTTGGATTGAGCAGCTTTTGCAGCACTCATACGAAGTTATCTTGTTAAAATATCCCACTTCATTAGTAGGATATCAGCTCATTGATTGCCCGAAGTTACGTGGGTTATCCTCAATGTTATCAACCGGAAATGCATACTTAACAAAAACTTAACAGCTTAGGTATGAGTTTATTCCGCTTTTGGGTTGAGCGTGAGTTTGTTAATTCACGATTAAGAAGCATATTGGTCGAACAAAGCCCGAAACAGTTAGTTGGTTACATAGTTTCTTCTACGAACGCCTGATTACTTTTAAGGAAATACGTTGAGGCAGTTATTGTCTTTGTTTTTATACCATGGATACCCGTTCGCCGGAGATTGCGCTTCCCTCATATGCCAGACTTACCTGCATATTGCTTTCAATAGTAATCATAGTGTATGGTTTGCAGGCGCTGGCAAATTTGCTTATCCCCTTAGTGTTTGCCATTCTTTTTTCTGTTTTGCTCTTCCCGCTTGTACAACGGCTTGAGAAATGGCGTGTGCCACGCATACTGGCCGTTGTTCTCTGCCTGATACTGGCACTGACGTTGTTGACAGGGTTATTCTACGCTATTTCAGTACAGATCAGTAGCTTCTCGGAAGTATTTCCTCAGTTTGTCAAGCGCGGCAATGAATATATAGACAGTATTCAGACGTTTGCTGATGAACGGTTGAAAATTGATCGAAATCGCCAGCTAACCGAATTTCGGAAGTATATCAATCAGGCACTAGCCGAGGGTGGAACGATACTAACGTCTACCTTATTAGCTACTACAAGCATCGTTACAAACCTGTTTCTGGTGCTCTTATTCGCCTTTTTCTTCCTGATTTATCGCGATTTTTTTCGGTCATTTTTTTATAAAGCACTCAAGAATACCCATCGTACCAAGATCGATAACGTAATGACCGGTATTTATGAGGTTGTGAAAGACTATCTCGCCGGTCTGGTGCTGGTAATTCTTATTATTGGTACGTTAATGAGCGTCGGGCTGCTTATTCTCGGTGTGGATTATGCTGTATTTTTTGGTTTTCTAGGCGCCTGTCTGGTATTGATACCTTATTTTGGCATTTCGCTGGGATCGTTGCTACCGGCGGCCTATACACTCGTTACGCAGGATAATCCGTTAAAAGCGTTAGGGGTAATTGGTGTTTTCCTGTTTGTGCAGGCGCTGGAAGGCAATTTTATCACTCCCTACATTGTTGGTTCCAAAGTAAGTATCAACCCCCTGGCAGCCATCATCGTCCTGATTCTATGGGAAAACATCTGGGGATTGCCGGGTTTAGTGCTGGCGTTGCCCCTGACGGCTATTATAAAAGTTATTTTCGATTCTGTTGATTCACTCCGGCCATACGGTTTTGTGATTGGCGAAGCGGAAAAGCCCCGTCCACCCATAAAAAATCTTCAGGAATTAGCCGAACAACTGCCCAAGCGAGCCAAAAAGGTAGGGAAAGTAGAGGAAAAAGAATGAGTGAAAGGGTGTAAACATGGATTATTATGCGCTCTTTCACTCATTGATGCTTTCGCTCTTTAAAAATTCAATGGGTCAAGGTTCTTGAAATGGCCATTCATGCGGATGCGTTGCTTGGTTCGCTCCATATCCGATACAACCGGCAGTACGTTATTGAGATGCTGAATCAGAAAAAGTTGCCGCTCTGCTTCGGTTTCGAGCGTAAGCAAATCGTATTCCTGCTCTACTGATAGCCCTACTTTGTGGGCTACCTTATACGACAGATTTTCGGTCGTTGGTAAGTAATCGGTTTCGATTTGTAGGAGGTTATAAAGCCGTTCCAGTCGCTCGGTCAGGGCAGCGGAATGAGCGCTGAATCCATCGGCCGTTTCAACCAGTTCGACTTCGCCACCTGCATACAGCTTGCCTGCTACAGGATTTTCGAAATTTACCAGCCGAAACACTGCCAAACCTTTCGATTTTATATCCATCCGCCCATCCGGATACCGCTTATGCAGCGTTGTTACGTGCATTTCTGTACCGTAGCCGGGCAGTTTGTTATTGATAAAAGCCGGAATCCCAAATGTTTTCTCTTCCTCCAGACATTCATTGATAAGCTGCCGATAACGGGGCTCGAAGATATGTAGATTCAGATCCTCGCCGGGATACACAATTAAGTTGAGAGGAAATAAGGATAACGTTTTATTCATAATGCCGAAAAGGTACAATTTTTACCGGAAAATAGCACCTGATTCCAGAAAACGTACGCTTCGAGATCGGGCTTCTGCATAAATTGGGTCAGCAAGGTAACCTAAATTTGTTACGTCCGACATGCAGTCGGTCACGATAACGAGCTTGTTTACCAGACCAGGGGCAAAATCCAGAATCTGTTTAAGGCTATTAGCCACACAATGCGATTTGGCTTCACCCATCAAATAAACAGTATCAAACCGTTCCAGATCGGCAATCAGATCAGTGTTCAGTTGAGTTTCGGGTACGGCCGGGTCAGAAACCTGCGCTTTGAAAATGCCGAAATGTTCAGAAAGGGGATAGAGTCCTTTCTGAACGGCTACGTAATCCCGATCACGCATGCGCGACCAGTCTTTAAGCGCGTCGAGCAACGTATCGTGCAAAGCGGCCCCCCGCGACCCGATCAGGCAGTGTTCGGGCCAGATAAAATGCCTGAATTGCCCATCGGCTTCAAGATCGTGAACGTATTTTCTGGCCTTTTCAGCTGAAAAACGTGGTATCCAACGTCCGGAATCTATCTCTGTCGCGGTGATCTGCGTAAAGGGAGCAGGATGTTTACCAGATGCATCGTGCCAGAACAGCGGGTGCGCAATGTCCAGAACATGGTGTGTATCGAGTGTGACAACAATATGATCAATCTGGGCGGCATGATTTTCAATGAGCGTAGCCATACGTACCACATCCTGTTCGGCTCCCGGCACAAATAAAGAGCCTTCAGGGTGGCAGAAATCAAATTGTGTATCGATAATCAAAAGAGCGTTTTTCATCAACTCAGTATAGCGTAAAATAGACCATTGGCAAATGTAGTGATCTCTCCTTTTTTCTACTGCTCAATACTGGTTTTAACAATTGCTCGGCAATTTATAAACGGGTAGTTGATAGCGTATTCGGGAGTGAATGAGCCGAAAACCCTAACTTTGATACATGAATTACATCGAACTCCAACTGCACGTATCTCCCGATTATACCGATATTCTTACTGCCGAACTGGCGGAACTTGGCTTCGACTCCTTTGTTGAGACCGATGAGGGGGTAAACGCCTATACAAGCGAAGCTGATTTTGATGAAACGGCCGTACAGGAACTCATTGCGAAATACGACAGTCAGACTGCAATAGCCTACAAGGTCAGTTCGTTAGAAAAACGTAACTGGAACGCCGAGTGGGAGCGCGATTATGAGCCGATAGAAGTGGCGGGCCAGGTCCGGGTCCGGGCGTCCTTCCATGCGTTGGACGGCACCGGTGGCCCGGGCCCTTTTCGGTACGACATTGTTATTGACCCCAAAATGTCGTTCGGTACAGGCCACCACGAAACTACGGCCATGATGCTGGAACAGCAGCTCGATCTTGATTTTACCGGGAAGTCTGTGCTGGATGTGGGTAGTGGTACGGGTATTCTGGCGATTCTGGCCGCAAAAATGGGCGCTAAGACTGTGCTGGCATTTGACATTGAAGAGTGGGCCGTAGAAAATGCCCGCGAAAATGCCGATCTGAACGGTTGTCCGCAGATTACAGTGTTTCAGGGAACGATTGACGACGTCGATCTGGAAAGCCGGTACGATATCGTGCTGGCAAATATCAATCGAAATGTATTGCTGGCCGAAATTCCGGCCTATGTGAGTTTTCTAACTGAAAAAGGGTATTTGGTTGTCAGTGGTTTTTATGAACATGATGCGCCTGATATTCAACAAAAATCCATCGAATCAGGGCTGTCGTTCGTTAAACGTATGACGAATCGGGAGTGGACTTCGCTCATTTTTCAAAAATAGATATGAGACGCATTTACATACAAAATGCTGTTGCATCACTGGGGCTGTGGTTGGGCAGAGCCGGTCTGCATGGGCAACTGGCAAAACGGGTAATCAGTGCACCAGCGTTGGTCGTTGCGCTTTTTTTCTGACGTTTTCTGTCACGCTTGGACAGGCTGTTCGGATTTCCGATAAACCGGAGCAGTTTATAACGGAGGTGCAAAAACTGATGGCGACCGGCGGGCCTGTAGCTGCGCGGGCGGGAACAAATTTGCAGACCGTATGGTCCGAAAACCGCTTATCGGCTCAGCAACAGGAACGAGTAATGGCACTGAGTCGGAAAATGAATCAGAAGCGTCTCCAGCCAGCTACGTACTTTGCGCCCTTGTATGAAGCAATTTATCAGGCCACTCAGCAACAACCGGCGTCGCCTGCTAACGTTGACGGCCTGCTCACAATTGTGGAAAAACTATTTGAGGCCAACGAGCCGAAAACGTTTGCGCGCAGTCTGGAAACGGTACGGCGCTTTCTGGAACGGCACGAGCTGTATGCCAGTACGTACAACAAACTGTATGCACAGGGCGGTACGTTTCAGTTTCGATATATTGAAGGTGGTGCACCTGTAAGCAAACCCGGCCAGCCACAAACTCCGGCTGACTCGATCGCGTCGGCGAAAGCGTCGGCCGAGCGTTCCCGATTCGATGGCTGGGATACGCCCACGTCATCAGACTCTACCCAACCGCGTCAGCTGGGAACGCAATATATTCCCCAGCGTCGCCCTATTCCAACTGCGTATGGAGCCGTCATTACGTTGAAGGACGTATCACTGGCGATGGTAGCCAATGGCGATTCAGCCATTCTGGCAAATACGAACGGCGATCTGATGCTAAAAGACGGTGTGTTTGTTGGGCAAGGAGGCAAGTTTACCTGGGAAACCGCTGGCCGCCCGGATATTTTCGTCACCCTAAGCGACTACGCCCTGACAACGATGAGTCCGCGTCTACAGGCTGACGACGTAACACTGACCTATGATAACCGGGCAGGCGCTCCCTTGAAACCTGTGAAAGGCGTATTTGAATACGTCAGTAAGAAAAAAGGCGGTCCTGTTACGTATCCCCGGTTTATGTCGTGGCAGAATGATGTAAAATTACCCGATCTGGGCACCGACGTTGAATACCGGGGGGCCTTGCCCTGTCGGGGGCGCAAATGGTTGGCGCTTCGGCGAGTGGGCAACCTGCGCAGCTGATTGTAAAGCATAACGGAAAACCAGCTTTCAAAGCCAGTAGCCGACGGTTTGATTTTAGTAATACACTCAACGACTCTACGGCATCGGCAGGCGGTGGATTCAACAGCAGTAGTCCGTCAAAATCGTTTATTTCGGCAAATTCAGCCTCTTTTGTAGGCTATGTCGATACCGATTCGGTGACACATCCGGCCGTTAAGTTCCGGTATGATAAGAACCAGCACATTGCCTGGCTCGACCGCGAACAACGTACTGACTATGCCCGGGTTCCCTATGCGGATTCGTACCATAAGTTTTACATTTTGCCTGAAGTAGTACGCTGGGATTTGCCCCGTCGTAAAGTCGATTTTTATCAGGTGGGAGCCAAGCAGGAAGTCCCGGTTCGTTTTGAATCGTTCGATTATTTTCAGCCACAACGCTATTCTGATCTGACGGTTGATTATGGCTTTCACCCCCTGCAAATTGTAGCGAATTACGTAGCGACTAAAAAACAGCCGACGTTTCTGGATGAGGATATCATCGATTTTGCCAAAGGAAATCGGGTTAGCCCCGTAGCATTGAGGGGGGCTCTGAATCGGATGGTGGTCGAAGGGTACATCGATAAGGATGAAACTACGAAAATGATGCGCCTGAACCGGAAAGGTGTATTGTACGTAATGGCTTACGCGCAGAAACGGGATTACGACAATTTCCAGGTGCAATCGATATTTCCGTCGACGGACAGTACGAAGAATGCGACGATCAATCTGGATGACAAATTCCTGACCATACGGGGTGTTGATCGCTTTACGCTGTCCGATTCGCTCAAAATTTTCGGTTACCCCTCCGACAAAACCTTACGGATTGGTAAAGGGCGCGCTTTTACGCTGAATGGTCAGTTGAAAGCTGGGACGCTACGCTACGCCGGTCGCGATCTTAAATTCGATTATGACAAGTTCGCGATGAATCTCAACAAGATTGACTCCATTACGTTCTCGTCGCAGAAACTGGCGGCTCAGGGAAAAGAGTCGGAAATGGGGGGCGATATTAAGTACGAGAATCCGGGAACGGTGTACCTCAGCAGCGCGGATAACAAATCCGGACGTATTGCCGGGAAGAAAGCGACCCAGCGGCTGGTTATGCCACAAGGCATGACTGTTTACTTCAATCAGCCGAACCGGGGCGATAAGATTTACAACCAGAAAGTTTATTTCAAGATACCGGCCGTCGACAACGACAGTTTGGGCAAAGGTGAAATTGCGTTTGAAGGTACGTTCTACTCGGACGGAATTTTTCCGCCTTTTAAAGCTACCCTCCAGACAATGCCCGACAATACGCTCGGCTTTGTTCACAAAGCCCCGGCTACGGGCTATCCAGTGTATAGCGACAAAAAAGGGGGCGCTCCATCGAATGTGAAATTCGTCGGTGATCTGACGATGGACAAAAACGGCCTGCACGCCGATGGCGTACTGAATCACTTTACGGCCAGTCTGAATGCAAAAGGAATACAATTTATGACCGATTCGCTGCTGGCCGCTGGCGATAGAGGTGAAATCAAAGAAGGGCTAAGTGGTAAAGCTGGGCAGAGCTATTTCCCACACGTACAACTGAATAATTTCAGCCTGAAATGGTGGCCCAAAGCTGATAGTATGGTGATTACCACGCAGAAAAAGAATTTCAACTTCTATAACATGACCACCAATCTCGACGGTGATTTAGTGTTACGGTCGTCGGGACTGTTTGGTAATGGCACCCTGCGTCGAAAAGATTCGGAGTTGATTTCGGAGCGTATTAAATTTAACAAAGAAGGGTTCTTGGCCAGCAATGCCCAGTTTAAGGTGCTTAATGATAAAGTTATCAGTGGGGCGGCTACGGTTGCCAAACCGATGTTGTTAGGCACGGCAATAGACGTTGATTTTAATCAGGTAAAAGGACTGGTAGGGCTGTCGATCAATAAAAATGCAACCCTTGCCGACACGGTACAGTCGAGCTTGGAGTTTCCGTCGGCGGCTTACAAAACGAATATCAGCAAGGCCCAGTGGAATATAAACGCTAAAACCATCGTGATGAAAGGTGACGTGAAAACGTCGACATTCACGGCGACCGCTGAAGAGCAGGAAGGACTGGTATTTAATGGCTCGGGTGCTGTGTACGACGTCGAAAAGATGGCCCTCAACATTAGTGGTGTTCCGTACGTAACATCAGCTGATGCCCGGATTTACCCCGACAAAGGTTTGGTGAGCATCAAACGTAACGGGGAAATGATGGCGCTGAAAAATGCGAAACTGGTACTGGACACGATCAGTTTATTTCACCGGCTTAAGAATGGCAACATCCAGGTTCTTTCCCGTACTCGCTTTACGGGCGATGCTACGTATCAGTTTGCTACAGCCAAAGGGGATACCGCCAGTATCAAGATGGGAAGCTTCGATTTGAAAGAAGCGCCTGCTGTGGCATCCAGTACGTTAACTGCCGATACCAAAAAGGGAAGCCGTGGAAAGAAAAACGGTACGCAATCGGCCACTACGTATTTTACAGTTGCCCGGGCGGAAGTTGATGAAGATGATAACCTCCAGCTGGCACCAAAAATGCTATATAAAGGTACCGTGACCATGCAGGCTCCCCGGGCCGATCTGGCCATGGATGGCTTTATAAAACCGGCTCTGAAAAAACGCCCGGATCTGGTAGGCGGCTGGATTCCGTTTAAAGAAAAAGTAGCCGAACGACTCGAGATTAAGGTCGATAAAAATTTGAAGAACGAAGGTGGTCAGCCCCTGGTAGCCGGTATTCATTTCCGATTGGGTAACGCCGGACTGTACCCAACCTTCCTGTCGCCAAAGGAAGACCCGAAGGACGAAGACCTGTTTACGGCAACCGGGATTATGCACTATGATGAGAAAGACAAAGTATACCGCATTGCCTCAAAAGCTGGCGATTTAGCGCCAGCTCAAGCAGAAGAAGCAGCTACTACGCCAACGACCGATAGTACGAACGCAGCGGCTGGTACAAAAGCAGATAGTACCAAAACAGTGGCGGTTACCGCTGTAGACAGTACAACGCATCTGGACAGTGCTGCCCGTGTTGCGGCTGCCAACGCGGTTGTTGTAGAAGACGTTGAGAATGCCTTTACGTTCAATGACGCCCGTGGGCTGATGACGTTTAAAGGAAAACTGAATCTGATGCATTCTGCGCCTAATGAGTACTTGTTATCAGCAGGCTCCGCAAGAATCAACATCGACAGCACGCAATATCGATTTAATACGTTGCTGGCTTTTGCTTTTCCGGTGCCCGAGCCGCTGGTCAAAAGCATAGGAGATAAGATTGTCAAAGCCAATCTGGAAGAAAAGAATGACGAAGCGGCTGATGATGATTTAAATCGACTCTCCGACAAGCTGACTCCTCTCATTGGCGCTCAGGCTGTTGATGCTTACCGGCTGAAAGCGCAGAATCAGCACGTATCGCTCAGTCAGGCTTCGCCCCGATTAAATGCGATGCTGGTGCTGGCAAATGCCAACCTACGCTGGTCGACTAAGTTCAATACGTTTTATAGCACCGGTCAGCTAGGTGTGTCGAACATGATGGCAACGGATATCAATGCCCAAATGGATGGTTTTGTCGAAATCCGTAAAACCGACAACGGCGATGAGGTCAGTATTTACATCGAATCGTCACCAGATGTGTGGGTCTTCTACGATTACAAGCCGGGCAGCACACCCTCGTCTCAGGGGCAATTAGCCATCATATCGTCGGAGCAGGAAGTCAATGATCAATTGCTGGCCCTTAAAACCTCCAGCAAAGCTTCGCTGGAAGTTGTGCCCGCTACGGCCGATGAGAAATCGCTTTTTGTAGATCGGTATCTGGATCAGTACAAAACCAAGGCGAAAGCTGCACCGAAGCCTAAGCTGCAGCCGGGGCAGAAAGTGGTGAAAGAAGAGAAAAAGAAAGACGAAAAGAAAAAAGATAAGGAAGCAGAGAAAGAAGGATTTTAACTACGTTTTTTGTTATTCCGACGAAAGGACTGGCTGAAAAAGATAGCTTTGTTTTCGTCGGAATGACAAAAACTACCGTATGAAAGCCTTCTGGCAAGACCTGCGCGCACATCTTCGAACTGATTTTCGGCCTGATCTATATGGAACAACCGTAGTCTGGCTTGCCATTCTGTTAATTATCAATTTCTCACTCGATCTGGAGGATACGTATATCGACTCCTATCAGGGTCAACCCATCCGAATTGTCTTCTATTTTGGTCTGTATGCCACTGCCTACTACGTGAGTGTATGGTTATGGACGCATTTTCACCAAAGAGCAGACATCTGGCGAAGTCTCGAATTCTGGTTACGTAGCACGTTTGCTCTAATTTGTTACTCAACCTACGCTGGCTTTTATGCGCAAAACGAATGGAGTCAGCAACTCTTCGGCGGTCAGATTTACGTATTTGCTTATTACTGCCTGAATAATCTGCAATCTGTTTTGACGATTGTGGTGCCGTTGTTTCTCTTTTATCAATTCGCTGATCCTGCTCCAGACGGCTTCTATGGAATGGCTCCAAAGCGAAAAGGACTTGTGCTTTATGCGCAGCTGCTCGCGCTAATGATTCCGCTCATTACGTTAGCCTCGTTTCAGCCCGATTTCCTTCAATCGTATCCAACGTACCGCGATACAAACGCGAACGAATTTTTTGGGGTGCCTGAGTGGGTAACTGCGCTTGTCTATGAACTCTGTTACGGCTGGGATTTCGTACCCACCGAACTGCTTTTTCGCGGTTTTCTGGTTATTGGTATGAGTCGGATACTTGGGCGTGGAGCCGTATTACCAATGGTTGTGTGGTACTGTTCCATCCATTTCGGCCGGCCGTTGGGCGAAGCGATTTCATCAGTATTTGGGGGCTATCTGCTGGGCGTACTGGCTCTGAGCACCCGGAGCATCTGGGGTGGCTTATTGATTCATATCGGCATTGCGTGGGGAATGGAAATAGCGGCTTTTTTACAGGGCGCTGGCCGATAAAAGATATACCATCAGGCCCTTCTTCGTTCGTTATCTTTACGACTACTTAAACACTAAACCTGTGATAAAACGCCCTGGCAATAGTGAGCCGCCTATTCCGTCCGGAAAGAAATTTGATGCGATTGTGGTTGGCTCGGGGATTAGCGGTGGCTGGTCGGCGAAGGAGTTGTGCGAAAAAGGGCTAAACGTACTGCTTCTCGAACGAGGCCGCATGATTGAGCACGTAACGGATTATCATACGGCCACCATGGATCCCTGGGAGTTTCCGCATCATAACCGGGCCGTACCGCTGGATGTCGTGAAAAAATATCCGGTGCAGAACCGTACGGGCTTTACCATTACCGAAGCTACCCACCAGTATTTTGTCAATGATCTGGAAAATCCCTACGTTGAAGAAAAACCGTTTGACTGGATTCGAGGCAACCATGTTGGCGGTAAGTCGCTGATGTGGGGCCGATATTCCTTTCGGTTCTCTGATCTGGATTTTGAAGCTAATGCAAAAGAAGGCATTGCTACAGATTGGCCCATCCGATACAAAGACATTGCCCCCTGGTACGACTACGTCGAGAAATTTGCTGGTATCGCGGGTGACCGCGACGGATTGCCGCACTTACCTGATGGGCAGTTCCAGCCTGCTTTACCCGACAACTGCGTAGAGCAGCATTTTCGGAAAACTACTAACGCCAATTTTCTGGATCGAAAAGTGATTTCGGCACGGGCTGCTCACCTGACTGCCCCAACGCAGGAACAAATGAATTTGGGAAGGGCAAAATGCCAGTTTCGGAATCTTTGTATGCGCGGTTGCCCTTATGGTGCTTATTTCAGTACGCAATCCGCTACGTTGCCTGCCGCCCGGCGGACAAAACGGTTAACTCTTCGCCCACATTCCATTGTCAATTCCATTATCTACGATGAAAAAACAGGCAGAGCTACGGGCGTTCGGGTAATTGACGAGCAAACGCATAAGTGGCATGAATTCCACGCCAGTGTCATTTTTCTGAATGCGTCGGCTTTGGGATCTACCTATATTCTGATGAATTCCAAATCGAATCGGTTTCCAAATGGCATGGACGATAGTGGCCAGTTAGGTCGAAACCTGATGGATCATCATTTTCATGTTGGTGCTTCCGCCGATTACGAGCACGATCTGGACAAATACTATTACGGACGCCATCCTGCCGGACTATATATTCCACGTTTCCGAAATTTGCCGGGGCAGGAGAAACAGCCATTTCGTCGGGGTTACGGGTTTGAGGTATACACCGAGCGCGATAATTGGGGACACGCGTACGGCGATGAAGGGTTTGGGGCTGCATTCAAAGAGAAAGCGACTCAGTTCGGTACCTGGAAAATTACGCTCGACGCGTTTGGCGAGTGTATGCCCTATGAAGACAACCGGGTTTATCTGACCAGCGACGTAACGGATAAATGGGGACAGCCCGTTCTGAAAATGGACGTTCACTACCGCGAAAACGAAACACTTATGCGTAAGGATGCCCGTGAACAAGCGATGGCCATGCTGGATAAAGCGGGTTTTGTAAATATTAATGGTTTCGACAGCCAGGCGCATCCGGGCCTAAGTATCCACGAAATGGGCACAGCCCGGATGGGGACATCACCAAAGAATTCGGTTTTCAATAAATTCAATCAGCATCATCTGGTTAAGAACGTTTTCTGTACCGATGGGGCCAGTATGACCTCATCGCCCTGTCAGAATCCATCGCTGACGTACATGGCGTTGTCAGCGCGAGCCGCCGATTACGTAGTTCGTTCGCTAAAGCGTGGCGATATACCTCGGTAAATGAAGTAGCTGGCTGATTACGTTCGCTTTAAGGATAAGAAAAATTACTCCGACCAGCTACAATGAAAGCCAGAATCGTATTCGTCATTTGCACTGTGTTAGGCACCATAAGCGCTTTGGCCCAGCCTAATCCTGACCGACCCGATTTGTGCCAGGGCGCTTACTTCACAGAAGCGCAGGGGGCAGAAGCATTACAGACTTTTGCTAAAACCTATCATGATCGGGCCACGTGGGAAACCCGGGCGGCCATGATACGTAAGGGCATCCGTGAGGGAATGCAATTGCCTGATAAACCGAAGTTTGCTCCGCTTCAACCTGTTCGGCATGGATTGCGAAAAATGAATGGATATACTGTAGAGAACGTAGCGTTTGAAAGTGTTCCCGGCTTTTTCGTAACGGGCAATTTGTACCGGCCAGTCAATCCAACCGGAAAAATGGCCGGAATCCTGTGTACGCATGGGCATGGGGCTGATCAGAATAATCGGCTGATGGAATACACGCAACAACGTTGTGCTACGTTGGCGCGTATGGGGGCAACAGTCTTTGCATATGACATGATTGGCTACGGCGATTCAAAGCAGTGTACCCATAAAATTCCGGGTGCACTGAAGTTACAAACATTGAATAGTATCCGGGTGCTGGATTTTCTAACAAGTCTGCCTGATATTGATACTGAGCGAATTGGCGTAACCGGTGAATCGGGCGGTGGCACACAAACGTTTTTGCTGACAGCGCTCGACTCCCGCGTTAAAGTAGCGGCTCCTGTGGTTATGGTATCTGCCTATTTCTTTGGGGGATGCACTTGCGAAAGCGGTATGCCCATTCATAAGCGCCCCACGCATCAAACTAGTAACGTAGAGATCGCGGCACTGACTGCTCCTCGGCCTTTATTGCTCATTTCGGATGGAAAAGACTGGACGAAAAATACGCCAGAAGTAGAGTATCCGTATATAAAAACCGTTTACGGGTTCTACGGGGCAAACGACAAGGTTGAAAATGTGCATTTACCTGCTGAAGGACATGACTACGGTCCTAACAAGCGCGCAACTGCGTATCGTTTTCTAGCCAAAAATCTTAAGCTTGACTTGAATAAAGTACTAAGAAACGGTCAGATCGATGAATCGCCAAACACAATTCTTGAACCTGTGGCTTTACAGGTTTTTACCACTGAGCATCCTCGCCCAAATCGTGCTGTTGTCGGCGACGAGGCAGTTGCCGCATTATTGAAGTAATGGTTTACATAGCTCGTTTTTAATCGAGTATCCCATAAATTATCGCTAATTCGTTGAATAATCTTCTTTTTTGGATCGTTTTGCACATTGGATTACACGTCAAAGTAGTTGTGCGTTATAAAATCTAAATAATTCTCCGGATTAATAATTGACAGCGATGCAGTTGGATATGCTTTGGAAAACCCCTTTGGAAGGCGTTTTTTCTTCATCTGCCAACTGAATACATAACCCTTTAGCTGACCGTTGTTTTCCTCTAGCCAGTCAAGCTGTTGTTGATCATAGGTACGCCAGAAATAAGGTTTGGCTGAGTTATGCAGATACGTATTGCGCTTGATCCGCTCAGCTACCAGATAGTTTTCCCACAAGGCTTTTGCATCGTAGCGCTGCGATAACAGACTGAAATTATTGATTAATGCGTTGCGAACTCCATTGTCGAAAAAGTACCATTTCGAACTCTTGGTCACTTCTTTTGGATGATTTTGGCCGAAGCCCCCAACGCGAAACAAAATAAATACCTTGGCAAACAACTCCAGATAACGTACCACTGTATTCCGGTCAATCTGCAATTGATAGCTCAATTCATCGTAAGAAATTTCCTGCCCGATCTGGTATGCAATCAACCGTAACAGTTGCACCATTTTTTCCGAATTACGTACCTGGTCAAACAGCAGAACGTCTTCAAGAAGATGTGGTAATGTCGTGTTTGTAAGGAGATCGATACGTTCAGAACTAGTTGCTGCCTGAACTATATCAGGGTAACTGCCAAAGATTAGCCGCTCCTCAAGGTATTCACGAGTCTGTAAATACGTCTCAGTCGCGCCTAATTCCAATTGAGATAAGGGGTAAATTGTATATGTTACCTGTCGATCTAAAGCGAGTTTATTATCTGGGATGGCTGTATCAAATGAGGATGAGCTGGTTGCCACAACGGTCAGATGAGAGAATGATTCGACCAGAAACTTCAGACTTTTCTCATAGTCAGGGATTGCTTTAACTTCATCAAGAATCAGTAATTGCGTGTCGTTAAGCCAGTGTGTGTAATGGGCTATGGTCCGATTGCTTAGAAGCTCAGTGGAAGCATTCTCTTCACCACTTAAAATAAGCTTCGGACCGGAATACGTATTAGCGAGCTGATTGATTAACGCAGTTTTACCCGATCCTCGAGCACCTACTACTAAAAGCACTTTGCCTGAACTTAGCTGTGTCTGAAGAATTCTATATAGTGCTCGCTGGATGGGCATATCGTAGAGGTTTTATTATTCAATAAATTAACGTTATTTTGTTGAATAATAAAACCTCTTTTTATTGAGTAGTGTAGATTATACTAGAGTCACCAATTCTTTCAACTCTGCGTCATTTAAATCACCCAGCCAAGTCTCGCCGGTTTGAACGCTGAGATCGGCAAGCTCGCGTTTCGAGCGAATCATTGCATCGATTTTCTCTTCCAGCGTTCCTTGATTCATGAGCCGGTAAACCAGTACGTTCTTCGTTTGGCCAATGCGGAATGCCCGGTCGGTGGCTTGTGACTCAACGGCTGGATTCCACCACAAATCATAGTGGATTACGTGATTAGCCTGAGTTAAATTGAGGCCGGTGCCGCCTGCCTTAAGCGAAAGAATAAATGTATGGTCGCTGCGGTTGCGCTGAAATTGCTCAACCATTTGGTCGCGATCGGCTCGTGACGTACCCCCGTGTAGAAACAGCGGTTGCGTACCAAAGGTATGCTGGATGAATTGGGCGAGTAAATCACCCATTTCGCGGTACTGCGTAAAAATCAGAACCTTTTCGTGGCTTGCGTAAATGTTTTCGAGCAGGTTAAGCAGCAACGTAGCTTTACCCGACAGGGCTGCGCTTTCACCGCCCCGTTTTAAATATTGGCGTGGATGGTTGCCTATTTGCTTAAGTGCCGTCATGAGTTTCAGGACTAAACCCCGGCGCGCAATGCCATCTTTTTCCTGAATGGCTCGCAAACTTTCCTGAACAACACTCTCATACAGCGCAGCCTGCTCGGTCGTGAGTGAACAAAATTGATTGTTTTCGATCTTGTCGGGTAAGTCGCTAATAATACTCCGGTCAGTTTTAACACGGCGTAGCAAAAAGGGGCTTGTGATACGTCGGAATTGGTCAAGTTTCTGGTGGTCGCGTTCCTGCTGAATAGGTTTGCCAAACTCCTCATTGAACTTACTCAAGCCACCCAGGTAACCCTTATTCACAAAATCCATGATGCTCCAGAACTCAGATAGTCGGTTCTCAACCGGCGTACCACTCAGTGCAATCCGGATTGGGGCTTTCAGTGCTTTAACGGCCTTGGTTTGTTCGGTATCCGCATTTTTGATGTTTTGTGCTTCATCGATTACAACAACTGCCCAGGTGATTTTTTTGAGTGTATCAAGGTCTGACCGGACAATCCCGTATGTAGTCAGCAATATGTCGTAGTCATCGGCTTTTTCGGTCGGTAATTTCCGGTTTGAGCCGTGGTAAATCCGCGCCTGTAAGTCGGGAGCAAAGCGGGCAATTTCTTTCTGCCAGTTTGTAAGCAACGTCGTAGGTAATACTACCAGACCTTTCTGTTTCTTAAAGCGGCCTTCCTGCCTGAATTTAAGCAGCAAACTGATTACCTGAAGCGTTTTCCCCAGCCCCATGTCATCAGCCAGCAGACTACCCATACCAAGAGCCGTATTTTTGACGAGCCATTCGTAGCCTCGGTGCTGATAAGGACGTAACGTAGCATTTAACGCGTCGGGTAAAGGTTGAGCGGCACTTTCGGTAAACTGTTTCACCAGCGTCCGCACTTCAGCCGATAAACCCAGCCGTCCACCTTTATATTCCTCTGACAACGCGGCTTTAAGTAAATCGGCCCCTGTTAGCTCAGGTGGATTCTCCAGTTGCTTGTAAAGCCGGGTCAACTCATCTGGATCGACCAGTACGTATTGGTCTTTGATTTTAACCAGCCCTGTTGTGCGACCCACAAGCTTTTGGAACTCCTTGACGCTCATCATCTCATCGCCAAGCGCTACCTGCCAGTCGAACGTAAGCATATCATCCAGCCGCATAAACGCATTAGTTGCTGTCACTTTTGCCTTCAAACGGCCGCCTGCCTGTGGACGAATCCAGTGCTGGAGAGATTTTGGTAACCAGAGTCCAATCCCGAGCAACTGCATACGAGGCAACGTATCGAGCAACACCTCCACAAACAGGCTTGGCGAATAGGAAAGATACTCAGGACCACCAGTTCTGGTCAGTTTCGATAAGTCAGGAAAATGGCGCGACAGCACCAGCAAATCCTGCAAAACAGCCATTCGAATGCGCTCATGCTTCTTTTTCGTCAATAGATCAGGCAGCGGAATGGGTTGGTCAACGACTCCGGCGCTAGCGGTAGCTTCCCGGTCGCGAATAAGTAGCCGCAGCCGAAACTCATCGCCGAACTCGTTATCTTCTACAGCCAGAATCGGCACAAAGCGCTTGTGTGTCAGAAAGAAATCGTTGACCCAAAGCTGCATAGCCAGGGGCATCTCTTTCCGCCCGAACCCTTCAAACCGTAACGTTTCGATGCCAAAAAAGAGCCGGTCGGCGTCTTCCAGGGGCCAGCGTTCCCATAGCTCAATGGTCGTTGGCTTTATAGCCCGACGCATGAATAACGAGCAGAGCGTTAACACAAGCTGTTCGTTGGGCAACGCCAGCCATTCTTTCTGCCAGCGTACCGTCAGCAGTGTTGGCGGTATCTGCGTCGTTAGCAAGTCGGTTAATTGCTTCACGGTTTCGTTGAGCGTTGCTGGAAGCCAGCGTACCCGGTATTGATCTTCTGTTGGACCGACCCGCAGCAACTGCGGCACAACAGCTCCTCGACGTAACAGAACCGCCGAAAACTGCTGGGTAAGATATAAAGCCCGAACCGAATCACTCATTTCCGGCCAGTTATCTTCGGTTAGGGTGCCGAGCCAGCTGGCCAGATCGCTCATTTTAAATCCGCCAAGCGACCGCTGGTCACCATGTTCGCTGAAAATACTGATCTTTTTCACCGACATGACCTCGTCGAGCTGCAACTCGATACTATCGCTAAACTGGGGTGTGTCAGTCTCTTGCGCTGTTTTTTCGCTGGATGAGGGCTTGCTAAACAGTTTGTAAGCTCTGGTCAGCGACTTATGAAAATCGCCTTTGGCAAACGTAACGTCGGGCGAGAGCAGGCCAAGCAGTTGGTCGGCCAACGGCGGAATCGTCGCAAAATCCAGGCGGGCGCGGGCTTTTTCATCGGCTTGCCAGTCTTCATCATCGGGTAGTTCATCCGTACAGATGTCTCTGAACGAATAAACGCTGCCCATAGTACCGCCAGCAGTTATGGTCTGGTCTTTCTGAAGTTCGCTCAGAATGTCGAGCCCTTTTAGTTGAAAAACCAGAAATGGATTTCGATCAATTTCATTGGCAATGACGTAGATGACGGCGGCCAGATGTTTGCAGGGAACGGCATGATCAGGGCAGGAGCAACCCATCGCCAGATCATGAAAAGATTCCGGAAATAACTGAATCGTCCGGCGTTTGGCAAATTCAATTATTTCGGGCGGTAGCTGTCGGTTCAGAAGTTGAGCCAGCGTAGCGGGGTTTTCCCGAATCTCGGTCAGTAGCCAGTCTTTTTCCTGTTCCGTAAAGAGCGGCACCGACAGCCTGATCTTATAAGGTCGTGGAGCTGATCCTCTGACCGATGCACTAATCTGGTTATTGGAAATGGTTAAGCTATGAACGGCACCTTTGTTGGCGTACGTTTTGCCGCGCGGCAGGCGGTTTGCCATGTCGATACTTGTCAGGGCATTGAGCCACTGTTGTCCCCACCACGTTTTTCCGTAACTGATACGTTCCGCCATGCTGCCAAAAATAAATTCCGTGCAAAAATAGCGGATTAACCGTTTAATGACGGTTAACGCTCTTTTTGGAAAAATTCAGCTTACCGGTTAAAGCACGAGCAACCTCAATCAGACATTAGCTGTTCAGGGTATCCACAAAATCCGCGCGATCATCGACAAAAAGCGAAAGCTGCCGAATCGTTTTCTGCAACCCATATGGCCCCTCAACGACAATTGGCTCCTGAAACGTGAGCAGTACGTTTGGTACCGTCAGGATGGCACCATTTAGATAACCAGCCTGTTTGGCTGGTTTTTCGCTAATCAGCGCTACGTGTTCAATTGACGAACGTAAAATACGGGCCCGCCAGCGAACGCCCAAGCGAATAGTCAGGTACGAAGATGTCAGATAAGAAGGTCGTCTCAGCGTTGCCATAAGGTCAGCCAAAAAGAACAACATACCATATGCGGTTAAGGTTGTAATCCAGAAGGCAATTGTCGGATTCAAGCGAACCAACAGCAGATGAACAGCAACGCCTTCAATCAATCCGACTGTCAATAAGCCTATTGTTAAGGCCACCTGTCCCGATTGGCGATGGGTTGTGAGTGGATAGGCTTCAATTGGTAAATCGGATTTAAGACGCCATCCCAGTAAGGCGTAGTAAAGGATAAGCCCTTCACCAATAATCAATCCAACGACCCGTTTGCTAACAACCACAGACAAACTTTCCCGCAAGGCAGTTTCTGCATCAGCTTCATTCCGCAAACGGCGGTACGTCTGGATTACCGTACGGATACGAAATACCACCGTAATGACCACGGTGCTTTCTGTTAAGATCAGCAGGGTGGGCCAGATCTGTTTAGCCGGGAAAGCAGTTTGGGGGATAATCCATAAAGCGATGCGTAGCATTAGTAATCCGACCAGAGCTGACCGACTGATGGGTAGACGTAGTGGCCGGCCAATGAGCCAGTAGAATAAGCCTGTCGGAATAAAAACAAGGTCAAAAAGTACCGCAGCCGACAAGTGAACCGGGTAGCGGTTAAATGCAGCCGTGTGCGTAACGAAAACCTCTACACCAATTATCAAACCCGTAAGCAGTAAGAAAACTGCCATTGGCGACGTACCGTGAGCGCGCAGAAAGGCCATCAATAGGATTGTTAAAAAAGGTTAACTTCTTACTCGCACTAGTATTTTTCCTGCCGTACCTGTTTTGTTAAAGCAACAAACCCACCGTTGGATACATCAGATTAAAAATTGCATCCTACAATGAAGATTCTTTGATACGTAGAAAAAACAACCCGTAATCTGTTGTTTATGAGCCGGTCAGCGCGCAAAAGTCGTCTTTTTTTACGTATTTTTACCTAACTCCCTATGTTCCGTTAACTCAATTGCTTCTATGGTTCTGGATACACCTGCCACCGAAACGCCACTTGGCCGGGGCATCAAGCACATTGGTATTGGTAAGTATGGCAGCAAGCCACTTACGCCCGAACTACTAGCTGCCTGCCGTACTGCTTTACTTGATCCGACCAGTCATCCACTGCAGCGGGGCGCATTTCTGGGCGCATTACTGGCAAAAGGACCAACGCCGGAAGAACAAACATTAGAGGAGGTAATTGGCAAAGGAGCGTTCACACACCCAACTTTTTTCATCAACAAGGTATGTCCGGATTTGCCGGGTCGGCTGCTGCCGATTGCTACTAAACTTGTTCGGGGGGCTAATCTGCAGGTGAGTGAAGCGGAGCAACTGGGTCATTACCTGTATGGCGATGAAGAGTGCGAAACCTTTCGGGGATTAGCCGCCAGTATCATGCGTGTCCGACACGAAACCAACGAGGAATATCAGGGGCTGATGCGCGCGGCAGAACACACATACCTGCCCGGATTCGGACCAATTAGCTGCGCTGATCGCCCATTGATTCAACTGGCCGAACCCTTTGATGGGGTTGAAAATAACTACATGATTACGCCCTTGCTGGCAAAATTTTTTCAGAAGCGCGGCTACGGTGCTGTATCTATGGTTGGCCGTTCGGGTGGTCCAAAATTTACGCTGAATGCCCTCGACTTATACATGCACCTCGGTTGCCAGTTTCTGCAAAGTAACCATGAACTCGACACGCCACTAGCCCTCTACGGCTGGGTACTCGATCAGAAGGCTATGTCGCCAGCACTCAATCGCTGGGTCGACCGACGTCATATCATCATCAAGCGTCCTTTTCTGGCTACGCTCGAAAAAGTGCTAAATCCCTGCCATGCCCGTATTCTGGTTACATCGGTCTTTCATATTACG
Source organism: Spirosoma sp. KNUC1025 (assembly GCF_045160025.1). Taxonomy (GTDB): domain Bacteria; phylum Bacteroidota; class Bacteroidia; order Cytophagales; family Spirosomataceae; genus Spirosoma. The sequence goes on from NZ_CP087139.1 coordinate 1,002,238, forward strand.
TATCAAATGAAAATGGCGGAACTGGCACTTATGGCTGGTTTCGACGGCGTTATTGTCCTGAAACGTGGACTGGAAGGGAGCCTTGCACCCTCGACCAGCCGAGCAAGTGGTGTCTTATGCGCCGTTCGGACGCCACGTGGTCATTTATTTTTTCAGCATTTTGAAGGAGATACGCCTGCCTTTTCGGCTTTCCGAACCGAAAAAGAAACCCAGTATGAGGAACCGCTGGCAACTGATAATGCCCGACTCGTGCGGCAAATCATGAACGATGGTCAGTCATCGGACGCGGAGTTTGATAATCGGGTTCAGTTCGCTTATGCGCTCTATGGTCGCGGACTGGACTGGATTGAAGGACAATTGCGGTAACCAAAGGCTTGTTGGCCGGAAAGCCCTACCTTTGTGGCTTGTATTTAGCCAGTCATGAACGACGTAATAATTATTGGTGGGGGCATCGTAGGCTTAGCTACCGCGTTGCAACTAAAAAAGCAGCGACCCGGTCTGAAGGTCGTTCTACTCGAAAAAGAACCCATTGTCGCACGCCATCAAACCGGTCACAATAGTGGTGTCATTCACTCCGGGTTGTATTATAAACCGGGTAGTTTAAAAGCTACCAACTGCATTCGTGGCTATCGGATGCTGATTGACTTCTGCGATGCAGAAGGTATTCCGTATGACCTTTGCGGCAAAATTGTTGTTGCGACCAAATCGGAAGAACTCCCCCAACTCGAAACCCTGTACCAACGTGGGCAGCAGAATGGCTTAGGCGGTTTAAAAAAACTGACCGTAGCAGAGATGCGCGAGATAGAACCGCATGTAAATGGGGTAGCCGGGATGTTCGTTCCACAGACGGGTATTGTCGATTACAAGCAGGTTTCAGAGAAATATGCTGAGAAATTTCAGTCCCTCGGTGGTGAAATCAGGCTGGCCGAGTGCGTCGAGCAGATAACACCGGGCACGAGCTTAAGTATCGTTGTGACAAACAAAAGTCGTTACGAAACCAAACTCGTCGTTAATTGCGCGGGCTTGTATTCTGATAAAATTGCTCAGCTAACGCAGCCTGTCGATGTTCGGATTGTACCCTTCCGGGGGAATATTTTAAGATTAAGCCGCATAAGGAATACCTGGTCAAAAACCTGATCTACCCCGTTCCCGATCCCAACTTCCCATTCCTGGGGGTTCATTTTACACGTATGGTGCATGGGGGCGTAGAGGCTGGGCCAAACGCCGTGCTGGCCTTCCAGCGCGAAGGCTATAAAAAATCAGACATAAATCTGAAAGAACTGTTTGAGACCCTCGCCTGGCCGGGCTTTCAGAAAGTAGCTGCCAAATACTGGGAAACGGGCCTGGGTGAAATGTACCGGTCCTTCTCCAAATCGGCATTTACCAAAGCATTACAGGCGTTAATTCCCGACATACAGGAAGCTGATCTGGAAGATGGGGGCGCGGGCGTTCGTGCGCAAGCCTGCGACCGTACGGGCGGATTGCTGGACGATTTTGCCATTCTGGAAACCGACAAAGCCATCAATGTAGTCAATGCACCCTCCCCGGCGGCTACGTCATCACTATCGATTGGGCAAACCGTTTCCGAGAAAGTGCTGGTTCGTTTTTAAGAATCTCTTAACAAACAATAGGCGTTCAATAGGGTTTCTTTAGTAATGAACTGTACCGCTAAAAACAGAATGAGTCATGAAACCAATTAACCAAATTGACGTACTGGATACCCCCAACGATCTGGAAGAAAAAGGCCGTGAGAAAGTTGCTGAGTCTTTAAATCGGCTCGTTGCGGATGCATTCGCTTTATATATCAAAACCAAGAATTATCACTGGCATATGTCAGGCCGTCATTTCAGAGACTATCATCTGCTTCTGGACGAACAGGCCGACCAGATTTTTGCCACGATTGACCCGCTGGCCGAACGAGTTCGGAAAATTGGTGGCAACACCATCCGGTCGGTAGCTCATGTTGCACAGTTGCAGCGGGTAAAAGACAATGACGAAGATTTTGTCGCTCCACTCGATATGCTGAAAGATCTGGAGCAGGAAAACCGTAAGATGGCGAAAAACATGCGCGATGCGCACAAAGTTGCCGACGATGCGGAAGACGTAGCAACAGCCAGTCTGCTCGAAGTATATATCGATGAGACCGAACGACGCACCTGGTTCCTGTTTGAAACCTCGCGCGATTTGAATTGATCCAAACCTCATAGGTTTTGAAAACCTATGAGGTTTATTCAGCGATCATCTTTTCCAGCGATTCGTTGGGAAAGATGATCGCTCTTTTATAAGTTGGCCGCATGAAAGTTAGGCCTTCTGCTCTTATCTGGCGCACTCATGCCAATCAAACCGAAGTATTACTGATGCGCTACAGCTATGGCGGGCAGGATGTGTATGCGTTGCCAGGCGGTAATCCCGACCGTAACGAAATACTGACTGAAACAATCCGGCGTGAAGTTCAGGAGGAGATGGGCGTTTCGATAGATGTCGGCGAAATGATTCTGGCGGGCGAAATGCTGCTCACGCAACGTAACGACGACGTACTGCATGTGGTATTTGCCGCCCGGAACCTTCAGGGTAAACCGATCTTGAATCCTGATGAAACAACGGCCCTCGACATCGTCTGGAAGCCAGTACCAGAACTTGATAAGCTGAACTTATACCCAAACATCGGCGCCCGGATACAACCGTGGTTCAGTTCTGCTACGTATTTAGGCTACGTTGGCCGTATTGAGCAGCAATATTTTGGCTAGAACCTATTACGTTCGGACACTATTTTTTGATAAACCACCATGCTTATCCAAACATTAAAAACACTGTTTCTACGGGATCTTGGCAAGTTAAGGCAGGAAATCGATGCCTATAAAGACGAAGCGAAGATCTGGTATATCGAGAAAGGCATTGCCAATTCTGCTGGAAATCTGTGTCTGCATCTGGTCGGCAACCTTAGTACGTATATCGGTGCCGAACTCGGGAAAACGGATTACGTTCGACACCGGGAGCTGGAGTTTTCGCTGAAAGATATTCCTAAGGCTGAACTCCTGACAAAAATTGACGAAACAAGTGCGGTTGTCGATAAGGCGCTGGATACCGTAACCGATGCGCAGCTTGAGGACGAATATCCATTGCTGGTTTTTGACGAAAAGACAACAACAGGTTATTTTCTGGTCCATCTGACTACGCACCTGACCTATCATCTTGGGCAGATCAATTACCACCGACGCCTGCTGGATTCGTAATGGATATTAAGCAGAAAGGAAGTCGTCTGTCAACTTAAAACTTCGGACAGGGCAGTTTTTTGTCGCGCCGACGAACGCCCGCCCGGCGTCCTTCGGGTTTATCGAAAATATACGATATCGATAATTCGTGCGAACCACCGCTGTTGCCTAAGGTAGAGATCGTTACGTCGTAGCTGTACCCGATAGAAAATTTCTCCATCCGCCATCCGACCAGGCCCGCAATGGCATCGTGGTTATTCAGCGTCTGATCGTATTTCTTGAACGGAATGCCCCGGTAATAAAGCCCAATGGTCAGCGGAGAATAGGTCAGATAAGCGCCAAGGTCCAGCTGATCGTATTTTCCCTGGTGTTTATAGAGCAGTACGGGCGAAATGCTGATCTCACGATCCTGCTCATCGGCTAGCCCTGTGAACCCACCCAGCGGAATCCGCAGACCCGCCTGAATACTGGTTTTCATCGGCAGCCGATCATTGCCAATCGAATAAAAAGCCTGGTCGGGCCGGTTAATGTGATGAAATGACGCACCTACCCAAAACCAGTCTGAATAAAAGAGGCCGCCGGTGGAGAAATCGACATATTTGTTTTTAGGTGAGCCCGCCAGCAAAGCCGGATCTGACGAAACACTGCCCGTGATGAAGCCGCGGTCGGTAAACTGATCGCCCGTGGTAAGGCCAAAATAATTAACATTCCGGTTTACGAACGAACCCTGTAATCCCAGCCGAACGAATGACGATTCGCTGACCTGAAACTGGTACGCATATTGCAACCCTATGTCTGTTGATTGAATCCTTCCCTGACCCTGGTTATCATTCTGGATTAATAAACCGATACCACTATTATATTTTTCGATAAAATGATCGACAGCCACCATTGTAGTGACGTAATTGGTAATGGCCGGCCACTGGTTGCGGTAGTTTGCCGTGATGCGCGGGGCCAGTGCCGATCCCGCAAAGGCTGGACTCAGGTAAAGAGGAGCCGCATAAAATTGAGTGAACTGAGGGTCCTGGGCAAAGGCCATCCGGCTCAGTGCCAGGGTCAAAACCGTCAGTACGTATTTCTTAACCATAAACGTAAAATCGAGGCAATAGCGAGATCAACTTATTAGTTGCAACGTTGCTAACACAAACGAAGTATTTAGCAACAGGCGAATCGATAAAAATAGTAGATTTTAGGTGCTTTAAGGTGTGTCGGTCAATAAAATTTTAATTAGCCACCTTCGTTTATACTAACGTAATGCCTCCGATGTTGTTATGCAGAGGAGCGAATTTGCGAGGGGGCCTTATTCAGCGTTCTTCATGTTTATTTCTAGCAAGCATATACGGGTAGTTGGACTATGTGTCGTGCTGCTTTGGCTGGCAGGTCTGACTACGGCCTGGGCACAGACCATTAGGGGGTTTAAGATAAGCGGTAAGACCTGCGTTCCTGATCAGGAGTGTAAGTCGGACCCGATTACGTTTACGGACAGCCTGCTCACGGGTGTGACCACCCGGGCATGGGATTTTGGGGATGGTACTACGTCGACCACAGAAAAGGATTCGGCAGCACAGCATATTTATCAGACCGCTGGGTCGTATACCGTTCGATTGACGCGAACGGTCAATGGGGTGACACAAACGGTTACCAGAACCATTCCGATTTACAACCGGCCGCAGCCATTTTCGAACTGGCGGACAGATACAACAATCTGTAAGGGTGAGACAATCACGCTGGACCCTTACTCGGGTTCCACACCACAGTCGGGGCTTCGGTTTCTTTGGTATCCAAAGGGTGATACAACCCAGACCATTCAGGTCGATAGTTCTGGCTGTTATTCCGTAGAGGCTATTAGTCCCAATGGCTGTTCGTATCAGGATCGTATCAATGTCGATGTTTGTGGCGAACAGAAGGAATCTCAGGGGGTTAAGTGGTATTTTGGCCAAAATGCCGGTCTGGATTTTAGCGGTGGTGGTACACCTAAACCAATTGATGATGGTAAACTAAGTACCATTGAGGGGTCGTCGTCCATTGCCAACACCAAAGGTATTCTGCTCTTCTACACAGATGGGATTACCATTTATGATAAGGATGGTAAGATCATGAAGTCGCTTGTGCCGGGCGATACGAATGCTGTGCAAATCCCGCTGGATGGAAATACGCACTCTACACAATCGGCGCTGATTGTGCCCAAACCAACCTGCCGGGGCTGTGAGTACCTGTATTACGTATACACGACTTCTGAAATTCGGGGTAAAAAAACCCTTACCTATAGCGTAGTCGATATGCGCCAGAATGGAGGTAAAGGCGCTATCGTTGAAAAAATATTCCGGTATCGGATGAGAGTACAGAACAGTCAACTGCTGTTGAAAACAAGCGGGATTCTACCTACTGGGTTATTTCACGGATCTATGGAACCAACAAATTTGAAGTACGCCATCTGACCCGTGGCGAAAACACCGACCCTAAAACGTATACGGGTGGACAGGTCATTGATTCGCTCGCAGCGGCAGAAGGATACATGAAAATTGGCCCGGCCGATACCACAAGCGGTAATGAAGGCAACCGGCCAATGGCTGTTGTCATTCCTGGTCCGCCTAAAAACTCCGTTGATTTATATACGTTCAATGATTCAACCGGCGTACTGACCTTCAATCGAACGCTTGATTTAGGGCCAGCACCGCCCAAAGCCTACGGGGTCGAATTCTCGCCTGATGGGAAGAGTTTATACGCCACGATGCTGGCCGATACAAATTCAGACGGTAGTCAGAAAGGCGCGTCGTACATTGTGAAGTATGATCTGACACAGACGGATACGCTCCTGACGCAATCCCGAACGGTCGTCGACAGTAGTACAACAAGGCAGTATGGCTCTATTCAGATTGGGCCGGATGGACGTCTTTATATTGCTGTAAAAGGCAGTTCGTCGCTGGCTACCATCGAGAATCCAAATGGCGGTTTGCTGGACAGCCTGATCTTTAATCCATCGGGACAAACCCTCGGTGGCAAAACCAGTCAGCTGGGCTTACCAAATCTGGTGGCGAACTTCAACGACCAGTCGAATGGACCGGGCATTACGTATGCCGACACTTGTACGAACGGACCAACGGTTTTCCAGATTGGGCCAAACTGCCCGAAGCTAAAAGAAGCCTATACGCTGGATTTTGGGGATGGAAGCCGCCCTGTGTCAACGACCTCAACGCAACCCATTACGCACCCGTATTCAAAACCGGGGCAATACTTCATTAGCCTGCGAATAATTACCCGAACCAGCGCTGGTGGTATCTGTAAAGACACACTGATTAAAGACACGCTGAATATTCTGGAAACACCGCCCGACATAAAACTTGGGGCTGATACGGCTATCTGTAATAAGAAAGGAATCTTGCTCGATATAAAAGTACAGGCCAAGCTCTACGTCTGGCTCGTCAATGGGTCCGTTGTCAGTAGGCAACGAACCCTGCAACTGCAACGACCGGGCTATTACAAAGTAATCGGACTGGCTGCCAACGGCGAGTGTTTTAAAAGCGATACTATAGAAGTACAAATCAAGCCGGTTCCTTCACTCGATCTTGGGCCCGACACCGTTTTCTGCTATCGAAGTTCGGTTAAACTGACTGTACCTCAACAAACCTGGTCTGAATTCCTCTGGAGTGACGGTAGTACGGATCGTTCAACCACTGTAGCGAAAGCCGGTACGTATTTTGTGTCGGCCAAGAACTTTGCAGGCTGCGAGAACTCGGATACGATCAAGGTGAGCGAACTGCCTAAGCTACGTGTCGCGGCTGCTCTCACCGGCCCTAAAGCCTGTACGTCAGCCGATGGGTCCATTGTACTTACACCAACTCCGGCCGGTACGTATCAATACGATTGGACACGTGCTGACGGAACTGTACTTGTCAATGCCGGGAGTCAGCAGACTGGTCTGCCGGAAGGTGGTTACAAAGTCAGTGTGACCGACAGTTTGCATGCCTGTAAAGCCGATACCGGATACATACTTAAGTCGCCCGAAAATAATTTACAGATCTCTCCACTCGTGAAGGATGCTTTCTGCGGCATACCCAACAGCGGCACCATTAGTATAACTGTTTCGGGAGGAATAGCTGTGAGTTACGCCTGGCTGGATAAAAACAATAATTTGATTACTACGACGCCAATTTTCGACAAGGCGGCAGCGGGTATTTACAACGTACAGATTATCGATACGCGTGGTTGTAAGGGAATTCTGGATAGTATCAAAGTTGGCCTGGACAGCACGGGATTGGCTCGTCTGGTGCCCGATACGCTCAAATGTGCGGGTGATGCCGTCGTCTTGAGGCCGCTTCTGGGCGATTTGCCGGGCAATACGTATCAGTGGAGTACGGGAGCTTCTACACCTACCATTTCAGTTTCCTTGCCCGGTTCGTATAGTCTCATCGTTAGAAATACAACGAGTGGTTGTGTTGGGCGAAGCAGTACGCAGGTGGGAGACCGTCCTGCTCCGCAATTCTCGCTCAATAGTCCAGCTTCACTCTGCGAGGGAGATCAGGGCAAAACACAGCTGCTGGTAAGTGGAGAAGCCAATTTAAAATATGTGTGGCTGAATAGTGGCGGCCGACCGGGTTCAGATACCACCAAAGCGTTGACTGTGGATAGAGCGGGGGATTACAAAGTTCTGATAACAAATCCGCTGGGCTGTACGGCAGTTGGTCTTGCCAAGGTGTTAAATCTGTGCGAACCACGGGTCAATATACCAGATGCCTTTACGCCCAATAACGATGGAATAAATGACGCTCTTCAGGTCTTTACCGCATACATTACAGATTACGAATTCAGGATTTATAATCGTTGGGGCGAAGTGATTTTTGTGAGTACCAATCCAGAGCAAAAGTGGGATGGCACCTACAAGGGAACCTCCTATCCATCCATGCTTTATCCCTATATTGTTACCTACAAAAGTGAGTCATTTCCCGAGCGTGCACGTGTCGTAAAACGAGGTACAGTTATGGTAGTTAAGTAGCGGTTTTTCGCGGTTTTTTTCGTAAATTTGAGGTAAACGACCTGCTCAAAACAGCCTGTTTTTCAGGTAAAAATGAGAGCAGGTCTGCACTAATCAAAACTATGCGAAACGACTTTTTGAAAGGCTCAAAAGACGGAATGACCACGACCGATAAAGAGATTGAACGGGCGCTTCGGCCCCTTTCATTTGAAGACTTTACGGGACAGGATAAAGTACTTGAAAACCTCGAAGTATTTGTTCGGGCAGCCATGCAACGAGGTGAAGCGCTCGACCACGTATTACTGCATGGCCCGCCGGGCCTGGGTAAGACGACTCTGTCGCATATTATTTCCAATGAGCTGAACGCAAATATTAAAATGACGTCCGGTCCAGTACTGGATAAGCCCAGCGATCTGGCGGGGTTGTTAACTAACCTTCAGCCGAACGATGTTCTGTTCATTGATGAAATTCACCGGCTTAACCCAATTGTCGAAGAATATCTTTATTCGGCAATGGAGGATTACAAGATCGATATTATGCTCGATTCAGGCCCCAATGCTCGTACGGTACAGATTAAGCTGAATCCGTTCACGCTTATCGGAGCAACGACCCGGGCCGGTATGCTTACCTCTCCCCTTCGGGCCCGCTTTGGAATCAGCTGTCGGCTTGAGTACTACGATGCCGCTCTGTTAACAACCATTGTACAGCGGTCTGCCGCTATTTTAGGAACGCCTATTGACGAAACGGGTGCCTACGAAATTGCGCGCCGGAGCCGAGGTACACCACGTATTGCCAATAACCTGCTGCGCAGAACCCGCGATTTCGCTCAGGTGAAGGGCAATGGGTACATCAACGTGGATATCGCTGAAATGGCCCTGAGTGCGCTCGACGTTGATCAGAACGGTCTTGACGATATGGACAATCGGATTCTGATGACGATCATCGATAAGTTTAAAGGTGGTCCAGTAGGAATTACAACCATTGCAACGGCCTGTGGTGAAGAAGCGGAAACCATTGAGGAAGTTTATGAGCCTTTCCTGATTCAGGAAGGTTTTCTGAAGCGTACTTCGCGGGGTCGTGAAGCAACAGAACGAGCGTATCGGCACTTAGGTATCGTTCCTAATTTCCGGACTGGCGAGCTATTCGGATAGCCAATTCGGCCTTACAAAAAAATCACCCGGTGGGAGAGTACCTTTGTTACTCCTGCCGGGTGATTTTTTTATAAGGCCGAATTTATTAGTTAACGGCTTTGCTCTTATAGATGCATTCAATGACTTCAGAGACAGACGTATCGACTAAATAGTAATAAATATTTTTGCCTTTACGCCGAATATCAAGAATGCCTTTGTCTCGCATATTGATCAAATGATGAGAAATCAAAGACTGTTCAGCATTAAGGTTTTTATAAATTGCAGACACATTCAGTTCTTTGTCCTCATTCAGCATTTGAATTATTTTAATTCGTAGTGGGTGGGCTACGGCTTTGAGCACGTAAGCCGCCTTGTCAACTTTTTTCTCGTCATCCATAGTGTTATTGGTTGCCATAAAAAGGTTATTGATCGTTAGTTAATAGGGGGGATTAAGGGTAAAGAGGCATTTAACTGAAAAGTGTAGATACATGTAAAGGTACAACATGTTGACTATGAGAACAGATTTGCTAATTTAGAATAAATTTACTAGAAAACTTCACTATTTATCCTATTATAGGATGAAAGTACGTTTATAGGTGAACGTAGTTACTTAAAGGTAAGTAGAATAGATAGGAGCTTATATCATTACTAATTAGAATATGTAAATGTTTGAAAAAAATTAACGTAGGATTATATTGTGACGCTTAACTATCCGATACTTTATTAAATAGTTACGTAACTCAGCCCAATTGGGATTTTTACAGACAATTAAAATTGAGTATTAGCCAGCTGAAATCTATTATATCCGTTAATTGTTATGTAGGCTTGATAACAAACTTTGTAGTCGTATACGCAGAATTCGGGACTAGTTAGAACCGTTTGGTTATGACTAGTCCCGAATTTTCTATAGACAGTATCAATCTGCTCAGTAAACTTATTTATTCTAGCTCAGTTTCCAGGATTCAGATATACTTATGGTGCTGAATTAGAGCTAATTATTTTTGCCGGAAGAAAAGCGTTAGCGGCACACCTGTAAAGTCGAAGTGCTCGCGGAGACGGTTTTCCAGGAAGCGCTGGTACGACTCCTGAACGTACTGGGGTAGATTGCAGAAAAATACAAACGTTGGCGAGGGGTAGGAACCTGCAGCATATATTTTATTTTAACATGCTTCCCTTTTAGGGCTGGTGGCGGGTATTTTTCGATTTCTGGTTGCATGGCCTCATTTAGTTTCGAGGTAGAAACTTTCTTATTCTTATTTTCATATACCTCCATTGCTTTTTCCATCACCTGAAAAATGCGTTGTTTTTCGTGCACAGATGCAAAAATGATCGGTAGGTAATCGATAGGCATCATCCGCTGAATCATATCCTTTCGCCATACATCCGCCGTACGGTGGTCTTTTTCGACAGCGTCCCATTTATTAACCATAATCACAATACCTTTTTTTGCTTTCACAGCCTGGCCAATAATGGTTAAATCCTGAGCTTCAAGCCCTCGGGTGGCATCGAGTAGAATGATACATACATCCGACTCTTCCATAGCCTTAATCGAACGTAGCGTTGAATAAAACTCAATATTATCCTGAATGCGGGCTTTGCGCCGGATGCCAGCGGTGTCGGTCAGAATAAAATCCTTACCGTACGCTTTATAACGCGTGTCGATGGCATCACGGGTTGTACCGGCAATATCCGTAACAATGCTACGTTCCTGCCCCGTTAATACGTTCAGAAACGAAGACTTTCCAACATTGGGCCGCCCTAATATTGCAATGCGCGGAATACCTGCGTCAGGGTTTTCGACCCCCGCGGTTGGGAAATGTTTAACAATCTCGTCCAGCAAATCACCTGTACCGGTTCCTGTCATGGACGAAATCGGATAGGGATCACCCAGGCCAAGAGCATAAAATTCAGCTGATTGCAGCGACCGTTCCGTTACTTCAGCTTTATTGGCAACTACATAAACCGGCTTTTTCGACCGACGTAGTACGTCCGCAAAATCTTCGTCCAGGCCGGTAATACCAGTTTGGGTATCAACAACAAATAATAAGACGGTTGATTCCTGAATCGCAATTTCGACCTGCTCACGAATCGATTCTTCAAATACATCTTCTGAGCCAACGACGTAGCCGCCTGTATCAATCACTGTAAAATATTTGTCGTTCCACTCGGCCGTACCGTAATGCCGGTCGCGCGTAACACCACTCTGGTTGTCCATAATAGCCTGCCGTTGCTCGGTCAGACGATTGAACAGCGTGGACTTGCCCACGTTCGGGCGGCCCACGATTGCAACTATGTTTGCCATGATTTTAAGGAGAAAAGGGAGGAGAGGAGGAAAGGGAGGAAGAGAACTGGATTAATAAAACCCCTTGTCCCTTTCCTTCCTTTCTTCCCGGCCTCCTCTTATTCGTCATAACCCAACCGCTTGAGCATACGATCCTTCTGACGCCAGTCGGGTTCTACTTTGACGAATTGTTCTAAAAATACTTTTTTGCCGAAGAAGCGTTCCAGCTCTTCACGAGCCATGATGCCCGTTTTCTTGATCATTTTACCACCTTCACCGAGTAGAATAGCCCGTTGGGTAGCCCGCTCAACCAGAATTTCTGCCTGAATAACAATAATGTCCTCTTTCTCTTTGAAGCCAATAATAACGACTTCGCTGCTATAAGGGACTTCTTTCTTGTAGTTCAGAAAAATCTTTTCCCGAATAATTTCCGAGGCAAAAAAACGCTCCGGCTTATCGGTCAGCTCATCTTTCGGGAAATAGGGAGGGTGCAGGGGCAAGCGATTAATAATGCCTTCAAAAACTTTGTCAATGTTGAAGGCATTGAGCGCCGAAATGGGTATAATTTCCTCCGCTTTAAAATGCGTCTCCCAATATTCGATTTTCTCAAGAACCTGATCGTGCGTAGCCTGATCAATCTTGTTTATCAGCAGGAGAACAGGGACTTCTGATTTCTGGAGCCGCTCGATTACGTCATTCTCGTCATGCTGCTCGAAAATATCCGTAACAAAAAGCACCACATCGGCATCTTCAATCGAGCCACGTACAAAACTCATCATCGACTCATGAAGCTTGTACTGTGGCTTAATAATGCCCGGTGTATCCGAATAAACGAGTTGGAATTCCTGGCCGTTATGCGTTCCGTTGAGGATACCCATAATACGGTGGCGAGTAGTCTGCGCTTTGGAGGTTGTGATCGATAACCGCTCCCCGACGAGTTGATTCATCAGCGTTGATTTACCAACGTTTGGCTTACCAACGATACTGACAAAGCCGGCCTTATGATCGACCGGAAAATTTTCAATAATCTCTGTATTCATGCTGAGGTGATCCCACTCGCTGATTACCAGTGGCTTTAGCAAACAACTCCCTGTCGGCAAAAAACGTTTCCGAACGAGGATAAACTTTTTTTTACAAAGGTAGTTGTTTATTCGGAAAATCGCCGTACTTTTGCAGTCCAAACATCGCGGGATGGAGCAGTTGGTAGCTCGTTGGGCTCATAACCCAAAGGTCGCTGGTTCGAGTCCAGCTCCCGCTACTAAGCAAAAGCGTAAAAAGCTAATCTATAGTTTTTTACGCTTTTTTGTTTTGACTCGCCCACCGACTGATACAAGTATATCCTTCTAGCTTAGTTTATACCTTACTTCAGCGTACGATCAGGTGGATGACAGCCTGCCTAGATTGCCTGCTATTCAGTTACATAAACAACTGTTTTTGCAGACGTCTTGAATCCAATAATTTGCGAATTTGTCGGGCCATATCGCGACTGATGGTTTTCCGTTGAAAACGTCGGGTGAATTCAGTCCTAACTTCAGTACGATACGGGCTTTCGTGCAGATGCCTGATCATACTGGTTACATCGCCGGGTGGGAATAACAGGCTGTTGTTCAGGTGAGTGCGGACGAAAGAAGCGGCAAAACCAGCTACCCCCGCCAGAATGGGCTTGTCGGTTACGCCATAATCGAATAACTTGGATGGCAGTACTCGATTACAAACATCCAGGTCATTCAGGTGAACGAGCAAATAATCGGCATATTGATAGTTTGCAATTAATTCAGCCCGGCTAATGGGCTTGCGCAAATCAACGTTCAATACATTCTCCGCCCGAATCGCATTTTCTAATTGAAGTTTGGCGCTGCCGTCGCCAATGACTACGAAGCGATAACGGTCGCCCAACTGTCGGGCCGCTTGCGGAATAATTTTATGAAGACCCTGGCCGTCGCCGATATTTCCTGCGTAGAGAATCGTGGTAATCTGACCTGAAACACTTGCAGTTCTTTTTCTATGTTGAAAAAACGAGGTGAAATCCAGAAACATATCATCGATTCCATTCGTGTAATAGCTGTATGTAGCCTGGGTATACGGACTAAAATAGGAGCGGAAGCCTTCTGAAACGAGGTTAATGTGATTGGCCGAACGAAACGTAATGTTCTCAACCAGGCGCAGTACAGGATTTAGTATAAGGTGAATGAGCGGGTTTTTATGGACTTCTAAAATGCCTTCCCGAAACAGATCACGTATGTCTAAAACGAGCAGACTACGTTCCCTTCGAGCCAGTACGGCTCCCAGAAAAGCCGTAAACAATCGGGATGATGAAGCAAAAATTAAATCGTATTCCTGGGATTTAGTCAAACGAAGGGCTGCCCAAAAGTAGGTCCAGAACGACCGTATCTGATCAAACTGTCCTCCCTTGTGCGAAGGGATATTGATTCGATCAATGGTAACCCGGCAACCGTTACTCCGCCGATCCTCGTGTTCTGGAGCAGAGGGTTTATAGGATTTATAGCGATTCGGTTGTGTAGTTATAACCCGAATTTGGCTTCCTTCGGGTAGCTGTAAGCTTAATTCATTGACCAGCGACGTATTGCGGAAAGAACCCGGACTGAGGTCAGGCTCAAAATAAAAGGTTAGGTAAAGAATTTTCATGTAAAAGCGTTAAGGTGGTTGTCAGGGTATCTGTAAACGCTATTTCGAGGCATTGTCCCGATCGTAACCGGTTAAATCCTTCAGCCATAGTATATTGTGTGACGTAAAAATTGCAATCGGTTACACTAGTAAAGGAAAACCGAGTATTCCCGGCTACTACCTGGCTATCTTGTATGTATATCGGGATATCGGGATGGAAGTGAAAACGTGCTATACCAACTCGCTTTGCAACTGTATGGTGGTGGTCTGTCGGAATAAGTTGGTCAACGATTATTAATTGGGTTGACTCAACTGTCCAGCTACGTCTATGGATGACACCTGCTTTTTTATACCCGTCATGAGAAGCGGCCAGAAACGTATCAGTATCTTCGCTTACGGTAACCCATGCACGATGTCCAACCCGAAAGCCTGCCCAAACCTCCGACGAATTGGCGCCCGCTATTTCAACCGTGTTATGAGCGGCCGTACTTCGTTCATAATCTCGTTGCTGTCCAATCTGGTAAGTTGACGTTCCGCTGTCTATAATAAAAGGCTGGTTGTCCACATGGAGTACAAACGAAAACGTATCCGCGTGCGCGTGGCCTGGTTGGTGATCAGGTCCGATTGAACCCACGTCGCAGAAGAGTTCATAGCGGCTTTGACGAAATATTCGGTAACCGCTTGTTTTTAAGATCGTCTTAAGACTTGCCCGGGAAATTACCTGGTCGGCTTTTGTCAGAAGCTGTTTAGTGGTTAATGCAATACCCAAAGCGGCATCGTTTACCATCGGTACGTCACCATTACGGAAGGTAATCGCGTTGAGCCAACCGAGCATCTGACTTACTTTCTGAGTCAGGAAAGACACCAGATTTGGGTCGTCCTGCCAGCTATCGTGTTGGAGTGCCAGCATAACAAAAAGTAGCCGGTCGAGAAGAATCTGGTGATACATCGGACTTCGCTCGATATGGCCGCCATCTGCCAGAATCTGCGTGGTTATTTCGCTGCGAATTAGCTTTGAGGTTGTACGAAACCAGTGCCTGTGCTGGAAATACAAAGCGCCGATAAGGAGGGCAAAGCCGTTTTCCAGCAGATGATTCCCGCCGAGGTGATATTCAAGCCGCCGACGCAAAAGCCTCACCTGAGCGAACAGATGCGTGTTAATATACGCATCGTTGATCTGGTGGTAACTTAAAAATTGTACCCAGTTTATAATTCGTAACGAGGTTGGGTAGGGCTCTAATCCATCCCGTAACGTATCGGTTTGAATTATAAAATCACGTATCAGGCTAATTCCCGCATCCGGTGTTACGTTCGGCTGATTAAGAAAATCAAAATAGGTAAGGTTATACGTCCATAGTTTGCCGTGAGCCGCATAATTCCAGTCAATCTGCTGGTCAAAAACAACGGATTTATTCAAAAACGTAAATCCTCCATCGTTCCAGCATACCGGTTTGTCGGGAGTGGGCACTGTCAGAAAACAGGCTAGGGGCGTGTGAGTGGGTAAGTAAAGCCGTGGCCGACTGCGGACTCTGTTCCAAAGCTGATAAAAGATTTGGCGGACTGTCAGATGGCGTACTGTTCGCCAGATCAGACCGATATCAATCATGCTGCTGCGGCCGGGTCATGCCAATATTGGCTACATTGACCCAGCGGTTTTCCCGTAAACTTTGTAGAGCGGCCAGCATGGTTTGGGTTGTGTTGATAATGTCCGACAGAGGGATCAACTCTTGACTTGGCTCGTGCGCGTTGCTTTGACCGGTACGTACCTGACTTATCAACCGTTTCATCTGCTCAACATGTCCTTTGTTCTGCCGGCCCGACATCCGGGAGAATCCGTTAAATCCGTAGCCCGTTAGCTGCCGGAAATTGTCGAGTATCAGCGTTCGTTCCTGCGAGTACACTTCTACGCGTTCTTTTGCATACGCTTTGCTGCCGTTACTAAAATAATTTACTACGCCCATCGAACCGTTTTTGTAGCGGAGCAACAGCGAAGCCGAATCACTGCTTTCTGTAGGCTGGTGTCCCATTGCATTCAGGCAAACACTCGTCACAGAACTACCCGTTAGAAACGTAATTAAATCGACGAAATGGCAGGCTTCGCCCAGAATCCGCCCTCCTCCTATCGTTCGATCATGTACCCACGAATCGGCGGGAATAAAACCTGCATTGACAGTCACCACTACGTTCATCGGCAGATCACCGGGGCGACTTCCGCCTAAAAGATGCTTCATCTTCTGAGCAAAGGGCGAAAATCGGCGATTAAATCCAACAAGCAGTAAACGATTGCATGCCTGCTGGGCTTCAATAATTGGCAGCAGTTCATCTTCATAAATAGCCAGTGGTTTCTCGACAAATACGTGTTTTCCGGCGCGTAATGCCTCTACCGTCAGGCGGGCATGGCTATTATGCCGGGTTGTAATGATGCATAAGTCAACAGATGAATCGCTCAGAATTTGTTGATAATCAGTTGTACTTGTAAGGATGTTGTATTTTTTCGCCAGCAACGTAGCATTCAGCCCGCGTCGGCTTGCAATGGTTTTCAGGATAGCCCCCGCCGATTTAAGGGCGGGTAGCAAAACGGCATCCGTAAAATTGCCTGCGCCAATGATACCGACCGCGCCGGGACTGGACGTATACCGATTTTGGGAGAAGCAAATGGTTGAGGACAGTTCTACCTGTTCAGGATAGACCAGCAACGAGGCAATCCGTTGCGAACTGTTCATTGATCGATAAATGCTCTGGAAATCGGCAAACGGGACGCACTCGCTAATAAGGGGAGTTACGTTCAGCTGACCGCTCGCCAACTTTTGAAGAATTTCCTGAAAATTCCGATTAGCGGTCCAGCGAACGTAGCCGGGCGGATAATCGTGCCCCTGCTCATACGCATCATCGTAACGACCGGGGCCATACGAACAGGACACCTGAAAGGTCAACTCTTTCTCGTAAAAGTCGGCCCGGCTCAAGTGCAAACCGACTACGCCGATCAGAACAATTCGACCTCGTTTACGACTCATCCGGGCTGCCTGCGCTACCAGATCATTGCTTTTGGTCGAGGCTGTAATGAGTACGCCGTCGGCCCCTGGCAGGTTTGTGAGCCCTAAAATGGCTTTAACCGAATCGGTACCAGCATTCGGATTTACTGTTATAATTCCCAGTTGTTCGGCGAGTTGACATTTATACGCGTCGATGTCTATGCCAATCACCCGGCATCCGTGAAGGCGAAGTAGTTGAGCCGTTAGGAGTCCTATCAGGCCCAACCCCATTACTACTACCGTTTCGCCAAATGTGGGATTGAGTAGCCGGATGCCCTGTAGGCCGATAGCGCCAATAATCGTAAAAGCGGCTTCATCATCGCTGACCTTTTCCGGGACCGAGGCTACCAGGTTACGGGGTACACAAACAACTTCGGCGTGCGGTCCATTGGAAACTACCCGGTCGCCGATACGCAAATCCGTTACACCTTCGCCAATAGCCAATACGGTGCCGACGTTACAATACCCAAGCGGCAGCGGCTGATCCAGTTTACGAAAAACTGCTTCCAGTGTAGGCCGTAAACCGTCCGACTTAATTTTCTCAACTACCTGCTTCACCCGATCTGGTTGCTGACGCGCTTTAACCAGCAGATTTGCTTTCCCAAATTCAACCAGCATTCGTTCTGTCCCCAGTGATACCAGCGAACGATGGGTACGGATGAGTACCTGCCCCCGGCCTGCTTGTGGAACCGGTACGTCTTCGAGCTGGGTTTCGCCCGTTCTCAGATTCTGTATTAATTGTTTCATCTGTAGTTGCTTATGATTCGGGCAATTCGTTCGGCAGCATGGCCATCCCAGAAAGGCGGTATTTGTCCAATTTTAAACTGGCCATTCAGAATCTCATCCAACTTCTGACGTACCGTTGCCGGGTCAAGATCAGCCAGCAATTGATTGGTGCCGAGTTCAACGGTTATGGGACGCTCCGTCGAATTTCGAAAGGTTAGACAGGGGACTTGTAAGTACGTCGTCTCTTCCTGAACGCCCCCTGAATCGGTAACGACGGCGGCTGAATGTTCCATCAGATTCAGAAATTCCAGATAGCCCAGAGGGTCCAGTAGCCGAACATTGGCTATGCCCGTCAATCGGTCGAGTAAGCCGTTGTTGATAAGCGTTGTCTTTGTACGCGGATGGAGTGAAAACAGCACGGTTTTCCGGCAAGCAATAACTTCCATGAGTTGCAGAATTCGCTCCAAGCCAGGCCTGGTATCTACATTCGATGGCCGGTGCATAGTCATTAATACGTATTCTCCCGGTTCCAGACCCGTTGTTTCAACCAGATTACACATACTGGCTTCCTGGCGGTACTGGATCAGTGCATCAATCAGTACGTTCCCAACAAAATGGATTCGATTATCGGCAACCCCTTCAGACCGCAGATTATCAACGCCGGACTGTTCCGTGACAAACAGCAAATCGGCGAGTAAATCGGTGTGCATTCGGTTGCGTTCTTCTGGCATTTGACGGTTGCCCGAACGTAATCCGGCTTCTACATGCGCAACGCGGATACCAGCTTGTGAAGCGGCCCATGCACAGGCAAATGTGCTGGTGACATCCCCAATCACCACTACCCAATCGGGTTTTTCAGCTGCCAAAACGGGTTCAAAATTGAGCAGGATATTGGCTGTTTGCCGACTTTGCGAACCAGTGCCAGCGTTGAGGTGATAGTGAGGTTGGGGCAAATTGAGCTGACGAAAGAATATATCACTTAGATTGGGGTCATAATGCTGACCGGTATGGACAATTTTCGCGTCAATAGTTGGATCAGTCCGGAAAGCCTGGTGTAAAGGCGCTGCTTTTATGAAATTTGGGCGCGCACCAACAATGGTCAGTATCTTCATTCGGTTAGATGTAGCGTCTTAGGTATTTCGTTTTCGGCAGACCATAATAAACAGATTATTGACGTACTGCCGGGCTAACAGCGGCTTCAGCAGCCGTGAAATCGGATCATGATTTGACAGATAGACAGTTTCCAGTACGTCGAATTCCCATTGGCTAAGTTCCTGAGTAAGCACTGCTTCAGTGGAGCGGTTGCGGATATGGCCAACGTAGGCCGGTTGCCCTGTCAGTTGGAATATAATTCGCTCAACTCGTCGGTAAACACTGAGCGAATTTGGAATAGAGACGAACAGAATCCCATTCGGCTTCAGCAGAGTCCTAACTTGCTGAATAAGTGGTGCCATAGGATCAATGTATTCAAGAACGCTGGACAGCACAATCGCATCCTGCTGTTGATATACAGCAAGGTCATCTACGGGTAGCGATTGGCGTATATACTGTACGTTCGGTGAGGTTTTTTTCTCATTGCAGAGCTTAATCATAGCCGGAGAACCATCAATGCCTGTTACCCGACAGCCTTTTTCGGCCAGGTAGTTGCTAAAAATACCGGACCCGCAACCCATATCCATGACCTGATCGGTCTGTCGTATATAGCGATCAAATAAGGTGGTCCAGACCTGAAACCGATCTCGAAAAGCAGGGGATGATTCATACTTTTGATCGAACCGGGCGGCTATATCATTATGAAAATCAATGGCGTTTCGGCTGGACATCTGTTCGTTCGTCGAGAATGGTTTGGTAAAAGCGAATCCACACATCTATATTCTGTAAAATATCATAATGGCGCCGGGCCAGTTCTATCGCTCGTTTTCGATAATCAGCATAGTCGTTGGCGGGCATTGTCAGGTAGGTTTCGATAGCCTGTCGCAGCGACTCAGGTTCGTTGCTAACCCAACTACCGGCTCGTTCGGTTGCCAGCAGTTGCCAGGGCGTACCTGTCGACGCGATAACGGGTGTTCCCTGTGCGAGGGATTCAATCACTACGTTGCCAAAATTTTCAGAATGCGAGGGTAGTATCGTGATAAAGGCATCCGCGTAGAGCTGCTCTTTCATCGTTCCATATACGGCTTCCTCAATTATTATTTTAGACTCCAGATGTAGCGCGTGAACGAGTTCTCTGAGTTTTCGACTGTAGGCTTTATCATCTTCAGGCCCCACAATTCGTAGCCGATATGAACGCTCACAAAACTGAGTAGACATACTCACTGCTTCAATCAATCGGTCAATAGCTTTAATAGGATGTAATCGCCCGATAAAAAGCAGATAAGGCTCTTGTGGCGGGTTCGGCGTCAGGGGTACCGGTAGTTCCAGCATGTTGCGGATTTCATGAACCCGGCTATTCGGCCCAAAATGACTACGTACATCGAACGTTTCAGCTTCAGAAGTTGTGTGAAAACAGACGGAAGCGCTACAATACCTGAACAGCTGGAGTAATCGCTTCTTTAAACGAGGGCGGAAACGTAGTGCGGCTGGACTTAATTCGCCGTGGGGCGACCAGACAACCGGTTTATTCATCAGACGGCTTAGGATCACCCAAACAATTGAGGCTGGATAAAATAGGCTGTTAACGTGAACGACATCCGACTGGCGAATGGCCCGCCAGCTATACCACACATGGACAAAGGGCAGATAGAAATGCGGATTTCGAGTGTAAATCACCTGTCCGCAATCCGTAGTTAACCACTGATTAAGCCGTACTGCTGGTGGCAAATAATGCGACGTAGCCACAACTGTTACGTTATGCCCGGCTTTTGTTAGCGCTTTAGCCTGCCAGTAAATAGCGCTGCTGGGACCACCTACCTGAGCTGGATAAAAGCAATCAGCCGACATCGAAATCTTCATCGTAAGCGGAAATAATCAGGTGAAACAGGCTTTGCCGACGATTGGAGTTGGTGGTAGAGGGTTATGTACTGATCGGCTACCGTTACTGCTGAATATCGCTGGACATTCTTCAGCCCGGCGTCAATCAGGCATTGTCGGTACGTGCTATCATGAATCAGCTGTAAAATGCCCTGTCGGATAGACGTTACATTAGTAGGGTTAACAAGGTGAGCCGATCCGGCGGCAACGTCGCACATAGGTGATAAATTGGACGTAATAACAGGCCGACCAATGGCATTTGCTTCGAGAATTGGCATCCCAAAACCCTCGTACGTCGATATAAACGTAACAATGGTGCAGTCCCGAAATAGCTGAATAATTTCGTCCCGGCGCAGATTGACGTAATGTCGATACGTAATGCTGTGTTGATCCAGCTCCGCAATAATTTTTTCGGATAGAGGGCCAACAATGCTTAAAATACAGTCTATTCCCCGAATGGCAGCAATCAGGTTCGATAGGTTTTTGTGCGGAGCCGTTCCGATTTGCAGCAGTTGAGGTGAATCTTTTAGAACGAACATTGGCTGGTACAGGCAGGCCGGATCGTAGCAATTGGGTACAACGGTCACTTTCCGAGCAACCGAACCCACGTACTGAATCAACTCCTGCCGTGTTTTCTCCGATACGGACGTTACAACAGCCGCTCGGCGGATAGGGAGGTAGTACCAGAATAGCCAGAAAAAAGCAAACCGTACTGGCCGTCTAAGATTGGTTTTGAGCGTAACACAATCATGAATCGTCAGTATGGTTTGAGACGATGGTAACGCCAGAGCAGCATAATGAATATCGCCGGTAATATGAAAGACGTCAGCGTTTAACCGGGTTACAAACCGCAGATTTCGCCAGATGCTACGTATACCCTGACTGATAAAAGGGAGATGGACGGCCTTTACCGGCACACCTGATTGCTTCTCGACAACCTCTTGCAGAGTACCGAATAATGATTCAATACTATGGCCCGTACCCGAACTACGGAACAGGTAAGTGAGATTCACAATTAGTTAGTTATAGGTGGCTACCGGCACGTCTAAACAACCAGAAGAGCAGGGCAATAAAAATGGCATTATTGGTCAGGCTACCCCAGGTAGAAAGAATGTCTGTTTCCATCGTTAGACACCCAATGTACAGCATTGGTAACCAAAAAATGATAGTAGGTGTACATGAGGATAGATAAAGAACATATTTAAAAACACTGCCCAGTAGAAGTCCGTATACCAAAGCGAACAAAATTCCGCCGTATCCGAAGTTGACATACCCCTCACCCAGTGGGGATAAATTAATGCTGGTATTTTCCGACTGGGGCAGCGTAGTAAACCGGTGAATATTCTCATAACCACCAGTTTGTGGCTTGCTTTCCCAGATGAGTCGGGGCACGAAGGGGTATAAAAATGATAGCAGAACTTCACCCTTTGCGAAGGGCTCATGCATGGGCACTTTTGCCATTGCGCTGCCAATCATGATTCCCTGATTGAAGCGCACAAAGGATAGAAAAAGATGATCGATGTTAAACAGCTTTTCGGGATTGGTTAGCCGATCCGCTACCAGATCGCCTAATAAGGCTGCATTACCATTACGTTCTCCCCGGTGATATCCCCATGTATTAAAGCGGTATTCGCCTTTAACTGATTGAATCAGCAGTAAGAATAAAAAAGCCAGCATGACAAAAACGCTTTTAACGCGGGTAGATAGCCACGCTGGTACGCTGGCAGCGCCGAAAAGGGTTGTCAGCATCAGCCAGAAAAACAAATCCCCGAACATACCTGCTCTGACAGTATACGTTAGCAGCACCACGGCTACCAAACCAATAATCAGAAATCGGTACGTATTTCTGGAATAATACACGTAAAACACGCTGATAAACAGGCAGTAGGAGGGGAGCGTACCGAGAATAGCAGGAACATTAGGGACAAAAAATTTGGTGAGGAAACCGCTTAAGCCAATGAAAAATAAGACAATTCCAACCGACTGTTTATGGTGAAGATATTGCCGGGCAGCGTCAACGTAAGATTTATGTGATCGATAAGAGTGACTGTTTGCAAACAAATGAATGCCTAGATAAAAGGCACTGTAAGCTGGTAATGCATAGCTGAAATAGGGTGTCGACTCAATAGGCATGGAAGCTGGAAATACCCAGTACGTAATGGCCGGAACCAGCAAAATCTCAAGAGCAGCAATAGCCTGAATGCATTCCAGCAGTGCAATTCGTTCGCCGATAAGATGGATGAACGTCAAAAATACGTACACAGATAAGGCTACCGCCGTGGCTTCGAGAAGCGTGATGTCTGGCAGTTGTACCAGCAACCCAAATATTAGAAAACAAACCAGCAGCCGGTTCATGAATCAACGGATTTTGTCGGTTTCATAAACAGCCAGCAAGCCAGCAAAAACTGGCCGACAAAGCCTGTTAATGTGGCAATGGCGGCTCCTGTAATACCCATTCGCGGAATCAGTAGCAGATTAAAGCCAACGTGCAGAATGGCTCCCAGTACATTGTGCCATAATACGAACTTCGTATGCCCGAATACGTACCATTTTAGTTCGAGCAGGTGAATGCTGGTGAGAAATAAATAACCAGCAGCTACGATTGGGCCGATGAAGTAAGCCATCGTGTAATTCTCTGACAACAGCAGATTTCCAATCCAATCCCGATTCGCATAATAAAACAGACATACTGCGCTGGCCAGAAATACGTAATAAATAAGGTAACGCCCGATCAATGGATTCGCTGTTTCCGGCGGTTTCCCCGCAGCGCGTGTCTGTAAAACTTTGGGAGAGAGTAGCGACAGTAGCGGAGCTACCAGCAGCAAAAGTTTCGATCCCAGCCCGTAGCCCATTGCGTATTGCCCAACGTCAGCCTCAGACAGATAGATTCGAATCAGAAAGCGGTCGGCATAATTAATAAGCCAGCCCCAAAAAGCCAGACTGACGAGCGGACCAACGTATTGTCGGTAAGGCTGATATAACGCAGCCGTTGTTTCTTGGTGGCTAATAGGCGTGCCATGAGTCCGAAAAAGCCGCCATATTACGATAACCGACCAGCTTGAATTCACTATTAGCAAGACCAGCCAGATGCCGGTTAAGGTACGTTGATGAAAGCCAATTACCACAAAAGTGAAGACCAGTAACGTACTTAGGCTGTTGCCAGCCTGAAGCAATGTAAAACCTCGGTGTTGACCCGTCGCATTCAGGTAGTTACTCCCGAACTGAAAAATTCCCTGTCCTACAGCCACACCCCAGATGATTCCAAAAATTGGCGTCTGGTAATACGTTGTTGCCAGCAAAACTGGCAGCGCCAAAGCCAGATAGAGTCCGGCCAGCATTCGGCTATAAAAGGTAAAAACCTGTTTCGGCGAAAACTGAGAAAGTGCTGCTTTGAACGACTGTAGGGTGGGCGTTATAAAAAGGCTATACAGCAGTGCCATTGTAATAAATAGCAAACTGTATTCTCCCCAAACGGTCGGCGAAATGTAGATAGCCGCGAGTTTTCCATACGACAGTCCCGCTACTGCCGCTATCCCCTGACCACATGCCAGAAGGATTAAAGACCGGGCTGGAGCAGAAGGAAGTGCATTACGTACCCGATTCAGCATAAGCGGGCAATAAGTGAGCGTCGACTATACGGAGTAGGTTGACAACTCGCCGGTCGAAGGTGTGGTGTTGCTGAAAATGCTGGTATTGTTGTTGGGCAAGTTCATGTCGTTCAGTGGCATGAGCCAGATAATACCTGATTTTGTCGATAGCCTCCTCCATGGTTCGATAGGTTACCTGATCAGCCGGTACGCCCGTATATTCATCAAGAGTTGGTTTATAATCGCAGAGCTGAAAACCTCCGATACCGTTAATTTCAAAATACTTCTGGTTGACGGATGTAATTTCGGCGTAATGGAAATTATTGAAAACGATTTTGGCGCCGTACAATAGTCGATTTTTGGCTGCTCCGGTCAGATACTGCTGCCGAAACACCGACTCCACAGCCAGACTTATATACGGTCCTTTCGTGCCATAAACAGCTACCTTTATTCCAGCCTGTATCAACTGTTCAACCATACGGGCACGGTATGCATACAGGTTGCCGAACACCAGTACGTCGATGTTTGTCAGCCATTCGGCCACAACTTTTTCAACTGGTGGTTTCTGATGAATGCGCGGGTTGAATCCCTCCGGCAGATAGTGAGCGTTGCGGCCTGCTTTGTTACGTAAAAAATCAACGATATACGGTTCCTTGGAAAAATAACAGTCGAAATCAGCGGCAATGATCTGCTGTTTCTCCAAGTTCGACAGGGCATCCGGATTGATCTGAACAACCGGTACAGCGGGCAATTTTCGTTTAATCTGCTCCACCAATACTGGGTGAAGGTTTCGATACACAACCAGTACTAAGTCGGGTTGATGGTTCACGATTTTATCCGCCAGTCGCTGGCTTAGCAGCCGGTCATAGCTACGAATGAAACGTGAACCCCAGTAATTGATTTTTGGCGAAACGGGAATCACGTCCGATACATCGAGTATCGAAGCCGTATGGCCGAGCGTACGGAGTGAATCACACAGGTGGTATTCGAGCGAATCGAAAGCTTTACTGCCTAGTATACTTACTTGCATAATGGCTTTTTTTTGCATGGGTTACAGGCGCCAGTATGTAACCTCATCGCCTTTCGTTACGGTGTATAACCCTTTCAAATCCAGCAAGATGGGTGTGCCATTCATCAGACTTTTGAAGTACTGTACATCCAGGGATTTGTATTCGCCATGCCCCACGGCTACAATCACGGCGTCGTATTGATCCGAGGGTTTATCGATGAGCGTCAGGCGATATTCATGGGCCACCTCATTCGGGGATGCATGCGGATCGACAATGTGGACATTGATGGCGTATTTCATCAATTCGCGTACAAGGTCCGCCACCTTCGAGTTACGGATATCGGCAATATTTTCCTTGAAGGTCAGGCCCATCACCAGCACTTTAGCCTGCCGCGGGTTCTTCTCCCGCTGAAGGAGCATCTGCACCAGTTTGGTCGCTATATAGGCTGGCATGCCATCATTAATACGTCGGCCGGAGTGAATTACCTGTGGGTCGTAACCAACCTGACGTGCCTTGTAAAGCAGATAATACGGGTCAATGCCTATACAATGTCCACCGACCAGGCCGGGAGTAAACGGCAGGAAATTCCATTTTGTCGCAGCTGCTTTGATCACCTCTTGTGTGTCGATACCAAGCTTATCGAAGATAATGGCCAGCTCGTTCATGAGCGAAATGTTTAAATCGCGCTGTACATTCTCGATTACTTTGGCGGCTTCGGCTACCTTTATCGTGGGTGCTGTATAGATACCAGCCCGAATGATACAGCCATATACGTCGGCAATGGTTTGTGCTGCAAGGGCGTCATTGCCCGACACGACTTTGAGAATATCAGGAAGTGTACGAACCTTATCGCCGGGGTTAATTCGTTCGGGTGAGTAGCCTAATTTAAAATCCCTTCCCAGTTTTAATCCCGAGTGTTTCTGAAGAATGGGTAAGCAGTCATCCTCAGTGCAGCCCGGATACACAGTTGACTCGTAAACTACGTAATCGCCGGGTTTCAGCGCTCGCCCGATCAATTCGGAAGCTCGCTGCAGCGGCTTCAAATCGGGTACTTTGTAATCATCAACCGGGGTGGGTACGGCTACCACAAAAAAATGCGCCTGTTTCAGATCGTCAGCGTTGGCGGTGAACGTAATGTCGGCTCCGGTAAAGGCTTCGGAGGCAATAGCTCGTGAAGGATCTTCCGCCCGTTGCAGCATGGCTACGCGGTCGGCATCGATATCGAAGCCGATTACGCGAAACTGACGGGCAAACTCAAGGGCAATCGGCAAACCGACATACCCTAAGCCAACCACGGCAATTTGTTTCTTTTTCTGTTGAAGGTCGTTTAGCAAAGGAATGGATAAGGTTAAGTGGTCAATCCGTTATTATTCGCAGGCTGGTTAATGCATCTGTCTTTCTGATCAGTACGTATACAACGCCAAAAACAAGCCCAATGGCAGCCGAAAGCACAACTATCAGCGTTCGTTTCGGTGAAATACGTTTGAGCGGTACCTGAGCCGGTTCAAGTACTTTAAAAACCGGCGTTCGCTCCTGCACTTTCAGTCTCGCCTGCTCAAACTGGCGGGATAGCTCGGTGTATACTGTCTGAGCAATGCTCAATTCGGCTTCCAGACGCTGTTTGTCCATTGTAGCCGCCTGCACAACGTAGTATTTGTGCTGGTCATTATAACGAAATACATTAAGCTGGGCAGTCTGGAAACGTTGGCGGGCTTCGTTCCGGCGCTGTGTGTAAAACTGTAAATCCTGCCGAGCTTTGCCGGTGCGGTAGCTTGTAACGTACTGAGTCAAGTAGTCCATTGCCAAATGAGCTACAGCTGCTGCCACGTTGGCATCGGGCATGGTAGCCGTGATGGTGATTATTCCGGAGCGGGTATCGAGTTTAGCGCTGACGCGTTCGCTGATCTCGTCTGCCAGGTCACGCTGCCGGGCTGATAGGCGCACAGGACCAGCAGGTTTACTACGTTCCAAATGCCGTACGGTCTCATCCCGGCCAGGTGAAAAAAGCCGTTTCAACGACCAACCCTTGTTTTCGGGCGCCAGGAATTGTCCTATGGTTGTCGGATGGTCGTCGGTTGTGGTGACAGGTTGGTCGATCAGGTAAAGAATAAAAGGGGTGCTTTGCAGTACGTTGGGGTATAAGTCCGGCCGGACAGCATCGAGACCTTCTGTTTCGGCAAAATCCATCCCGGCGAACCCAGCTACCGACGCCAGCCGCTTAAACATATCGCCCGAACCATTACTCATTTCGGGCATAATACGCGCTTCAGATCGAAATTCCGGTTCTAACAGAAGCGCGGTTACTATCCCTAAAATGCTGAAAGCAGCTACGGTAATCAAAACCCGGCTGCGCTCCGGCCAAACCGCTTGGACTACGGTAGCTGGCGAAAGGTTTCGAAACATGAGCGGGTAGGCTTGCGTGGTCATCCGAAAGAATTTAATTCGTAAACAAACGTAGTGCCGTCAGTAATACCGCCACGCCCGATGCAATTACGGTCAGCCAGGCCGCCCGTTCGGTAGATGAAACCTTGTTAGGTTCTTTGGGCAATACAGCAGGTACTACAATTTCAGACCCTCGTTCTGGTTTTGGATACGAACGAATACCCAAAAACGAATGGGCAGGCTTAATCTTCCCATTAGCCGCTACCGTATAGGATTTTCGCCGAAGGGATTTATTGGTAAAACCGCCAGTTTCGTCAATGTAATCACGAAATGATTTGGCCGGGTCGAATTCAATTGTCGCGGGATTCAGTACCTCGCCCCGAATCCGAACGATGTCGGGCCGTCGTGGTAACGTCAGCACATCGCCGTCTTCGAGTAAAAGATTGCCCGCTACGTTCGGCTCATCCAGAATTTTGCGAATATCGAGCGATACCGTTTCGCCTTTCCGCACAAATTGAGCGGCCGGTAAATACGCATCTGTTTTCAGCCCACCTGCCCGGTTGATGAGGTCCGTAATTCGATCGGTCGAGGTGCGAATAGCGTAGGTTCCCGGATAGGCCACTTCACCGGCAATACTAGCTCCTTTCTGCGCTTCGTAGCGGGGCGACGTTCGCACAAAAACCTGATCGAACGGACGTAACGTTAGCTGTGCGTCGGCTGGGGCCAACCGCAACTGCTGATCAATCACGACCGTAAGCAGTCGGACATTCTGGCTATTCGCCAGATCGCTGGTATCCTCCTTTACGCGCCGGGCTATTTCTATCCGTGATGAAATCGCTGCGTCTGTGAACCCTTCAGCCAGCACAACCAGATTCGCCACCGTCATGCTATCAACGAAATCGAACGTACCCCCTTTATTGACCGCACCCTGAATCGATACAGTACGTTTCTGTCGTAATTCAGCTATCGTATGAACATGAAGCTGGTCGTTCTGCTGAAGAGGTATGTCGGCTGCTTCGCCCCTCAACAGTTTTCCTAGGTCGATTGAAATAAGTTCGGGATCAAGGTTTTTGCGCAAACGGCGAAGCGTAGCCCGGTTCAGAAAGGCTTCTTCGCGTAAGCCATCCGCTTTCTGAATAAGCTGCCGAACTGTCAATTCCTTCGACAAGGCATAGTCACCCGGTCGAAACACGGCTCCACTGATGCTAACTTTGTTGTTGACCCGATCCAGAATGGCGCCAACAACGTAACGATCCCCAGCCTGCGGATTAAATAGGCGATGTCAGCAGTATTCACTGTTATCAGCTCCTGCTCAGTAGGCGTGTTTCGGTGCAGATTGACGGAAGCCGTATAGGCTCGATCTGTAAATTCTCCGGCGAAAGCCAGGGCATTTTTTAGTGTTTCTCCCACGCGCATTTCGTACAGGCCGGGCTGTTTCACTTCCCCCGCCAGTTCAATGCGCGTGCTATAATGATCAACAAAAACGATGTCCTGATCGAGCAGACGGATATTATTCCGCTGGTCGGCCCGTAGCAGAAAATCGTAGATGTCGAGCGTTCGCACAAGCCGATTGCTCCGATACACCCGAATATTCCGAAATGAACCCCGATCCGGCGATGGACCACCAGCGGCATAGAGAGCATTGAAGACAGTGGTCAGTGACGATAAGGTGTACGTACCCGGCCGGACAACTTGCCCCAGCAGTGTTACTTTTATACTTCGAACACTGCCGAGTGTGACCTGAGCGTGTAGGCCGCTATTGGCTGTGTTAAGTCCTTGATAGAGGACGCGTAGTCGCATGACGATACGTTGCTCCGCCTGTTCGATGGTTAGCCCATTTACGTAGATCGGGCTGAGGTTTTCCAGACGAATACTACCTTCCGGGCTGACCTTAGGCCGGTACGTTTGCTGGGCATTGCCATATACATCAATTATAAGCTCATCGTCGGGGCCGATAATATAATTACGGGGGGTTGGAATACGCAGATTCGGTTCAAACGATAAGTTAGTATTGGCAAATAGCGACGCGCCAAAAACAGGCGGAGAAGTTGAAACAGGTACGACTGGCGGGACAGGAGTGGGGGCTGTTCGCGAACTACATTCGTTTCGGCAGTCGCAGCCGATTTATTAGCAGCAGGCCGCAATTGGCTAATGCGCTGACGCATTCGGTTTATGTCGATGGGTGTAAAGCCACGTGATATCGCCAGGGCTTCCATCTGCCCGTCGGCCATACCACTAGCCTGCGCCTGCTGCACAAACTGCTGTACCTGCTCATCGGTTAGGCTGCTTACCGACTGGGCTGGTGCTGTTTTACTAAAAAGAGCGCACAATAAGGCAATTGTCAATGTTCGGCAAAGGGGGCTGCCAGTCAATACCACTATCGAAAATATAAGCTACGGTTGAATCTGTGAATCAGACGCAGGTAAGACGGATAAGTATAAAAAAAGTCTCCAAAATTTATAATTTGGAGACTTAAATAAAAGGACATAAACGCCCAATGAGTTGAGTTATAATCGCTGCATTAGTCGGCTAACTATTCCGTTTTTCCAGGCAATGAAATCACCCGCTGCAATATGAACCCGTGCCTGTCGGACAAGCCATAAATAGAATGTCAGGTTATGAAGGCTGGCGATCTGCGCACCCAGCAGCTCTTCAGCTTTGAACAAATGCCTGAGGTAAGCTTTTGAATAGAACGTACTGGCGTAGCCGCCTAAGTCCGGATCAATGGGGGTGAAATCGCGGCTCCATTTCTCATTTTTCATGTTCATAATACCCTGCGTTGTAAACAGTAATCCGTGTCGGGCGTTACGTGTCGGCATGACGCAGTCGAACATATCCACGCCCAACGCAATGGCTTCCAGGATATTAGCCGGTGTGCCCACGCCCATTAAATAACGGGGTTTATCGACTGGCAGGATGCTATTGACCAACTCAATTGTAGTATACATTTCTTCCGCAGGTTCACCAACGGCCAACCCCCCAATGGCATTCCCCTCGCGTTCTTTGCTGGCAATTACCTCTGCCGACTGCCGACGTAAATTAGCATAGGTACTACCCTGTACAATCGGAAACAGGGTCTGGCGGTAACCGTACCGCCCTTCGGTTTCGTCGAAGCGCGTAATGCATCGGTCGAGCCAGCGGTGTGTCATTTCCATCGACTGGCGGGCGTAATCATACTCACAGGGGTAGGGCGTACATTCGTCAAACGCCATGATAATATCGGCGCCAATCGTCCGTTGAATGTCCATAACACCTTCGGGCGTAAACGTATGTTTCGACCCATCGATATGGGATTTGAACGTAACGCCTTCCTCCTTAATCTTACGGGTATTTGAGAGCGAATACACCTGATACCCACCTGAATCAGTGAGAATGGGCCGTTGCCAGCCATTAAAAGCATGTAAGCCACCCGCCTGCTGTAATACATCAAGACCCGGCCGCAGATACAAATGATACGTATTTCCCAGAATAATTTCGGCATTAATGTCGGTTTCAAGCTCGCGTTGGTGAACCGCCTTTACGGTGCCCGCCGTGCCAACCGGCATGAAAATTGGTGTCTGAATTGTCCCATGATCGGTTGTTAGCGTACCTGTTCGCGCCTTCGACTGGGGATCATGGAAGGTAATCGAAAATGTCATTCGGCAAAGATACAGGGGAAAAAGCAGGAAGGGAATAAATGGAAGAAAGGACAACCCCAGCAGTTGATCATTTTGCGTTCTTCCTTTGCTCTTTCTTCGACTGACTACCGCCTTTTCTCTATCTTTGCCCGAAATTTTTCAGTCTGCTTTGTGATTATACCCCTGCTGATCCTCTGGCTATTGGTCGTCAGTATTCAGCTTATTTTTATTCTGTTTATTTATTCTCAAACGGCTTTCTATCGCCAATCGACACGTCATAACGATGACCCACGACCTGGTGTCAGCATCGTGGTTTGTGCGCGTAATGAACTGGAAAATCTAAAGGAACTGCTCCCGCTGCTCGATGCGCAGCAGTATCCCGATTTTGAAGTGCTGGTTATGGATGATCGATCAACCGATGGAACGCATCTATTTTTGAAAAATGAGATCAGCGATCTCTCTCATGTCCGTTTTATCCGGGTCGACAAGGAGCATGAGCACGTAACATCGAAAAAATACGCGTTGACCATTGCGCTGAAAAAAGTGATGTACCCGACCGTACTGCTCACCGATGCCGACTGTCGCCCGGCAACCGCCGACTGGCTGGCTGGCATGGTATTTCCGTTGAATAATCCCAATAAGGCAATCGTTCTGGGTTTTTCGCCTTATGAACACCGCCCCGGCTTGCTGAATTTTCTGATTCGATCCGAGACGCTGTTTACGGCTGTGCAATATTTCTCGCTGGCGTTAGCCGGTCGGCCTTACATGGGTGTAGGGCGTAATCTGGCCTATCGGACCCGCGTATTTTTTGATAACCGGGGATTTTATTCACACATCAACGTAGTGGGTGGCGATGATGACCTGTTCATGAATGAAGTTGCTAAAGGCGCAAATACAGCTATATGCCTTGATCCGGCAGCGTTTACATGGTCGAAGCCGAAAGAAACCTGGGCCGAGTGGCGGGCCCAAAAACAGCGGCATCTGAATGTTGGTAAATACTATAAGCCCGGTCATAAAATTCGACTTGGCCTGCTGGTCGGTTCGCACGTATTAAGTTGGTTCCTGGCTCTGATTGTTGGATTAATTGTGCTGGAATACAAACTACAGCATGATTCGTTTACCGCTGATGAATGGCTACTTTTGCTGACGGGAACAGGTGCATTCATTTTTCGATGGATAGCTTTCTGGGCAATTGTGGGACGTATTAGCTACCGGCTAAGCCATACCCTTCATTGGGCTATTGTACCCGTTATTGACATTTTGTTAGCCATTTATTATGGTCTGGCAGGGGCAATGACAATCGTTACAAAGCGTAAAAAGCGGCTTTACTGGCGATAATGGGTAAGGAATACGTAAAACGAAGGAAAGATCACACGGAGTAGACGGGTACGTACCATCTAGTCATTACATATTGTTCATTACCCATTGTACATTACTACATGGATATCAATCTTTTAACTAAATATTTCCCTAGGCTAACGGCCGAGCAGAAAGAGCGCTTCGCAGCGCTGGATGGGCTTTACCGGGACTGGAACGCCAAAATCAACGTTATTTCGCGGCAGGATATCGACTCACTTTACGAAAAGCATGTGCTTCATTCGTTAAGTATTGGCAAAATTGTGCAGTTCAAGCCTGGTACTGAAATCCTGGATGTAGGCACAGGGGGTGGTTTTCCGGGAATTCCGTTGGCCATCCTGTTTCCCATGGCCGATTTTCATCTGGTTGATAGTATTGGTAAGAAAATCAAAGTAGTGCAGGAAGTTTCTGATGCGCTTGGTCTGAAAAACGTTAAGGCTGAGCAGATTCGCGTTGAACAATTAAATACGACCTATGATTTTGTTGTAAGCCGGGCAGTTACCCGTCTGAAACCCTTTTTAGGGTGGGTACGCTATAAGATTCATAAAGCGGGTAACAACGACCGACCTAATGGAGTTTTATACCTTAAAGGAGGAGATCTCACCGAAGAACTGGCCGAAGTAACTGAGCGCTATCGGATTTATGAGCTTTCGGACTATTTCGAAGAACCTTTTTTTGAAACGAAAAAAGTAATTTACGTACCAAAGAAGTAATCTGTTGGGTTTTTGTCTCAATGCTGGCAACCTTTCCAAACGGATTGCCCAACTCACTGATCAAAAAATAGATATGGAAAAATTTCGCAGTAGTAGTTTTAAAGACCCGCTTAATCCTGACGTGGTTGAGTTCAATGATAAAGGCGTTACGTTTAGCACTCGAAAGCTGATTGGAGGTACCGATAATTTTGTGTTCTATTCCGACATCTCAGGGGTTGAAATTGAAAATGGCATGTTTTTTTCCAATATCCACGTCATTCCCCGCGCCCGGCCGGAGATTATTATCCGAAACTTTTCGAAAGGCGACGCGCGTCGGATCAAAGAATTGATTTTGCAGAACGTACCGAGTAATCGCCCTGATCCACTACGGTAGTTTTTTGACGTGATTCGCACTTGATTGTCATCCTGTTAGCGGGAATGATGACAGGGACCGCTATTTTTTTGGTGTTACTGCTTGCGTAATATCGAGAATTGCGCTACTTTTGCCCCACGATTCCCGAATAGCTCAGTCGGTTAGAGCATCTGACTGTTAATCAGAGGGTCGCTGGTTCGAGCCCAGCTTCGGGAGCCTGAAAATCAAGCACTTACAAATTATTTGTAAGTGCTTTTTTTGTTTCTGTGCAATGTAATGTGCAATGTATATACACAATCACATCAACTTTAAAATGAATTAACAATGAGCGATTTTTCTTGGACCTGCCCTTACTGTCAGCATATGTCGGTTATTACTGATGGCCAGAGATCAACTTCATACCACGATTTTAATAATAACAATGAGAATGGACTCTTGACTTTGAGAAGTACTATCATTGTTTGTCCAAATCCTGAATGTAAACAGTATACAGTATCAGTTGACATCTTTCGAAGAGTACAAGCTAATTCGCGAAGCCTGCCCCAGATAGTAGAAAATCCATTGTATAGTTGGTTGGTTAAGCCACAGTCGCGTGCCAAATCTTTTCCTAGCTATATACCTCAGGTAATAACTAGGGATTACGAAGAGGCATGTTTGATATGCAACTTAAGCCCCAAAGCTTCCGCTACACTTTCTCGTCGCTGTCTTCAAGGAATTATTCGTGATTTCTGGGGAATATCTAAGAATCGTTTGATTGATGAAATCGCAGAAATTCAAGACAAAGTTGATCCACTTACTTGGCAAGCTATTGACGCCATTAGAAAGATAGGCAATATAGGTGCACATATGGAAAAGGATATTAATATAATTGTTGATGTAGAACCTCAAGAAGCAAAGCTGTTGATTGCACTAATTGAGGTATTATTTAAAGATTGGTATATAGCCAGGTATGAAAGAGAACAGCATCTACAGACAATTATAAATGTTGCGGCATCAAAAGAAGTAGTTAGGAAGTCTATTTGATGTAATTTCTAAATCGACTGGATGTTTTGAGAGCATTATCTATAATACTTCCTTCGGGTATTACTTCGCTAATAACAGTTACAAATAGCAAAGCAAGTGCTCTCTCGCTAAGATGATATAGGTCAATGGAGTGTAAAATGCCACTTTTCCCGCTTTCATCTAAGTGAGTTAAATAGTTTCTATTTTCTGTAACCTGCCATATAAATGTCTTTTTCTTGCCGATAATTGACTGCAACGAAGGAATATTTCTTTGTCTCTCTATTAATTCGCCTAATCTCTCTTTAAGGGTAGGCTCATTACCATACTTCAATCTGCCTTCAACAAAACTGCGATCTTCTTCACTATTTAATTGGCAGATTACTTGATTTTTATAAGCTTCATAATCCTCGCTAGGCATTTTTTCATTCCGAACTCTTTTGCGGTGAAATGCTTCCAACGCTTGAATAATATCTTTAAAATGGAACTCACTAAACGCAATATCTCGCCCCATATTTTCCGATAAAATCTGTATTACAGCCTCAATTGATTGATAAAGAGAAAACCAGTGAGTAAGTACATCAGGCATGCACTTTTTAAGATCGGGATAAGTGAATAGTAACTGGTCAGGCCTTTCTGGCTTTTTAATAACTCTCTGCTTCTTTGAATAAAGAATAACCTCCTGCCTAATCTTAGTACCATCACTTAATATTCTATCAATTAAATTCTCATGAAAATAACTTACTTTTTCAATATCATGTGGATAGCCAGTTGTTACAGTTAGCCAGTTAAGAAAACGTTGAATATATTCCCATAATTCTATATGGGTTAAATCATCCCCAATTGTTTGAATGGAGATAGAAGCCCAATGAGTTAGTTTTATACTTTCTGAATAGGTAGAAGGAATACTATAACTGCTATGAAACCTTATCTTACCAAAGACTTTTTCATCAATAGGTATATCTATATCATCAGGTTTTGTATAGCTGAAAGTTACCGACAGGCCGGGTGTTTGTGAATTATTAATTCGTATTCCAGAGCTATCTAACCAAAGAAATAGGGGCCTAACTCTTAATACGATTTCAGTGAAATATATAGCTGAGGGATCAAGTTCATGACAACCAACAAAAGCTTTATTAACATACCAAGTAGCACTGTAACTGCCACCCCAACTTGAACCCGTTCTAAAACAGGAATATAAAGTAATTGGAACCCCATCTCTCGATTCACCTAAAATAATATCAGCTTTGCTTAATTCTAATTCAAATGTTTCTTCATTACCCTCAAGAGGCTCTTCAATCTCTAGTTGAATTCCTTTAAGTGGATCACAGGTTAACGTTCCATGAACTTTCTTAGTAGTATCTGAAGTTAAAAACCATTTACCTCTAATTACTGTAGTTTCTATCATTACTGAAAGTACAAAGTATGTTTATTTAAATAATAAGGTTAGGTAATAGCAAACTTTCAGGCTCATACATTATACCTGACTCACCTTCATTAACGAAGGTGCCAAGGTGCCAGACCCCCTATATAAGCTTTGGCAGTTGGCACCATGCCAAACAAGGTGCTAAAGGGATTTTGACAGGGTTGCATTACTTTTGCAAATCTTCATATAGCTTTCTGGCGACAGTCAGAAAGCTACTAATCTACTGAACGGGCTGAAATAAAATTATAGTATTTGACATTATATTCTATACTGTTTGTCAGATTAGGCTACTCAGGAATTCTTCTGCTATAATCTGATCGACGCTCATTGGCTCTGCTTGGGAATTAAGCTTATCAATAATTGCCAATGTTTCTCTGTACTCCATTGCTTCGGGTAATTTGACAAATTCCGCTTCGAACCCTAAGTCTTTATTTTTTTTCTCTATCTCGTCCAGTGTAACGTTAAAGAATTCTTTACGATAATTTAGCATGTTAACCTTTTTACCGGAAAAAGCTTTGTGTAACCCGTTTTCGAGCGTCCTGGCTTCATCAGAATATATCATTGCATGAATGTCGAACTGGAATGGGACTGAAGCGTCGCCTAATTCACGAACTCGGTCTAAAGGTTCTAAACGTCTTGTCATTCCAATTTTATAAACATTTTCTCCAAAAGAGCCGATATTCGAAATTACATAAACATGGCCACGTTTAGTTTGCTGAGCCATTGATAATGCTCTTTCCTTTTTTTCCTGTGCTTCCCTTAGTTCTTGTTCTAACTTTACTATTTGAGATTGCAGCTTATCGTATTTGGCACCAGTAGATAATTCAATTTCTTTTCTTGCTTTTTCTAATGCCTTTTGATAATTAGCCTCCTCTTTTTCTGCTTCCCTTTGCGCTTGTTCAAATTCTCTTCTTGCTTTCTCTTCCTCTCGTAATTCTTCCTGAATTGCCCTCATTTCTTCCTTTTCCTGCTGCCTTTTCAATTGATACTCATGCTCCAGGACAAGTTCTTTTTGTTTCAAGTCAAGGTATTGCCTGCTAATATGAACTTTAAATCCTTCTCCTAACTTATTTATGGCATCGAATAACTTTAGTATTCGTTCCTTCATCTGATTAATGTTATTCCATTTTACCTTTGCAATCAAAACATCACTTTCGCCATTAAACGCCCTTAACATCAACTTTTTATAAACTTTTACAACAGCCTTACCTTTAGCCTCGCTACCTTCAACTGACCATTGAGCATTACAGATGGCAGCTGTGTCCCCACTAATCATCGACTTTTGACGCTCTATAATTCTGTTTTGCTCAGCTCTGTACTCATCGGATTTTTCAAAGTCGTATACAGGCTCGTAAATCCCAAATTCTATCAAGTCTAACTTTGACTCGAAAAGGCTAACTTCTTTTCGTAACTTGGTATAGGTATCTAAAGCAATCTTATAGTCAGAGTTTAAGGCGTTAAGTTTTTCTTCAGAGGTTATAATTTCGGAGTTTTTTGAACTAATTATTTGCTCTAACTCATTTTGTTGTTTAGCAACTTCAGTTTCGATATCAATAATTGCCTGATAGCGGTTAAGTTGTAAATTAAGTTTTTTAATCTCTTCAAGCTCCTTTTTCTTTAAAAAATCAAATAGTCCCATTGTCGTCTTTGCTTAGTTTGTTGTGTATAAATCGATTCTTTGCCAACCAATAAATTTGTACAACATAAATTAATTAGTCAGCTCTCTATTCTACATTCGTGAGGATGTACATGTATTACCTGTTATGATACCATCAGTGCTCAATCGCAAATCTTACACGGCACATAGCCTATATTTCGGGCCTCACTCACACTAACCCGGCTAACACCTGACCGGCAATGGTTCAAACCATGACATCCATAGCTGTAATAAGCATAAGCGCTTCGGCTACCGCAAATCAATACCGTTACTTCAACGGGTGGCTGTTTGGGCTGCTTTCAGTAATGGGTTCTTGTGGCTACCCCCTGCCCAAAGACAGTAGCGGTAGTTAGAAAGTAAATGTAGCTACGTATGAACAAATGTTCCATAGGGGCAAAGGAATCACTGGTAAACAGCTACTGATTTATTTTAAATGAAAAAAAGTTATTTATTAAGCGGTGATAACAATCAAGTATCTATTTTTTATAAGTTTATGTTTGTTAAATGTAGGTTAGAGGCTGTCAACAAGCCAAAAACACTTTAATGCTTAAGCTAAAGAACGGAATACTTTTTCTTTCCTTCTAAGGCTACTTCTTTTTAGTAATAAAGTCAATTGCAATTTCTACATATAAAAGTATGGACATCAAAATCGTAAGTAACAGTGGTGTATTAACATCTTTTTCCTGGAACAATATTCCAAAAATGGCTATTATAACTGGAGCTAACGGCGTTGGGAAATCTGCTTTGCTGGAACACAT
Organism: Spirosoma sp. KNUC1025; assembly: GCF_045160025.1. Lineage (GTDB taxonomy): Bacteria > Bacteroidota > Bacteroidia > Cytophagales > Spirosomataceae > Spirosoma. Next base: position 1,041,043 of record NZ_CP087139.1, read on the forward strand.
TTATAATCTGCTTAAACCTAATAATTTTTCAAGTAGCAAGATGTATTTGCAGGACATAGCTACTTCCAATATCAGTTATAATGGACATAATAATTTTTATGATTATAACGCCTTATTAAAAAAGTCATCAGATTACCAATTTGAAAATAAAGCAATAAAAGCAACAGAAGTACCTTATATGACTCAAAAGAGGCATACACAATTTAATTTATATCTTAATACTGGTATTGACGAAGATCTTCCAGAACGAGTAATCGATACTTTTAATCAAATAATAGAAACGTTGAATATTAGTTCTGGAGAAATTAGCTTACATGACTTTGAGGTATATTATCATGAACCCATTGAAACATCTTTTGAAAATGTCACATCAAGTCTTGAACTACTTTTTATCAGCTATTATCGTGACATAAAAGACAAAAAAAGTAAAGGAATTGAAATAAATTCATCTATACAGACTCCCTGGGAAGAAATTAATTATGTATTGAAGGAGGCTGAATTTCCTTATATGTTTTTCAGTCCTACTGACGAAGAGTTTTACTCCTCAGGCTTCACGCTTAGATTAGTAGACTCAAATAATAATATTATACACCTTAATAATTTATCCTCTGGAGAGAAAGTTATTATAACACTTGTACTTTATTTGTTTGTCGCAAAAAGACGAGGCAGGCTTCCGAAAATAATGTTATTGGACGAGCCTGATGCACATCTTCATCCTCAATTAACAAGTTATTTTCTTAATGTAGTTAAAAAGTCATTTGTTGAAACATATGATATTACCGTAATTATAACAACTCACTCTCCATCAACAATTGCATTAATTGACAATGAGAAGTATTTATTTGAAATGTCGAAAAATCCTTCATCTATAAAGCCAATTTCTAAAAACCGGGCGATTTCCATGCTAACTGCCGGATTAGTTTTTGTTAGCGATTCGACAAAATATGTATTTGTAGAAGACGAAGATGATGTAATTTTTTATACAAAACTATATAAACGATATATTGAGCAAAATTTATTAAATAGTAATATTCCTTTAATTTTTATTGCGGCATCCACCCCAACTAAATCAGGAGGTAAAATAAAAGTGAAGGAATGGACTGAAAAAATTAAATCATTAAATTCACAGTTTAATGGGCTTATAGACAAAGATTTTGATAATGATTCTGAAACCTCTGCGGTCGATTATTCAATGCTAAATATTTTACATAGATACAGCATTGAGAATTACTGGGCGGATCCTTTAAGTATTTTCTCTTTAGGTTTGATACAAGGTTTTGCACCAGAAATAAATGGTGTTAATATTAGTAAAGGCGATGAGTATTCACTGAAATACCTTCCCAAAAAGATTTTACAATCAATTATCGAAAGAATATGCTCTTTATTACTACCTGAAATTAAGAAGCATTTCTTATCGGACTTTAATACTTCCGAAGAGCAAACTATATCTGTAAAATATTACGTAAGAAAAAGCTCCCTAATAAATGAAGAGAGTTTAAACGATACTATTGATTTAAATTATCCATCATGGATACTTAAAAGAAGAGGAAAGGATATTATTAATACCTTATATCGTAAAGCTTTTCCGAATTCTAAACATCTAACAAGAAACTATATAATCGAATCATTTGATAGAAGCCAATTTTTGCCAGCGGATATTTTAAAGATATTTCAACATATTCAAAATAAATCTGCTTAGATATATTTTACAAAAACTATCTTAAATTCTTGAAAGTAATGTTTGACTTGGTTGCAATAAACGCTTAAGCTATTCAGTTCAAATAATTTAACACTTTTTTTATAAACAGGCAAGAATCCTTATACACAATAATCTTGCCAGTAATTTAATACACATTATGTAAAGTTTCTATCCTGTCAGCAAGGGCGCTAAATGGATATTGAATTATATGTTGAGTACTTTGCAGCTTTTAGCAATATCATTATTTTTCGTATGTGTGCCGTCTTGTATGCATGTTCTTTTGATTTTCCTCTTGGTAGTTATTTATTAGTTATAATATATTAAGAAGAGTTTTTTTAGATCTTTTCAGTCTTCTTTGCTCTAATTGCATACCGTTAACCGGAATTTCATAAACATTATCAAGTACGTGCTCGATTATCTTAATTGCTATTATAAGATCATTTTTATATGGAGCATAAAGTTCATGAACAGACTCATTACCTAAAAATCTATGCTCATGTAATACGTCTGCGCTTTGCTTTGTTAAAAATCCTTTTTGATAAAGACCAATTATTTTACCGCGTAAATCTTTTTGTTTTTTTATATTTTTTAACCCTGTTTTTTTAGCGATAATCTCTTCTTCGCCAAATTTTATATCATTTTCATTACACAGCCCTTCAACTAAATCCCTTAAGCCAGCTCCGCAAAGTGTAAGAAGGTCATTATTAAAACAATCAATAGTTTCTCTATATACTCTTCGTAAGTTATAGGGCACGTTCGAAAAAACTTTTTCAGGCCAAGTTTCAACCGACCGCTTAGGATATACTAGCTCAGTTACAATATTATTATGTTCTTCATCATAATCTTCCGAATTTGATTTTTCAATTCTGAAAGATAAGTTTTCACATCCGAGACATTCTATTATCTGTTCTTCATCACACCAATAAATCCAGTCGCCATCCCCCATATCTCCTTTGTCATTCCTTTTAATAGAAAAAAGTACTCTGTGTTTAGTTATATTTTTGCAATTTGAGCAGAGCACTTTTATTAACACAGGTTTTGGCACTTGATTAGTCGTTTCAGATTCATCATACATAATTCGTTGGCTTTTACTTTCCTTTATATAGCATCTTGTACTATCCATTTTTACCATACGTACAGCATGGTCCCTATCAAAAAATCCTAATTCTTTATGTTCTCCTGTTTCTTCAATCCAAATTAAAGTAACAGCGTCGCCTTCATCTAGTACTTTCCATAGATTTCTTAAATTCTGATATTCGGGCGTAGTTTCCCAAGTATTTCTTGAGATGTTTCTTATTTCCTCTGTCTGCTTATGCTGAATTTTCATCATGATATTACTATAACTACACATTTTTTCAGCGCTTTTCCAAATTTGGTATTGAACGCCTTATTGTCTAATAACAATCGTAGATCGGTTTCATAATTTTTTAGGAAAAAAAAACTGTATTATAATAATCTCAAAAAGCAATCTACTCTATTGACTATACGGCTTATAGAAAAACTAAATACCCGATTAACGCTATATTGTTTTATAACCGTTTCCGCTGAACCACTCTTCCTGTCTCAAGCCAATCATCAATTATACTTTTAGTGTACCAACGTGAACCACCTTTTTTAAATGACTCCAGACCAAGCGTTCGGTAATACCGGAGGGTATCAACGTCTTTACCTAAATATTCCGCTGCCTGGTCTTCAGGCATTGGCTTGTTCCGTTCAACTTCCAGCATAAGCGTTGCTTCGCGCTGCCTACCCCTTTCCAATTCTATACGGCAATCGTTCAGCGTGTCAATTATGTCTGTGAATAAACTTTCATCAATGGCGATGAGGGTACGAGTTGAAGCGTCTTTCATAAGGAAGTGTAAAAGGGCAAGCCAAGCATGTATATGAGCCTGGCTTGCCTGATGTTTTAAAGTGCAGTTATTAACTTATCACCAAATACCTCATCAGTCAGATCTTTAATGTATTCCCGATTTTCAGGCCGGTTATACGTTCTAAAAAAGCATTCCAAGGCATTAAACAACGTATTCGTTTCCTCCAGGCAATCTACCTCATTGAAGAAGTTAGTTTTCAAGAAACCCTGCTGGAGGTTGAAAAGAATAGAGTTCGCGAACGAAGGGCTAACTCTTGCAAATAAGTTACAGATTGCTTCATTGCATTCTTGTGCTGCCGTTTGCTCAAAGGTGTTCTGAGCGGTTGCAATGGTGTTGAGGGTGGTGTACTTTTGTCCCGTGTTCATTTTAATTGAAAGTTAGAGTGTTACACATTGCCCCTCTGCTGGTCCGTCGAAAGTTCAGCTTTGGGGCTTTTTTATATCAACTAGTCACATATAGTCGGGCAACCTTTCGGTGATATATCGCCTTTTTTGTTACTAATGGATTAAGCAAATCTATAATATGTGAATATATCCTGCAAGGGAAAAGCAAAATAAATTTAATGTTAATTATCTGATAATCAATATTTTATGGAATTTTCCATATACAGTTTATAGGATTATATGGAAGTCTATCATTCTAATTTATTAAAAATGAGATGATTAGTTTTTGGCTTATTTATTATACCATAACCATTATAGTTATCAAGCAGTACTCACTATTGTTTTTACTATTAATTTGATTTCAACTTATAGTAAGTTTTTTATTTGAAAATCAAACACTCAGATAGAGATTAACTAAATATTATATTAGGGATGTCGTTATAAATATTCTACAATTTTTATCTCAGTTACTATTACAAATGAATATGTATTCGTATACAGGTAAATGTAGTGAAGGACTAGGCTTTCATAACTTCTTCTCAGTTAGATCTCTGACTTTCTTAGCTTAACGTATCTTTTGTCTTAATCATAATCTGCAATCTGATACTGACCAATTTGAATTATTTTATAAAACTTTTAACGAGATTCTTATCTGCTACTCTAATTCAATAAACTACCAATATATATTATTATATGTTTATACTTTATTGAAAATACGGGAAATTTCCCGTATTTTATTACATATTTATTGCTAAAATTTGTAGGATTTTTCATATAAACTTAGACATGTAAGTTTATATTTTTTACAATTTATAGTACAAAACTATAAATATGATGTATTTATTATAGAAAAAAGCAGATTTTTGTAAAATAAGTATAAATAATTAAAAATATGATACATTTATATATATCATTCAATAGAATGGTCTCTTTTAGAGTATTTATGCTTTTGGTAGTAACAACTCTACATTTAAATAACATTGAGGCTAGACCCCCACGATTTAGAATTTGGAGGCGTGTTCCACCTGTACATGTACCTCCTAGAATTAAAATACCAGACCTTACTTTATCAGGTGTTGCCTTATCTGCAGGTGCCATTGATATCCTGTCAAAAGTGACCACACATGCTGACGATGTGCATAATCCCATATTGTCAGTCCTTACTGACGCTGAAGGAAAGTTTCATGCATATAAATCTAGTAATGGGAAAGCATCTGAAGTTAATATAAGCTCTATCGGAGATAGACAAGAATTTGTTGTCACAGATAATCCAGATTTATGCAAAAGAGTAGATGAATTTAATTTGCAAAATATAACTGATAACATTGTATTTACAAAGGATGGGCATTATTTTGAATATAATATCAATAATAAATACTTATATATAGACGACAAACTAACAGTAAGGATTCACAACACTGATAATATAACCAATGCGCTTAAACTAAGTGATTACAAGCTACAAGCTAATTTCTTTAAGATAATAACAAATGCAGCAGACAAAAGCCAAGATAGAATATTGCACTCAAAATTATCTGATCTGAGCACTAATAATAACGTTCAGTATAATATTATAGACAATTCTAATGCTGAAGAAATTTTTAATGACGATGATAAATATCCTTTATTTATAAGCCACCACGAAAACTATGAATTTTGGCAAAAAGATATGTATGGGAATCCTGTGCCTAATACAATCCTTCGTAAGCAGGATATAGATAATTTTGTTAAAACAAACCCATACATGATCTTTCTAGGATGCAATACAGATTTTTATGGATCTGGAGGCTTAGATAATTTTATACTGGATACAAAAATTATAGATAATTTAAATAATGCTTTTAGCAAGGAGGATATGTTAAGTTTTCTTTGTGAGATTGGCAGCAAAGATGTGCATTTCGTTATTGATGACTTTTTAACAGATAATTTATTGAATAGAATCAATATTCAAATTTATAAAGAAGTAAACACAGCAAATGGCACAAGTTCTGTGGTAGTTATAGGCACAATGGTTGTTTATATAAACGATTCTCCAGAGTCTAAGCCAGGTTCTTTATGGATGCCAGTAATAGCGAGTGGAAGTGCCTTGACAGGATTAACACTATTTTTTAGAAATCGGGCGCGTAAACGTTACCTAGTTAAAAGGCAATAATTACATAATTACTAATTATCAACTTTATGGCGATGCAAAGTATAGCCAATGACATCAATTTGGGTAACATTATTACTCTACTTGATAGATACGATAAACAAGCTTTAATTGATGTTAAAAACGATTTTAAAAGTAAGCTCTCTGAACATGAGCTTGACGTAATTATAACTGGCTCTAAAAAACAAGGAGTTCAAGATATACAAATAATTGAAGAACCTACTAAATGGCTACTTAAATTAGAATTGGCATTTAAAGGCTTAAATATTATTAAAGAAAGGATAGAACCCAATGTAAACCATTTAAACACAAGGCTTAAAAGAGCAAAAAAGATTAAGTTCTTTAATAAGATACTATCAGGTATTTCTTCAGGTACTAGTATAATTACATTACTGGTATTAGTATTTGGAAAAGCAGATAAAGCTATTATAGTTGGTATAATTAATTTAGTGACTACAATATCGGTATCATTTGCAAACTATTATGAGACAGGAGTTCTAGGAGACAATGATTTAATTGTAGATTCATATAAAAAGCTTGGAGAATTGATTGGCAATGTTAATTCGATATCATTTAAGTACTCAATTTATAAAGATGATACTGAAGCTGCTAAAAAATTAATCGCTGACATAGAAATAACGGCTAGCCAACTTATTGATTTAGAAAGTCGAATTTTTTTGCAATCATGAAAAAAGCCTTTTTATTAAAGGCTCGTTCTTCTATATTAGAAGAGTTTAAATAATAAGGCTGGCTCATTATTTAAACTCTTACCTTTTTCAAACTGTTATTAAGGTAGCGTTGCAGGAACAGCCAGAACGGTAACTGGCCAGCTTGTTTAAATAGAAATATTGATCGTTAATATCCAGGGCACCAACCCTGACCTTTTGCAGTCGAATAGGTACGGAAAGATTCAGCCTGGCAATGTCTGACGGTTGCAGGTAAACCGAAAGCGTCAACATTCGCGGGCGTCGAAGGGCACGTTTTAAGGCTGAAAAATACCGCTGGATAAGCGTTTCTTCCGTGAACTGGCCAGCAACAGGATCAAACGACAAAGAGAACGTATTAGTTAATGTTTTAGCCCCTTCAGGCCGAACAGCCCACCAACAAGCGGTCAGAGTTACGGACGTTTCCACAAGGGCACCGTCAACGGTCATAATTTTCGTTTGCACCTTCACCACCCTTGACGGTTCAATTAGAATCAAACGTGGTGCTGCATCGTTCTTGCTGACGGTCGTGCTTTCTCCAGATACTGAAATGGTTCTGGTCTTTATCAGGATAGGGGCACCATAGCCAGCAACCGTGCTGACGCTTGGAACGCAAGCCATGAAGGGCAATTGGAATAGTTCAGATTCGGTAGGGTTAGGTGACTTATCGACTTTGATAATTCCGTCACCAAACCCAACATTCGTGCTATCTTCATACTCTTTCCACTGGCAAAGGTTCTTTTGGGTGTACGGATCAATCTGAACCGTCAGTTCCGGTTCAATCAATTCGTCAACGCATTCAGACCAGTCAACCGCTTCAGGGATATTGTCAACAACGTCGTCAAGGGGCACCATACCCACTGTTTTACGCACGTCGTCAACGTCGAATTTAGCACACATAAACTTTGCCACTGACATAACTAAATCTTTGCAAGTCATATCAGGCAAGTTGGCTGACACTGGCCATGTGTCGCCTAAATGTACCTTGTCGTCAGGTCGAAAGTTTGCCCATGTGTCGCCTGGAACCTGGCTAAAGTAATAGGCATAGTCTGAAAAGTCAGTCATTGAACTACCTGTCAGGCGAAGGCTAACTTCGTCACCTGCCAAACAGTCAATGGATGCTTTAAAGGCCAACGTTTCTGGTATGTCAAGACCGTCATAATACCCACCCTTTGAATAGGCCGCTGCGTTGACTTCTTTACCGTTTCGCTCCAGAATTAACCGAATGTCAGCCGCCCCAAACCTGACAATGCTTGTGAACATAGCTTGCGCCTGAACCAGTAAACGCATATTGGCTGAACAGACGTAAACGTTCCGCGCTGTATTGTAGGGTTTCAACTTGCCCTGAAGAAACCCTTGCTGGCCTAACGTGTCATTAGTTAAGGGTAATAGCACGTTGATAGGACTACCACTTTTTAACACTATCGGTCTATTGTTGGGCGTCGTCACCCTGGCTGACCTGGCTTCAACCCAATCTTGCCCGTGTGCCTTTGGTTCTGAACCGACGAAGGGCAAGGCCAGGGCGTTAAGCAGCGGATCAGCAAGCCAGTTGCCAACGGGTCTGTAACCTGCTTCTTTACAAATTTGACCAATCAACGTTTTTGCATAGACGGAAGGGCACATTGTATCATACGGCACTATTCCACCGTCTATACCACCGTAATCAATCAAGGGATAAACAACGCCTTCCGGTGAACCTGCAAGCTGTGTAATTCGCTGAAGGCTCCAGGTATGGTCATAGCGGTCAAGGTTCAGGCTTGAGAGTTTCTTGTCTTGTATGGCATCGAAAAACGATAGCATACTATCAAACAGGTTGACTTTCCAGCCCCCTTGAAAGGAAACAAATTCAGCGAAGCCCGAAAATACAACTTCACCTTCGTCTATCAACTTCGCTGGCAGTTGCTTATATGGGTGTTGCCCGCCCGCGTCAAGTTGTTCAGCCCCTTCCAATAAGTCACGAACAACCAACGTGTCTGGTAATTGGAACTCACTGGAGTACGAAGCAGTACGGGCGTCAGGTCTGGTCAAGTCAAAGCCTTGAAAGGTAAGGACGCACGAAACGTCGCAAATCCACACATTATTTAAATACAATCCATTACTAATCATTTGTCGTTAGCTGTCTAAATAATTTAACTTTTATGTATGCTAATTCTGGAAGTATTATTCTTGAGTGCTACCATTAGCCGAATTACTTTCACCCTCTAAATTCATCGTTAGTACGATTTCCGGTGGTAATCCTACATCCACTTTATCCCGCCACTTATCAGGCTGCCGATTTTTCAGCCAGTTTAAAGCAGCACCCGCGTCAGGTGGAATATGTGTGGTCGTTTGAACACGAATCTCTTTGCCTTCGTGAACGAAGATTTTTTCCGATGGGTAGTCATACCCGGTTGCTCGCTTGTAAAATGCGGCTGCTACATGAGCATCCGCCAACGTTTTACCCTGGGTGACTGAGTCCAGAAATTCAGGATGTTGTTTTTTCCAGGTGTTGAGCGTTGCCTTGGAGATGTTTAACGTCTCAGCTATTTCTTTATCGGTCAGGCCCAATAGTGCTAGATAATACACCACTTCATTGAGGGGTTCACGGTAAACCGTGGGACGCCCGACACTTAGTTTGTTGTCCATCATGAGAATTATTTAGTAGGTGTAAGGTTATTCCGATTGCCGTTTACGAACTCTGGCCAGACCAGTTCCATACCATCAAAGCCCATTTGATAATTGTGCGCTTGGTAATATTCCTTTTCACGGGTTAATCTGGCTACACTATCCTCTACAGCTTCTGGCGAATGGCAGGGGTTATTCTCTTCCTGATTAATCGTAAAGAGAAGTGAAGGAGGCAGGGATTTCTTCGTCAAATCAGATAGCTTGTCAAACTCTTGTTTACTGGCAAATAGGGTCTGATGAAAGACCTGGTGAAGGACGGTTGTTATAACTGGATGGTGATCACGAATAACTGTACGGTCAATTTCAACAAGATCAATCGTTATTTCAACCGATTCATGAAGGTGCTTTTGGGCAACCACCTGTTGAGCGTATTGAAAAGCAGCTTGCCGATCTGTCAATAAATGCCCGCTACTAAAGGTACGGGGAGAAAAACGGGTGACGTGTGCTAGATCCTTGATGTTGACCACATAGCCAGCTTTAATTGTCGCACTGTTTTGATTACTCATGTTTGCTGTCGTTGGGGGTTAATTGAAAATTTAGAGTTTTATGATTTGTTCGCTGGTTTGATCTGTCTTGGTCCGGACAAGGTAGCCGTGTTCCCGTTTCAGCGTTGTACCATCCAAGGCAATGATTTCGTCAGGCGTTAGATTAACAGGAAACTCAAAGCCACGATAACGCTTAGTTGTTATGTTATCAGCGCAATGAGTGGTACGGTGGCCATCGGGATAACCGTGTTTGTGAACCTGAGCGCAAAAAGGACAAGTCTCTGTTTTGTCGGTTGTGCCGTGACGGAACAGAACGGCTACTGGATTCCCGTTGTAGACTTCGTAGTGGTCACAGACGGGTAATTTGGGTGCTCTACGCATGTATTGAATTGTTTAATTGATTGAAAAATTGAAATAAAGGCACTTGAATAGTCGGTATGTCTAGGCATTTAGCTAATACCTCCGCTAAGGGCTGGTTTGTCGAGATCGTCAGTATAGGTGCTGATTTATCGCAAGGCTGGTCCCATTCTGATGGATAAGTATTGCAGGGATCAACTGATAATACTTCGCCGTAAATCGTTCGACCCTCAAACTGCCAATAAGGTCGATAATCCATGGGTGTTGAAGTCAGTAAGTCTGAATGTACCAAATCCTTCCACTCAATACCGATTTGCTTACATAGATGAAAGAATGTACCTAATGTAGCTTGCGAATTCGACTTCATACAGGCCGTAAATTGCTTATCCGTTTTTGCTAGCTGGTAGTCGGGGTAATACTGACTTATATGGTGGTAGTAAGCGCGACCTGACTCTCCAAACGTATTGGCTAAACTGCATCCGACTTCATACCACTCTTCATAACTATTACCTATATACGCCTGCTGTCGTAATACTTCTTGAATACAAACCTCTATCCGCATCCGGTCAGCATCAGCATCGGGTGTACTTTCAAACGGATGTGTATTCGGCTTTGCAGGTTCGTCGTACAAATCGAATTGCATAACTTGTTGAGGCGAATACGGGGCAGCGTCGTAGGAGTAGCCACGTAAACTGGCTACGTTGCGAGGTTTGTTGTCAATATTAATTCGATAGTGAGCAAACACCCGCTTCAAGGCGTCAAAGTGTTGACTGTGCCGTTCAGGATCAGCAATCGGGACCAGTCCCCAAAAGCCTTTACCTGACGCTGACAGCGCACAATAAGCCACAAATGGCAATTGGCTAATCTGCTCTTTTAGGCTATCATAGTTACGAATGTGGGGGTTATCTTTAGGATCAATATCGAACTGAATCAGTCGAGTATGACTGCCAGGCACCATGCTTGATTCCTGTCTATACGTGAAGACTGCACTTGGCGTTATAGCGGGCAAGCTTGCTTTCAGTGCATCCCGTTTGGCCTTGTCCGTCTCCAGGCGTAAGACTTCATTTTTGGCCTGGTACTTCGTTGAACGTAGCCAAGTAGATAACCGAATCGTTGCCGGATTAGCGGGCGTATCATAATTAGCAAAGCAGCTAACCGGTACATTTAACACGTCTTGAGTATTTAAGTAAGTCGGCATTGTCGATACTGCCAAAATACGTTTGGCACCTTATTGGGCACGGTGCCAACTGCCAAAGCCTATATAGGGGGTCTGGCACCTTGGCACCTTCGTTTTACTCCATTGGTACAAGTTTGAAGAACTGGTTTCGTCCTTCCGTATAGTCCGCTAGCTTCACCGCTCTGCCTTCTTCGTCATACATATCAGGTGAATCAGCCATTATGCCTTTGAGTCGTTCTCGTATGGTAGAATTCTTGGCTTTGAACTCAGCTTCTAATATTGTCCACACTTCGTTCTTGGGTAGTGGCCCTTCTGATAGCAGGGAAATTAGTCGGTCGGCAATATCTTCACTGTCGGCTTTGTGTTTACGACTATTAACGTGTGTGGCAATAGTGGACGCATCTGCTAACACCAGGCCGTTGCTCTGCTGGCAGAATTGCAGATAAAGCGGTTCAGGTCGTTTACCCCTTCGTAGCTTAAGGTACCGTAGCCGGATTAACTCAGTATCATTACCGCTGGCATCCTTTTCATAGCCAATTTGTAAGGCTGTACTGGCTTTATTAGCCGCTTCGGTTCCTGCGTGGCCCCTGGCTTTTTCCGTACCGGGATTCTGGTGAATAACCAGCAAAAACGTAGCGTTATGTTTATCGCAGAGATTGCCTAAGAAATCAAATAGTTTCATTGATTCTTTCGGGTCGTTAAAATCCCCAATCGCATCCGTTACTACATCAATCAAACAAAATAAGTGCAGGGGAGTGTTGTTTCGAACGTGGCCAACAAAAGCTTCGATAGCGTCGAAACGACGGCCTCGTTCCACTGGTTTAATAGATGTGAACCGAAAGTCGGATGGCTTATCTTCCAACTGGTAGCCTGCTTTTAGCTTTATTCCCTGGACAGCAATAGGCAACTCTTCGGTTAAGTTCCGTTCCGTATCAATGTAGCAGACACAAAAGCGCTCCAGCATAGTTCTTTTGAAGTTCAGAAATTGTGGATCGTCGGCTTTATTGCTAGTTAGCATTAACGAGGCCAATAATTCGGCCAATCGAGACTTATGACTACCATATGCACCCTGAATGATATTAATGGTATTACGCCCGATAATGCCGGTATCTGCGCGGCTAATTAGGGGTGGACTTTGAATAATTGCGCCCTTAGCTATTTCACTAATCTCTGCTTCTGTACCTAGCAAAAGGTTAGTTAGTTGTCGTTTAGCCTCCTCTTTATTATCAGTGTTCGTTTTGACGATTGGCGTTTTATAAGCTGTGTTTGCCTGTGATTGTAATGTATTAGTCTGCTCAAAATTAGCCTGGTTGAAGTCATTGCCGTTGATATACACATCAATCTGCGTATCTTTGTCCTGTTCAAGCGTCATTGTATCAAGTTTATATCCGCTGTTGGTTTGCCCCCAATGGCGGTTTTGTTTTAAGGGAATCGGGATGAGTTGATAGATTAGAATCAGGGCTTCAGGTTATAAGCTCACGACCAGAACTGATATATTCCCTAATATCCGATGGTAACCAGTACAACCTACCGAACCGCTTGGTATGCTTAATTTTCTTAGCGTTCTGATACAGGGTTTGTTTGGCAATGCCAAATTTCTTGGCAGCTTCGTCAGTACTAATGTGCTTCTCGTCGGTAGTTGATGAGGTATTTCGTAGAAGCTGTAGTGTTTCAGCTTGTTGCGCTTCAATCCGGCCTAACCGTTGCGCTAGCTCTGCAATCTGTGTTTCTATAAACATAAAAGCCTGTCGTTTTAATGACAGGCCAAAATTGGGGGTAAGTACATTGGCGTTTTTGGCAGCTATAAGTTTGCCAAAAGTTTGCTAATTATGCCAATTTTTCGTCTTCCAAAAAGGATTTGATTTGCTGATAATGCTTGTTTATTTCTTGCTTGTGTTTCTCGTTTGCTCCCTCTGGTTCGTATAGACGTAATGCATTTGCTATGCTGGAACGGGCGCCTATGTCCCCAAATGTTACTCTCAGCGCTCTATATATCTCTGTTTGGTCAATACCGTATATTTTCTGCCTGGCCACTGCTTCTAACCGAATTAGTGCGTATAGCATCGGCACGAGGTATCTTGCTCTCTTATTATTATAATTGTCAGTAAGATATTTTATCAACTTATCACGTTGTTGATAGTTTTCATAAATATATATATCAAAACCAGACTCCGGATAGTCAGTTTTAGACTTGTGTCCTGATTTAGAATTGGGTATTTTATTAATTAGCCTATGTGCTTTTGGCCGTTCAGTAAAATAATTAGGCTTATATTTAATAATTGCTGGTGAGTATTTTCTATGCATACACGGCTCTATAGCGTCTCGTATAGCCTTATTTCTTGCTGCTAGCAATTCAACCTCTGAAAGTATACCCGCTTGATAACCAAGCTCTTTTATTTCCTCATATCCTATAGACCCTAACGCGTTGGGCTGATACCATCCTGACCAAGGAACAATTCCATTGTTGCAAAATTGATCTTTGATGGTTTTGATGTAGCTATCTGAATACTCTCTATCAGCACTAACTTCGTAACATTTCTGAAAGTAAGCACGCCCTTCTAAAAAGCCCTTTACATAAGCTGGCACATATTGAGTACCGTCAATAACTGTTTCTTCGTCAGGAAATTCATCAATATATTTTACGAGCACTTTTACAGTCTTACATAGGAGCATAGCCATGAGGATAGGCTTATATACTCTTACAGTAACGCCCTGATAAGATATGTATTCCGGCCGAAGCCCTCCCATAAAATCATCTTCAATCCGTTTATAGTACGAACTGTTGCTGAGGTCATTAGTTAAGAAAGTCAAGGATTGCATCACCTATTATTTAAATGTATTAAAGAGCTTCTAAAAATGCTTTTGCTTCCTCATCGTCAAAAGAGCCTAGATAACTTTCCGTCGTCTTTATATTAGTATGCCCAAGCGACTTAGAAATAAAAGCAAGTGGGGCTTTGCTCTTTAGGAGGCTGGTCGCGAATGAATGACGGGCTGAATAACTGTTTGTGTCGCCTTCTATACCTAGCTGTTCAGCAATCTTAGCCATCCATTTGTTTGTCATTTTTACCGTTTGATGCACGGCCTGTTTCTTTTGGCGGTCGGTCATGTCAGACGTAAGAAATGGAAACACGTAGCCGTTCGGTCGCCGTTCTGTTGTAGCCCAACGTTCGATGATTGCCAGGGTTTCAGGCCGTAAATGAGCTACAATAGGTGTTTGATTCTGCTTTTTACTTCTGGCGGTCTTTTGCCGGATAAAGGTTAATTTACCTTCTTTGAGGTCAACACGGCTCCAGGTCAACCGGCATATATCCGTCAGGTTGGCACCATTACAGAAGTATGAAAACAGCCATAAATCATGGCTACGCTGTTCAGTCGTACCAGCAATGGGCTGATAAGCTTTAAGTTTCTCGATGTCTGCTTTGGGAAGTGCTTTCTTTACGTTAGCTCCAGCCGGTATAACGTAGCGGTTACGGCCAAACGGATAAGCGTCACGGCTCATTAATCCAGCTTCTATAGCATCATTTACAACGGCGCGAACATGACGTAAATAAATACCTACGGTAGTCAGGCTGGCCCCTGTAGAGGCTTTTAGCCTGCTCTGAGCAGCCTTGCCGTACTGTTGCATCCATTGTTCATAGGTAGTCAGAAAGTCTGGTGTAAGGTGGTTAAATTGCAACGTAGCAACAAGACGGGGTTGGTTTGATTGACGGGTAGGAATCGGAATATTTAGGAGTTCTTTCCGCTCTTCATTTGTGAAGGAATCTATAAACCGCCGTAGCGACTTTGCCGCCAATTCATAATTAATGGCATTGCCAATACGTCCAGCATTACTCATGCTGGCTGCTTTTGCCAGTAATGCGGCTATAAGGTCATTTTGTTCAGCGGGCCTTTCTGCCTCTTTGCCATAATTAGATAATGCTTCCGCAAATGCATCAAAACTAAACTTTGTGCCCAGTTGGTTGACCATCGTTTGAGCGCGGGGTAAATAGCCGTCGTATTCTCTACCAGATTCATCCACAAAGCGACCGTAGAACCGTTGCCA
Source organism: Spirosoma sp. KNUC1025 (assembly GCF_045160025.1). Classification (GTDB taxonomy): domain Bacteria; phylum Bacteroidota; class Bacteroidia; order Cytophagales; family Spirosomataceae; genus Spirosoma. Next base: position 1,056,574 of record NZ_CP087139.1, read on the forward strand.
TAATTTGCGCCGGTCCTCATCCTTTACGGTTCCAGGCAAACCACCTTTAGTACGCTCCAGGAATTTCCATTCCTCGGCACTTACTTTTTCGCCCGTTGAAAACAGCTTTTGCTTACGATCTGAATAAACTGATATACGAACAAAGCTCAGTTTGCCAGTACTTCGGCGAGTATCATAAAAGAGGGTAACGGTAGCAGTCTGCATACTTACATATTGACTATACGCATTGAACGAGTATGTGTTATGTACAATGCGTTGTGCAATGTAAAGGTACAGAATTGACAAATAATTGCAATAAGTGTTGATAAGAAATATCAATGCAAACCCTTAATAACTAGTGTGTTGTATAAATGGCGGTAAGTATGCGATAAATACAAAATAGGGTAGGGGCTACGACTGTTAATCAGAGGGTCGCTGGTTCGAGCCCAGCTTCGGGAGCAAAAAGCCTCAAAACAACCTGTTTTGGGGCTTTTTTAATTTATCTGTATTCGTTTTTGTACCTCGTTTTGTAATGTTTGTAACCCACACTGTTGGACAGATATAACTTCGACAGAAATCAAGTAAAATCTACCTTCAAGAAACTTTAAGCAGAATAGACATTCCACACTGATGAATATTCCAGCAGATCTTAATCTTTACAATGAAAGTGATGTCGAGCAAAAGTTTATTTATCCTTTGCTAACAAATAATGTCCCGACTGGTCTGGGATACTCAAACTATGACTTTAGAACAAAAGCTGACATTAGAAAAATAAAAATAGACAAAGGCACTAAAAGTTCTATTTATTATCCAGATTACTTAATTATTATTCAAGGACTACCATTACTAATTATTGAAGCAAAAACAGTTGGTGAAGACTTAGAAGCTGCTTGGAAGGAGGCAAGGCTTTATGCAACAGAAGGTAGTGGCCTAACTGCGTTGAACTACGTATATTTGTGAATGGTCTTAGAAGCGGGCTCTTGCAAGCATTGTGGGCAAACTAAACACGTTAAACGCTATGGTACTACCCGCGCTGGCACTCAACGCTACCGATGCTATGACTGCGGCCGAACCTTTGTTCAAACGTACACCCATAAGGCCCGTGACCCTTTGGTCAAAGAGCAGATTACTCAGATGGTTCTAAACGGAGCAGGGGTACGCGATACCGCCCGCGTTTTAGGCGTTAACCGGAACACCGTCAGCGCTCAGTTTAAAAAAAAGCAGTAAAGTGGTTCATGTAAATCCCTTGTACGTCGATAGAGGCCTGAAAATGAGTCTCAAAGTTGACGAGATGTGGGCATATGTGGGTAGTAAAAAACAACCTCGTTGGCTATGGTGGGTGGAGGATGCGGTGACAGGCGAGATCATTGCCTTTGTTTTTGGCCGCCGTACTCACCAAACGTTTCGCCACCTACTACGTTTATTAGAGGTGGCCAAAATTGAGGTAATCAGGTGGATAACGGACTCTTGGTGGGCTTATTATGATTGCTTAGATCAACGCTTACGATTAGTTCGTAAAGCGTCTTTGCAAAGTCTTGAACGGAAGCACCTTACCCTTCGAACACGCTTGAAACGATTGACTCGCCGAACTATCTGCTTTTCAAAGTCGATTGCGGTTCATGACACGATAATCGGCCTATTTATCAATCAGTTTTTCTTCGCCGATAAACGCAATTAAGCCACTACCAAATTCTTAATGTATTAATAGTTGGTAAGAAAATCATGAAAGTTGTGTATAATTTCGAATAACTCTAAGTTATTGATTTGGCTATTACTCTATTAGAAGATTTCTTCTCTACCAGATTTGGGAGCAAAAAGTCTTAAAACAGTCTGTTTCGGGGTTTTTTGCGCTTATAATCTGCTTATCTGAGGTTTTTTATAAAAAGCAAAAGTAAATTACATACAGTCATATTTACGGATAACTATTGTAGGTCAGTTGCTGGAAGTGATATTGCTGATGCTCTAAATTGGGAAATGGCATTATGTAGTAGTTTTTTTCGAGTTGCTATCACCGTTACTTCAATTCTGTAAGGATTGTTGCCCTTTACCAATTTACCACCTCCAAACTGGGTAGATTCATTTGATGCAATTGTATATTTTTCATCTTTATCAATCAAACCGCTGTACATGGTATAAGTTGTATTAACTTTCTTGAAAAAATTTTCATTTGGAATGATTTGGACTCTTTCATATCCATAAAATATAAGGCTATCAATAACCCGTGAAGAGTTTATATTATAAATATATGCTTTTATACTGTGCAAGTCAGCATAAGCAACTGACCCTTTAGCTAGCTTTACATCAACAGCTAAATATGTATTATTAGTACCCTCAATTTTTTGTCTATGAGTAATTAATTCCAAACTTAAGTTTGTAATTGCTAGATCTCCAAAAAAATTAAATAAGAAATAAAAGCCTGCGAAACATAAAGCAAATATTTCGATTATATTTTTTAATGTAGTTACACTATCTTTTTTGTAACTTTTACTGATAGAGTCCCAAGGAATATATTTTATTATTATAGCGAATACGGATAGTAGAGTTATAGCTAGAGGAGTATAAATAAAAGAGCGAGAGTTGGTAAAGTATGGAAGTAACAACGCTAAAATAAAAAATAAAAATGTTAACAGAAGAATTTGCCTTTTCATATCAATGCTTTTTTTACTTTAATCAAATCAACAGTTAAATTGAGGATTCACAAAAATTTGAATACTTTATATGTGTATTTTGTATTTCCATGAAACAACATTTTAATACTTATGATTATGCACTATTATACAGATGGTGATCATTGTATGTATTTAAATATGGCTCAGAGCAATTTTTTGCACATCCCATTAAGTTTATCCTCATTACTGGTCAGTATTTGATCAGCTTCATCAAGTAAAGCGTCGATGTTTTCTTGTGAGGAATCATCCATATCATCATTACCTAAATCAAGAGGTGTTTGATATCTATAGTAATTATGCTCCAATCCGAAGGCTTGCATCATTTGCCGAACCTGATAATCTACAGTCACACTTGCGCCTTGAAACATTATACTGATTATAGGATTGATCCAAGACATTTTTCCCCAGTTTTTTGCTTGATTGTATTCGAAGCGCCGAACTAGATCACCTGTACCTAAAGATATTATTAAAATTTCCTCATCTCTACCAAATAATTTAAGATACTCAGCTAACGCACACATTGTGGGATTATTTGCAAATAAGCCACCATCTACCAATGCTAAAGCTCCATTTGTATCGCCAAGTTTCAAACGTACAGGTTCGAAATAAGTAGGTGCAGCGCTTGTAGCACGTCCAACAGATTTTAAAGGTAGGTCTGGCTCCCTACCTTTTTCGGATAGCCAACTCTTGAAAATCACTGGCATTCTTGAATGAATATCATAACTTGTTACCATGGTATTAGTAACACAATCACTTAAATTCGCGTTAAAAAAATAATCGTCTAACACTTTTTCAATTCCTTGTTTGCTATACAATTCCTCAAATATCCCGTATGGATTTATAAATCGCTGAACCTTATCTCTAGCAAAAATATCTCCACCTCTTTCGATGTAAAGTTTTAATACATCCTCAGCTGAGTATTTAGGCGCTGATTTATCTGAGCTTGGCATACTTAAGGCAAGTGCTATCAAACCGCCAGTGCTTGTACCCGCAACTAAATCAAACATAGCAGATATTGGCTTCCCAGTGATCTCTTCAATCTTACAAAGGATTTTGGCTGGAATAATACCTCTAATTCCACCTCCATCTATAGAAAGTATTTTTTTCATATTACTTGAAATAAATAGTCACAATTATCACTAAATAAGTGTTGTTGGAATGACAATATATAGTTTACATTAAAAAGGTAAACGAATAATTAGTTTATTCTATTTTTTTAACATACTGGCTTAATTGTAAATTATTTAAGCCAGTATCCTATAATTCCACCAATTATTGTAGTGCCAACATCTTTACTTTTATCATTCACGATAAGATACACTGAGAAAAAAAATAAAAGAAAAGTAAATATAATTCTTGCAATAGCTTTAGTTTTATCTTCTTGTGAATTAGTGGGCTGACCGCGCCCCATATGTACAGGCTTAAAAGCATCAAGTGTCTCCTGAATCGTACTTCCAAACAGTTTAACCATAAATTTTCATTTTTTAGCATTGTAGTAAATCGCAAATCCTCCACCGCCAGCTGTTGTTATACCTATAGTTACAGTTACTGATACCTGTAGCTGTCTTCTAGCAAGTCTTTTATTATATTCAATTGTAAAATCGTACCAAAACTCTTCTGCATTAGTAGCACTTGACTGTTGCGCTTTATCAATAGAATAGCTAAAGTCTTCAAAATATATAAAATCAGTTGTTGTATTTGAAATTGGTATTTTAGTTTCATAACTATTGCATGTAATAAAATCCTTTATTTTATACGTTTCTATTTTATTTCCAAACAATTTGTTATTTATATTATTAAATATATATACTGGCCTTTCATTTCTTTTTACATTTTTCATGTACTTAATAAGATCTGCGTGATCTTCAATGACTTCTGTATAATTGTAGGTATCAATATCTTCGACTAATTTTGCCATATCTTTGGCTTGACTTTCTGAAAGTTGAAAAAGATCTTTCATCTTTTTTTCATCCTTCGAAGCAATATAGATAAACCTAAGTTGACTTTTGTTAATATCGATATCTCTTATCAAACTACTACTTTCTCTTACATATTTAATTCCATTGTCTGAAAACAATTGCATTGTTTTATTACTTACATTTCCTTTTATAACAACTCTTTTATATAGAGTAAAATCAATACTTTCTGACATATTATTTTCCAAACACTCTACTTTACTGCTAGTAGATTTTCCGATAATTTTATCCCCGTTTTGTTCAATCAGAATGTAATCATTATACTTATCTGGCGTGACTAGTATAGGCTTGTAAGTTAACCTTCGTAGGAGTAGAGCTTGTTCTTCATTTACATGCAGCCCTTTGAATAAACTATATAATTCAAAAGCATTTGAAGTTGTGGGTTGATTAATAAGCTCATCTGGAAGCAAAGATTGTCTAGCTTCAAATGAACTGAAATTTTTAACAAAACTATTGTGATAGTCTTGGGCTAACGCACTTTCCTCTCCAAAAGCTTTCTCGATTTTACTTATATCGCTTTCATATCTCTTAAATTCTTTTATTGTATTATTATTAAGCCCTCGAAACTTAAAGTCTGAGCTGCCTTTGTATGCATTATTAAATTTTTTATTCCTTTTATAAAAATCTTCGTAATATTTTTTTTGATAATCATTATCTAAACCATCAAAGACTCCTGTAGATTTAGACTCTTCGTCTACATTGTCAGTTTGGCTAAATATCTTTCCTTGCTCATTTGACGACTCCGCTTTTCTTCCCGCATCATCCAAGCCAGAGCTAGCCATCCGTCCCGCATCATCCAAGCCAGAGCTAGCAGTCCGTCCTAATGTACCTACCTCATCTACATGGCTTATAACACGACCGCAACTTCTTAGAATGTCGTCAGAGCAGCGGAACAGACTTAATAAAGCAATTCCTACCGTTCCGATGGCTTTTCCTACCGATCCTCCAGAGTTATTTGATTCATTTTCGTCTGCCATGACTGTGATCTTGTTCGTTCTTTGAGACACACTATATAGGTATAAATCTAGTGTGTGTAAAGCTTGCCTACAACGGGAAATTTCCCGTTTTTTTCGGTTAAATCACTGAGCTTAATTACAATTTCAGATACAGTCTTGTATACCTTGATACATTCCAACGGGCTGGCTATTAGCTTTTTATACGGCTGATTCATTCGAATAAAAAGAGATTTATAATTGCGCATATCAATCAAATCCATGTATTCTTCTAAAAATCAGCTAATTGCGCACTTAACTATAAACCCAGCTTCGGGAGCAAAAAGCCTCAAAACGTCTGTTTTGGGGCTTTTTCATTTATGCCTGTATACCAGTAAGTAATAACTTTAATTTGGACTGGTGGTTGCGGCTGACAAAGCCCTAGGGCTTGCTGGAATGCTGGAAGATATTGGGGCAGATCTGATTTTAATATATTTAATGATGAAACACGTTTCAGGAGGTCTAGACCGATGCCTAACTGTTCCATTAACTTTTTATTAAAATACCCCGTCGATTTAGTCTTTTTCTCATAGCATAGGTTTCGTTACCAGTTAGCCAACTTAACCAGCTAACTACTCAACTTACAGTTATGAAAAAGGTAATCTTATCGGGAGTGTTACTACTAAGTGTAGCCGCTTTCAGCGCTCAGGCGCAATCCTCATCAACAGGCAGCAGCGGTTCAGGTAACGCTACTAATGGCTCGTCTGCTCAAAATGGCACCACACAAGGTGGTAGTGCTGGATCAACCACTGGTTCAGGCAGCATGAAACAGTCTGGCAACCGAGGCTCTAAAATGAATTCTCGCTCAACGGACAACAGTTCAACCAGTCAGGACAATAGTTCATCGTCTAGTCAGTCGGGTACGATGCCTTCCAGCTCATCTGACAAGCGTAGTGATCGCCGAATGAAGAGCAGTAGTGGCAGTCAGAGCGGTAGCTCATCAAGTGGTACTACAAAACCCTAAATTGAGTGTGTATTTCTATCTGGTTAAAAGTCGGCCTCTGGATGAGGCCGACTTTTTTCGTGCTATTAAACATATTAACGGTAAGTCGTGAATGTGATCATTGAGATTTATTTAGTCACTTGTTAACGTGTTGATACCAGGCCACTCCCTCATTGCGACCTAAACTTATTTAGCAGTAATGTAAAGGGTATCTATACTTTAGGTTAATATACCGTTCACTATCCATTATAAGCTTCAGCGATCAAACAAGCCACTGATTGGCTGTTCGCTGAAGTGCATATACCCCATACTACCATGAAGTCAATTTCTGGCTTACCTCTCGTCGTTTTTACGCTGGTACTGAATCTTATTTGTCTAGGTTCGGCTGCTCAAACGCCTGTGCTATCGGCAAAGGTTGATTCCCTTTTTCGGAATGGAATAAGCCCGGTAGCCCAGGAGCGGCTGTGGGTGTGGTGCATGGGGGAAAACTCATCTATGCTAAAGGATTCGGAGAGGCCGATGTAGAAACCGGGGCTCCCATTGGTCCCGAAACCATCTTTCACGTAGCCTCCGTATCGAAGCAATTTACTGCCTATGCTATCGTCTTGCTGGCCCAGGAAGGAAAATTGGCCCTAGACGACGACATCCACAAGTACCTGCCGGAAGTGCCGGATTTTGGTAAAACCATCACCATCCGTCATTTGATTCATCATACCAGTGGATTACGCGATCAGTGGAATCTGTTGGCCATGGCAGGCTGGCAGTTAGACGATGTGATTACCAAAGAGCACATTTTCAATCTGGTTAAGCGCCAGCAGGAATTGAATTTTGAACCGGGATCGGCCTACGCCTACTGCAATACGGGCTATACGCTGCTGGCCGAAATCGTTGCCCGGGTTAGTGGAAAACCTTTTCGGGAGTGGATGCAGGAACGTATTTTCAAGCCTTTGGGAATGAGCAACACCTTGTTTTATGATGACGATGAGCGGATTGTCAAAGGTCGGGCTTATTCCTTTCATAAATCATGGGGGGCAGGTCCACAACCCTATAAGAAAAGTGTTCTCAGTTACGCCAATGCAGGCGCTACCAGTTTATTTACGACGGTTACTGACCTCGCGCACTGGATTAATAATTTCCGTTCACCAACCGTGGGAAATCGGGTAACCGTGACCCAGATGCTGGAACGGGGACGACTCGCCAAAGGAGATACTCTTCCCTACGCCTTTGCCTTGATTCACGAAACCTATAAAGGATTACCCTATTATGGGCATGATGGGGCCGACGCGGGTTTTCGATCGTCGATCAACTACTTCCCCAACGAAGATTATGGGTTCATCGTACTGAGTAATCAGGCGGAATTCAATCCGGGGAAAAAAGCACTTGATGTAGCCAGCCTGTATCTGGCGCCCAGACTTAAAGAAGATAAGAAGGAAAAAGCCAGCGTCTCTGCCACTGAGCGTCAGGTATATAAATTTGACCCCGCCCGATTTGATCAGTATGCTGGCAGCTACGAACTTAAGTCAGGGCTAATCCTGGCCTTTAAGCAGGAGGGGAACCGCTATTTTGTCCATCCTTCCGGTCAGGGTCAATCTGAAATCTTTCCCTCTTCGGATTCTACGTTCTTTTCCAGAATTGTGGACGCTCAGATAACCTTTCATCGGCCTGCTTCGGGGAAAGTTAATCAAATTACCCTATCGCAAAATGGTAAACAGCCAGGGAATCGCGTAGAGCCTTTTCTGGCTACTGCCGAATACAAAACGGAAGTGGCTGGCAAATACTACAGCCCGGAGTTAGAAACTCTGTACACGATTCGCCTAAAAGATGATGCCCTAAAATTGGTTCATGTTCACCACGGTGAAGTGGGGTTGACCACCGCTGGTAAAGATCGTTTACTGGCCCCATGGTGGTTCGTGCAATCCATAGCTATTGTGCGTGATTCAGCCGGTCAAGTTATTGGCCTGCGCATGTCCAATGGACGGGTACGAAATTTGTGGTTGAAGCGATTGCCAGATGATTTCGGAACAGAAAAGCCTCCCTTGGTGAGCAAATGATTAACGGATAGTTCTTTTTAGAGCGGGTAGTAAAAACCCGGCGCTAATGGCGCTGGGCCTTTTTTGTTGGCAGTCTGTTAGTTTATGCATTGATCCAGCGTTACACCTTGTCAGCTATACCTATTTGGTTGTCCGTTCATACTTTAGCAGTTTGTTCGCCCACGGGATAAAATACTGAAAATTAGGCGCATCCGTATGACCGCCAGGCTAGTTCGCCATCCATTAACCCGGTTAGGACAGCGGGCATTTTTTCGGTCGTATAATCATTGCTAACCCCTAAGTCCCTTGCCCCCAATAATTTGAAAACTGGTCCGGCGGCTATTGTAGCCTTATAACTTCCGGTTTGGACGAGCCATTTGGCATCACCTTTTTCAGGGATTCCATAACTGACGAATGTCGGCCGTGGGGCACACAAAGCCAGTAACTCATGCGAGTCGACTGGCAGGTCGCAACCAGTTTTTCTGCCACCCCATAATTCGTCAGCAGCATACTTCAGGTAATTACCAGCCATCCAATGATAGCCTCCACTATTGGCAAGGTTTTCGACGGCTTCGCTAAATACCGCCGTTGTAACGTAGTGCCGCACTTTCCCGATAAACCGATCAATGCCAATCCGAATCGCTAATCAAAAGCCATCGTAACCAGTGCTGCTTTTCCATACCGCAAACTCCTTCGATACCCACTTGTCTGGCGTTTACCTGCAAATAGTTCAACGCCCGGGAAGACCCCAAGCCCAGGCGTGTAGGGCGCCCCAATCGTCGGACTTGCGGGGCTGGCCTTTGTTCACTAACAATACCCCTTGTCAGACCGGCGCCGTTGTCGGCCTGAATGCTGCTCGTTTCCAGGGTACAGTATCCCCATCCTGCCGCTAACAATTGCTTGGTTGGCAGTGAATCACCATTCGGTTCGAGTGCTCGAAGTTGAGGATCGAGACGTGCATAAGAATCTTTCAGTCCTTCTTTACCTTTGCTTAAATATTTCAATCGCCACCCTCGCAGCAACGAAGGGGGAAGGGGACAGCAGGGCGGCCTGTGCCGTTGTACTTTCGAGAAGTCTCAGTATGGCCATCACGGATGGCTTCCTGGACGATGGAATAGCGGTCTTCGGGAGCAAAACTCCGCCTTGCTTTGCTCATGGTATCTGAATGTAAAAGGACTAATCGCAGTGGCGAACCACCTGTTTTTGCAATTTTGTCCAATCATTCAGGGGATTAAGACATTCGACTCAGCACAAACAATGACACGTACACCTGTATTTGTGGGCATGACTTTTCCGGAAAACATACTGAGGGTTTCGTGAACGATTTTATTTTGTGTTCAAATCAAAGGCAAATAATTATTCTACAGGCTCTTACCTAGTTCATAAAAATGCAATAAATAATGTTTTCGTGAACGGATCTTAATATGACCCCCCTGATGTTGTCCAGCGTGAGCAATTCTTACATGTGCCCGACTCCTGTTCTACCGCTCCATCAGAGTCAAAAATAGGCTTTAGCTTGTAGCAATTAATACACCTGCTTCAGCGGATGCACCATAAATTCGTCAATCACTACGTGGGGGCAACTGATTATAAACAGCATCGACTCGGCCATGTCTTCACTTTGCAAGTAGTCTTTTTAGGTTTCATGGCCATGTCCTTTGGCGTGAAAATGGGAATCCACCAGCCCTGAATACACGCCCGTCACTTTGATCCCATACGGACTGACTTCCGTAAGGCGCTTCCTGCGCGTATTTGCTGGCCGTATAAAGGGAGCCCCCTGTAAACGTCCGCTTAGCTACGTCTGATGCGACAATGATAATGTGACCCGATGCCTGCGCTTTTAAGGCTGGCAAAGCGGCCTTGGCCAGCAGAAAAGTGCCTTTGATATTGGTCGCCATGACACTATCCCATTCACTGATGGTGAGTTCATCGACATTCTTAAAAATACCATAGCCCGCATTATTGATCACCACATCAATGTGGTTGAACTGAGTAAGAGTGGTTTTTACAACCGCTTCCATATCCGACTCGGTTGCCACGTCGCCAGGTATCGCTACAATTTTTCCGAGAAGGTTGCCTTGGGTAGCCGGTTTTTCGAGTTCCTTCCGTTCATCGGCATTCCGAGCCGTAACGACCACATTAGCTCCGTGTTCAGCTAGTAGTAGGGCGGTTGCCCGGCCAATTCCCCGTAGGCACCGGAAATAATAATGGTTTTGTTGTCTATCGCCATAGTCATTCGTAGCAAAACGCTAAGGTCGTAGAGACTGGACTTGGAACAAAACGCTCGATGTGGTTGCCACTGATGAGGAATGGGACGCGGTCCTAGGGACAAATCTAAATTATCCCTGGGCATACTAAGGTCTAAGATTAAAAACGAGCATCCTTTATCTGTAGACTACTCCAGTGCAATCTTCCATTCATTTTGTCATATACGACTGACTATCAGGACATTTCTAGCAAGTCCAGTAGCCTAAGTTTAGTACTTAATAGCTAATTTATCTGCCTGGCGAAATTGAAGGGGCGGAATACCCGTCTTATTTTTAAAGATGCGCGAGAAATAAAACTCTGATCCGAACCCTGTCTGTGTGGCGATCTGCCCAACGGACAGCGTTGTTTCCCGGAGTAGCTGCCGGGCGCGTTTCAGCCGTAGCTCCAGGTGATACTGCCCTGGGGCAACGCCCAGTATTTCCTTAAATTCCCGCCGAAACCAGGCATAACTCACATTGAGTTCTCTGGCCAGTTCCTGCATATCGATCTCCTGCTCTTCGTGCTCATGAATGCGAAACCGCGCTCGGTCGATCAGTTGCCTCCGCCGGTTTTGTGTCGAATCGGCGGTTAAGGAGGATGCATACACTAAGGAAAGGAGCTGAATGGTCAGGCACGAGGTAAGCTCCTGAAAATTAGTGTCTTCATATCGAACGGTATCAACCAAGCGGGAAAAAATGTGGAAAAATTCGGTGTTGAAGCCAATATTAAGGAGGGGCGCGTCGGGTTTGATACTGGCCTGTGTCATCAGGTATTCGGCATAGGGTCCCTTAAAACCTACCCAGAATTCTTCCCAGCCCGTTTCATTCGTCGGCTGGAAACGGTGCCATACGCCCGGAAATAGGAGAAATACAGTTCCTGCTTCGACGATGGTTGACGGGCTGCCAGCCGATTCAAAGCTGCCCTGCCCCTGCGCGATATATACTAACTGAAATTCATGTAACGTTCGCCCCTGCTGCCAATCGAAGTAGTAATCGCCCGGATGACCACGGTCTGGGTATGGTTTCCGGGCCGGGTGCAGGTTATGCCCCACGTTCAGCACGATTACGCCCCAGTTTGGCCTGAACAGGGCTGTCTCAGCCACTACCTTTTCGAAATACTTTCTCATACCCGAGATTCTTAGCAAAAAGTGCAAAAAACAGATCAAATTAGATAAGAAAATATAGAATTACATCGTGGTACCTTTGTATAATTCTACTACACTTTTTGACGATTGAAAGAAAATGACGTATCATTCAACTTATCCGCCATTAGTAGGACCGTATGTCTGATGGGTAGATACGCATTCTTTTTTGTTGTATTTGCTTACGCCTGCTGACTGACTTTCCCATTTCATGCTTCATACGTTCTATGAATCAAGTATCTGCTTCCCTTCGTCAAATTTCCTCTGATCCGTCGCTTTCGACGAGCCAGTTTCCACTTCGGATTGGTCTCTTTAGTATTGGTCTGGAAGCCTACTGGGCCCAGTTTGATGGGTTAAAGGATCGGCTGGATGGCTATGTGGCTGAACTGGAAGTGGCCATGCAGCGGCCGGGCGTCGAACTGGTCAATCTGGGCATGATCGACACACCGGGAAAGGGGATGCTGGCCGGGCACCAGTTTCGGCAAGCCGATGTCGATCTGATTTTTTTATACGTCACTACCTACGCTCTTTCGTCCACGGTTTTGCCCGTTGTACGGCGGGCCAACGTACCGGTTATCGTACTCAATCTTGCTCCTGAGCCAGCTATCAACTATACCTGGTTCAACAACCTCAACGACCGGACAAAAATGACGGGCGAATGGCTAGCCTACTGCTCGGCCTGTCCGGTACCTGAACTCGCTTCGGTTTTCCAACGGTCGAATATCAACTTTTACCAGGTTACCGGCATGCTCCATCATGATGTCGAAGCCTGGACGGAGATTGATGAGTGGATCGATGCGGCCAGGGTAGCTAGCGTAATGGCTCACAATCGTTTAGGCATCATGGGCAATTATTACGGCGGTATGCTCGACATTTACTCCAACCTAACCCTACACTGCGCCACGTTTGGAGGTCACATCGAAATCGTTGAGGTCGACCAACTGTCTGCCTTTCGTCAGGTAGTGACGCCAACCGAAATTGACGACCGGGTTGTCTATTTTTTAGAGGTCTTCGATGTACAGCCCGACTGCACGACCGAAGAACTGCGACGAGCTGCCCAAACGTCCGTTGCCCTAGATCGGCTGGTAAATGAGCTGCAATTGGGATCGTTAGCCTACTATTACAAGGGTACCGGTAACGCCTGGAACGAAGATACGATGAGTTCGGTCATTCTGGGTAATTCAATGCTGACAGCCAGGGGAGTTCCCGTTGCTGGCGAGTATGAAGTGAAGAACGTACAGGCCATGAAAATTATGGATTCGTTTGGGGTTGGAGGCTCGTTCACGGAGTATTATGCTCTGGATTTTACGGACGATGTAGTGCTGATGGGACATGATGGACCCGGACACATTGCCATTGCCGAAGGCAAAACCAAAGTGCGCCCGCTCTACGTCTATCATGGGAAAGTCGGTAAGGGGCTATCGGTCGAGATGTCGGTGAAACAGGGGCCCGTTACGTTGTTATCCGTTGTGGAAACCGTCGACGGAAAAATTCAACTGCTAGTGGCCGAAGGCGAGTCAGTACCAGGCCCCATTCTGGAGATTGGCAATACGAACAGCCGCTACCGTTTTCCGATTGGGGCGCGGAGATTTGTCAACGATTGGAACAGCCACGGTCCGGCACACCACTGCGCGGTAGGTATCGGGCATATCGGTTCAAAGTTGAAGAAATTAGGGCATCTGCTTCAGATCGAGGTTATCCAGGTCTGTTAGCGAAACTACGTATGGCAACAAACCCGGATTTTCATAGCTTGCCAAAAAATTGTCGTGAAGTAAATCAACCCTCTTTTTTGTAAACACGTATGCGAATTCGTTTTCTGTTATTACTCCTATTACCTGGTATTTCGCTCGCTCAACCCCTGAAACTCTGGTATAAACAACCTGCCCGCAACTGGAATGAGGCCTTACCGGTGGGCAATGGACGATTAGGCGCCATGATTTTTGGTAAGGTCGATGAAGAGCTGCTGCAGCTCAACGAAAGTACCCTGTGGTCGGGTGGTCCCGTCAACCCGAATCCGAATCCGACTTCGCCAACGTACCTGCCGCAGATTCGTAAGGCACTGGATGACGAGAACTACGAACTGGCAACGTCGCTTACAAAAAAAATGCAGGGACTGTATACGGAATCGTATGAACCTCTGGCCGACCTGCTGATTCGCCAGCCCTTTTCCGGCAAACCAACGAATTACTACCGCGATCTGAATATTGAGGATGCCACAGCAACGACGCGCTTTACGGTCGATGGCGTTACGTATAGTCGGGAAATATTCGTGTCGGCACCCGATCAGGTTATTGTAGTTCGATTGATGGCCAGTCAGGCAGGTAAGCTGAATTTCGTGGCCAGCCTCAACAGTCAGCTTCGCTATACACTATCGGCAATGGGCCCGCGCGAACTCGCCCTGACCGGCAAAGCACCCGCTCACACCGACCCAAACTACGTAAACAACACGGTCAATCCCGTAAACTACACCGACACGACCCAGTGCCGGGGGATGCGCTATGCACTGCGCATCCGGGCGCTACCCGGTAGTAGAAGCGGAACCATTACGACCGATACCGCCGGACTGCACGTTAGCCAGGCTACCGAAGTGGTGCTGCTGCTGTCTGCCGCAACCAGTTTTAACGGCTTTGATAAATGTCCGGATAAAGAGGGGAAAAACGAGATCCAACTTGTGGAGAACTACCTGAACGGGGCGGCTCGTAAACCCTACGAAAGCCTGAAACAGGCCCATAAAACCGATTATCAATCGTATTTCAACCGTGTTTCGCTTACGTTGGCTGGTACCCAAGAGGCCAATCGACCTACGGACGAACGGCTACGACAGTATGCTACCGGTGGTCAGGATCTTGGTCTGGAGCGCCTGTATTACCAATACGGCCGTTACCTGCTCATATCCAGTTCGCGTCCTGCGGGCAGTGGTCCGGTACCAGCACCCCCGCCAATTTGCAGGGTATCTGGAATCCGCACGTTCGCCCACCCTGGAGCAGCAACTATACCATCAATATTAATACCGAGATGAACTACTGGCCCGCCGAGATGAGTAATCTATCGGAAATGCACCGCCCTTTGTTCGATCTCATTAGGGATGTGTCCGTAACGGGGAAGGCAACGGCTAAAAACTTTTACGGAGCCAGTGGCTGGGTCGCCCATCACAATACCGACATCTGGGCCATCTCAAACCCCGTTGGCGACCTCGGTAAAGGCGACCCCGTCTGGGCCAACTGGTCAATGGGGGGAGCGTGGTTGTGCCAGCATCTCTACGACCACTACCGCTATACGGGCGACCAGGCGTTTCTGCGCGACCGCGCTTATCCGCTCATGAAAGGGGCCGCCCAATTCTGCCTGGACTGGTTGATAAAAGATAAAAATGGGTATTGGGTAACCTCGCCCTCGACCACCCCGAAAACCTGTTTGTTGGTCCAGATGGCAAGCCTGGGCAGGTGTCGGTCGCGACCACGATGGATATGTCGATCATCTGGGACCTGTTCACCAACGTAATCGACGCATCGACACAGCTAAATATCGATGCGGCTTTTCGGCAGCAGGTGGCAGATGTTCGGGCAAAGATGTATCCGCTAAAAATCGGTAAAAAGGGCAGTTTGCAGGAATGGAGCAAGGATTTTGACGAGGTTGACCCGCAGCATCGGCATACCTCTCATTTGTTTGGGCTGCATCCGGGTCGGCAGATGGCTCCCCTTACCACCCCCGAACTGGCAGCCGCAGCCCGCAAAACCCTTGAACTTCGGGGCGATGGCGGAACGGGCTGGAGCAAAGCCTGGAAAATCAATTTCTGGGCGCGGCTCAACGACGGAAACCATGCCTACAAACTCCTGCGCGAATTGCTGAAACTAACCGGCGATGCAGGGACCGATTACGCCAATGCGGGTGGTACGTATCCCAATCTGTTCTGCGCCCATCCGCCGTTTCAGATCGACGGTAATTTTGGCGGAATTTCGGGTATGGGCGAAATGCTCCTGCAAAGTCACCTCGGCGACGTATGGCTGCTGCCCGCCCTGCCCGATGCATGGTCGGGTGGTCAGGTGCGGGGACTACGGGCGCGGGGTGGCTTTGAGATTGTATCACTCGACTGGCAGGGCGGAAAAATCAGCAAACTCGTCATCCGGTCGACACTGGGAGGCAACTGCCGGATTCGTGTTCCCAATGCTTTAAAAACAGCAGGACGTAGCGCCCTGAAACCGGCCAGCGGCACCAATCCGAATCCGTTGTTTCAAAGTATGCCGGTTGTCGGCAATCAGCCGACACAGGTGTATGATTTCCCGACAAAGGCTGGCGGGGTGTATACCTTCGTGAACTAGCGTCAAACAGGAAACAACCTGGTCAACCCAACACCAATTATCTTGAAAACGCTGTTCCTGTTTTTGCTTACGGCATCGTTCGCCACTGCACAGGTTGTTACCTGGGTCCCCGTTCAACCCGGCATCTGGAAAGCTTCGGTCGGCAAACCTGAAGCCTATAACTTACTGACCGCCAGCGAGGCCAGGCCGAACGTAGCAGCCTTAACGAAGCTGGGTCAATCCGCATTTCCGTTACCGCAGTCAGCAATTACGGCCCGCGTTGTTGATGGGAAAACGTACCTGCATTTCCCGCTTAACCGGACGGAACAACTGTATGGATTTGGGCTTAACTTTCAGACAGTTCACCAGCGCGGGCGGATTTTAAACCTGCATGTCGATCATTTTGGTGGCTCCGACAACGGCCGAACGCACGCACCCACCCCGTTTTACGTATCGTCGGATGGGTACGGTGTTTTTATCAATTCGGCCCGTTACCTGACCGTTTATGCGGGTACAGCCGTTCGCAAAGACAGCCCGGATCCGCCCAAATCGCAGGATCGCAATACAGACAAATCATGGACCAGTCGACCTTATTCCGATGCCGTGGAAATTCTGGTTCCGGCTGCGGGGGTGGAGCTATACGTCTTTGCCGGCCCGAAGCCGCTCGACGTTGTTCGGCGGTACAACCTCTTCAATGGGGGTGGGTGCCTGCCTCCGCGCTGGGGACTTGGGTTTCAGCAACGGGTTCAGCGGTTGTATACGGCGGAGCAGGTACAGGCCGAAGCGGAGCAGTTTGAGCAGAAAGGGTTTCCGCTCGACGTAGTCGGGCTGGAACCGGGCTGGCAAAGTAAATCGTATCCGTGCACCTTTGAGTGGGACAAAACCCGATTCCCTGACCCCCGTGATTTTTTGCAAACGATGCTGCGCAACGGTGTCCGGGCTAATCTCTGGCTCAATCCATACGTAGCGCCATCGGCGTCGATCTTTAGCTCGATTAAGCCCTTTACGGCCTCACACACCGTCTGGACAGGGCAAGTGCCTGATCTGACCCTCCCAAAAGCGCGACAGATTTTCTTTGGTCAACTGGCAAGTGATGGCGTAAACAATGGCGTGAGCGGCTACAAAATTGATGAGGTAGACGGCTATGATTCCTGGCTCTGGCCCGATGTCGCTACGTTCCCATCGGGTCATGCCGCCGAGCAGATGCGCCAAACGTATGGGCTGCTCATGCAACGCTACAGCATGGATATGTACCGAAAACAGAACAACCGCACATTCGGGCTGATACGGGCATCGAATGGCGGTGGCTCCCAGTTTCCTTACGTGATTTACAACGATTATTACAAACATGAGGATTTCATTACGGCCTTGATCAACAGCAGTTTTGCTGGAGTCTTGTGGACGCCGGAGGTTCGGTCGTCCGCGAGCAGTGAAGAGTGGATACGTCGGATTCAGACCGTCGTTTTTTCACCTTTAGCCATGATTAACGCCTGGGATAGTGGCACCAAGCCCTGGTCATTTGCCGATGTGAGCCAGCCTGTGCAGGACATGGCGCTGCTGCGGATGCGGATGATGCCCTACTGGTACAGCGAGTTTGCCAAGTATCATTTCGACGGTACGCCCCCGTTTCGGGCGATGAATCTGGAAGAAGGTTTTCAGTCGGAGGTGAAACACGAACTGGTTACGACGAGCCTGGAGAAAAACCCGTATGCCGAAGCCGTACAGAAGGAAATAAAAGACCAGTATATGGCGGGTGAGTATTTGCTGGTGGCGCCCTTGTTCAACGGGCAGAAGAGCCGTACGGTAACTTTACCCACGGGCAACTGGTATGATTTCTACACCGGTGAGCTGGTGGGCAATGGCCAGCAGATTACCGTATCGCCGGGACTGGACCGGATTCCGGTTTATGTGAAAGATGGTGGGATTATTCCCATGATGCCCGCCCGGCTCCATGCCCCAAAATCAGGGGAGACGGTGCCCATCGAAGTTCGCTATTACGGTACCAAACCAGGACTTTACCGGCTGTACGACGATGATGGCGAGACGTTTAACTACGAAAAAGGGCAGTATAGTTTCCGGGAAATTCGCGTGGCGAAACAGTCAAACGGTCAGATCAGCGGGACTATTTCGGCCCCTGAACCCGGCAAGCCCAACACCGTAGGGGCCGTTACGTTTACCCAGATGACCCGGTAGATTCGTACATATACATCGCTACGTACATGATGGCTAACCTGCACAAACGACCAGACGATGTAACCTGCTGGAACCAGTTTCGGCTGAGTGACGACCTAGCACTGGGACAGCTCATGAACTGGTATTACGTTGCCCTGTATCAATATGGCTGGTTTTCCATTGCCACTAGGTGTTTGTACATCCTATGATAAGGCTGGGCTGTTGAGACGTTTAGGGTATTCCTTTGTTGAGGAAAGCGTTGGCCGATTTTTGATTCCTGATGCAGGGGGTGATGACCAGTATGAAAAGAACCGGTCGGTCCTTGCCGACGAAAAATTTCCGGTACGGTCCTATATTTATTTTTTCCGGGCAAGCTTAAGTCCGCAGGGCAAGACCTGCACCATGAGGCTATTTTACAGCGAGTTGATCTGGCTCTCAAACGGGCAAAGGAGTGTGGATCGAAAAATATCGTATTTGGCAGTGGTGGTTCTCGCGCTATTCCCGACGGTTTTGACCGGGCTACTGCCAAAGCCCAGCATATTGCGTTATGCCAGAAGATGGCACCCCTTGCTCAAAAATATGGGGTCATCTGGCCGAAGGGCTACTTGTAAATTATCCTATAATGTAGCTATTCGTATACGACTGTTGTCGTTGACAACTATTGAATTTTTGCGAAGTAGGTCATAATCCGAATCGGAGGTTTCTATGGACTCAAATTGCACTTGGTCATAAATGAATTAGGACAGATTATGAATTGCCTAATCACACCCGCCAACGTCTCGGATAATAACGATAGTGCTTTACGCAAGTTGGTGAAGGGCCTAACGGGTAAGTGCTATGCCGATAAAGGCTATATGAGTAAACTCTTTGAATCCTTTTACCAGCAAAGCCTTCACATCGTCACCAAACTTCGCAAGAATATGAAGAATCAGTTGGTTGAGTTGAGTGATAAGCTACGGCTACGTCAGCGGGCTTTAATTGAATCAGTGAACGATATTTTACTAAGTGTCCTGGATATCAACCATACTCGGCACCGTTCACCCCTCAATGCGCTATTGCATACGCTGGGCGGGTTAGTAGCCTATCACTTTTACGATACTAAGCCCTGTGTATTTATCCCAAAGCCGAAAATTAATCCTGTATTCACGTTAATTTATATACGACAAGATACTTCATTCTTCAGCAGGACATAACACGCTCGGAACGTAAGCCTAAACAGTTTTATAAAGCCGTATTTTTTGAATCTCTGACTTGCCCAAATTGGCTGCGATAGTTGTTTTCTAGAATTTCACTACGCCTTCATACGCTTTTTTGGGCTGGCCGTTCTGATCAAACAGTAAGGGAAAATCTTTGCGACCGGGAACGGGGAAATTATCCAGCCAGGAATATTTGTCCGTTAGGTTCCAGAACGTAACGCCAGTAATCTTGTCGCGATGCTTGCGAAATACGTCGAACAGCATTTTGTAATGAGCCGCCTGTTTGTCGTTCATTTCGGGTGTAAACTCACTTTTGTCAGTATCCTTTTTGGCCCGACGCTCGTGCTCTTTTGGATACACCGACACATCGACCTCCGTAAACTGAATCTTCAGGCCCAAGCTGGCGAACTTGTTAATGGACTCCTCCAGCTCTTGTCTGGTCGGCTCGTAAATGGACCAGTGCGCCTGCAACCCCACTCCGTTGATAGGTACGCCTTTGTCTTTCAGTTTCTTCAGGAGTTGGTAGATACGCTCCCGCTTCGAGGCATTTTCGGTGTTATAATCATTATAGAACAGCTGCGCAGAAGGGTCGGCTTCGTGGGCGTACTGAAACGCTTTTTCGATATAATCCTCCCCGATGATTTCGTAGAATTTCGTTTTGCGATAAATGCCCGTGCCTGTATCCGGGACGGCTTCGTTCACGACGTCCCAAGCGTAGATCGTGCCCTTGTAGCGACCCATTACGTCAGTAATATGCCGTTTCAGGCGGGCCAGTAACAGCTCCCGACTCACCGGTTTACCTGTCGAATCGGTAAATAACCAGCGGGGTGTCTGATTGTGCCAGCAAAGGGTATGGCCCCGCAGTTTGATCTTGTTTTGTTTGGCAAAGTCGGCGATGGCGTCGGCATCGTTCCAGTTATATCGATTCTCTTCCGGATGAATCGGGCCCATTTTCATCGCATTTTCGGGTGTCATGCTGTTGAACTGGGCTTTGATCAAGTCGGCATCGGGCCCAGGCTGTATCATCCTTGGGTTTACGGCCACGCCAATCGGGAAATAGTTTTTGTAATAATCTTTCAGCCCTTTTTCGGGTGCTACAAAAGCGACCGTCAGGGCAAGTAGCGCACAGGAACTTAGTTTACGCATGGCTAAAATGGGTTAGGGCTAATTTATTTGTAGGCTTCGATCGGTTTGATCGTGCCGTCTGGATTATAGGTCAGCTCGGTTACTTTCACATTCCGTAGGTGAGTTTTGCCCGAAAGCTGTACATCGTGATAGAACAGATACCATTTGGGGCCTACCTGCACGATGGAGTGGTGATTGGTCCAGCCAAGAACGGGCTTCAGCACCACGCCTTTATACGTAAATGGTCCGTATGGATTGTCGCCGATGGCGTAGCAAAGGTTGTGCGTATCGCCGGTCGAATACGAGAAGTAGTATTTGCCATTATACTTATGCAACCAGGCTGCTTCAAAAAACCGTTTGTCGTTGTCTTTCTCCAGAAAAGGTTTTCCGTTCGCATCCAGAATCTGTACGTCCCGCACTGGCTCAGCGAAGCTTTTCATGTCAGCACTCAAGCGGGCAATGCGGGGAAGGTACGCTACCTCGTCTTTCTTCTTCAAAGCACCTTTTGGGTCGTACTGATTGTTAGTCCAGCGTTGTAACTGACCGCCCCAGATACCTCCAAAATACAGGTAGGCTTTCCCATCCGTATCCTGAAAGACGGTTGGATCGATGCTGTAGCTTCCCTTAATCGGCTCTGGTTCGGCTTTAAACGGCCCGGTTGGGCTTTTGCTGGTCGCCACGCCGATGCGAAAAATATCCTGTTTGTCTTTAACCGGGAAATAGAGATAATACGTACCGTTTTTGACCGTAGCGTCGGGGGCCCAAAGCTGACGGCCCGCCCAGGGGATGTCTTTCAGGTCGAGCGCAACGCCATTGTCTTTGACGGGGCCACCAATCTTGTCCATCGACAGCACATGGTAGTCGCGCATGGCAAAATGGCCGCCTTCATCATCCTCTTTAACATCCTTCGCATCAATGTCGTGCGAGGGATAGATGTAAATTTTACCGTTAAAAACATGGGCTGACGGGTCAGCTGTGTAAATGTGCGATACCAGGGGCTGCGAAATCGGCGTTTTGCCACCGCTGGTTTGTGCGAAGGCCGTTAGAGAGCAGCCGGTGAGGGCAGCCAGGACCAGGGTTGTGTATATTCGTTGCATCAGGGGTAAATACGTTATCTTGGTTTTGAATTAGTGACAGGTGTAAAAACCGGCTACGTCTGGTTTTTTACACACAGGGATTTCTGAAACCTTATTTCTTCAGGGCAATGACCTTCTCAAAAGCGGGCTTGGGCTGGTTATTTCGGTCAAACAACAGCGGATAACTAGTTCGTCCCCGTATGGGCCAGTTGTTCAGCCAGCTATTGGCATCGTTGACACCCCAGAACGTAACACGAGTGACTTTGTCTTTATGCTTGAGAAACAGCTTGAACAGAGCTTCATAGTCAGCGGCCAGCTGTTGCTGAACAGAATCAGGTAATGCCTCGGGATAGGGGTTCGACTGGGCATTTGCGGTCATACGCTGGCCGACATCGGCTCCCTGGAAGTTGCGTGGCAGCACTTCAATGTCCAGTTCGGTAAACATGACCTTTACACCTAATGCCAAGTACTGAAGAATACTTTCTTCGATGTCTTTCAGGGGGACTTTTCCAACGTGCCAGTGCCCCTGAATACCGACTCCATCGATACGTACCCCGGCTGCCTTGATCTTTTTTATGAGTTCAATACAGCCCGCCCGCTTAGCCGGTTGTTCGTTGTTATAGTCGTTGTAGTACAGTTCCGTTTTTGGCGCTGCCTGCTGGGCCAGTCGGAACGCTTCCGTAACAAAATCATCGCCGAGGTATTGCAGGAAGACAGATTTGCGCATCGTCCCATCTTCATTCAGGGCCTCGTTGACAACATCCCACGAAAGAACCTTTCCATCATAGCGTCCTGCGACTGTTTTGATGTGTTCGGTAAAGAACGTCCGGATCGAATCTGCACTTTTGATCCCTCGAATGAACGGAGGTAACTGACTATGCCAGATCAGCGTATGCCCGTTGATTTTGATGTTATGCTTTTTGCCAAAGGCCACCAGTTTATCCGCCATTTCGAAATTATATGTGTCCCAGCCCGGATGGATCAGCGCCGACTTCATAATGTTTTCGGGCGTGGCCATGTTGAATTGGCTGACAATGAATTCCGTCATTTTTGGGTCACGTTCGTCGATTTGGGCGTTGTTCAGCGCCGTACCAATGCCAAAATCCTTTTTGAAGGTGTCTTTTAAGGAGGGAATCGTTTGGGCATAAACCGATCCTAGCGGCAGAATAGCGGTTGCCAGAAAAAAAGCAGTCTTATTCAGCGAGAAGATATTTCTATAAGCTGACATGTTAATTAGATAGGTTGAGTGATGAAACCTACAAGGTCTCGCAGACCTTATAGGTTTGGGGTTATTTTACCTGAACAGCACTTGTGCATACTGGAACAAATCATGCCGCCACACGGGCCACGTGTGCCCACCAGCGTATTCGCTGTACTGGTATTTTACGCCCATCTCATCGAACTTTTTCATCATCACCTGGCAATTTTGATAGGCGATATCTTCCTTCCCTCCCATCGAAATCCAGAACGGTTTCAGATTCGAGTTGATGCTGGCGGCATTGACTTTCATAAATTCATACTGCGGGTCCGATAGTTTAGGATTATTGGCGAACCAGCCCGAACTGAACACACCCAGCGACGAAAACATGGTGTTGTTTTTGATGCCTGCATACAGCGTTTGCAGGCCTCCCATCGACAAACCTGCCAGTGCCCGGCTTTTCGCGTCGGTTTCCACGCGGAAGTTGCTTTCCACAAAGGGAATAGCGCCCAGTTTGAGCTCGTTTTCAAACGCCTTCAATACGTTTTCGTTAAAACCGGCCAGTCCACCAGCGCTTACGTTACCATCGAGCATGGCAATGATCATCGGCTTTGCTTTGTTTTCGGCGATCAGGTTATCCAGAATCATATCCGTTTTGCCCTGCGTAGCCCAGCCGCGCTGATCTTCGCCACCACCGTGGAGCAGGTACAGCACCGGATATTTTTCGGTCGATTTGTCGTAGCCGGGTGGTGTGTACACATACATCTCACGCCAGGTATTGGTCGCTTTGGAGAGGTATCGTTTTACGCGGATATCGCCGTGGGGCACGTCCTTCATGGCGTAAAAAGCACCGTCTTTGTCGGGGATTTCGATGCCGCTGGCCATGCGCCCCATGCCGTAAAAGGATTCACTGGCCGGGTCGGCGATGGCTACTCCGTCGATTAGCAGCGAATAGTAATGAAAGCCCCGGCTGATGGAATCGGTGGTGGCCGTCCAGAAGCCACTAGTATCTTTCACCATGTCGTATTTTTTTCCCAGATCGACCTGTACTTTCTGGGCGTCGGGCGCTTTTACGCGAAATACCACGCGGTTATCCGGTAGAATTTGCGGGTACTTACCATTGCGGATGTTGGTCGGTGCGGGGGTTCCCAATACAGTGTATTTGGTCAGCGAAGCATTGTCGACGGGCTTGAACAGAAATTGGGAGAACATATACAGCCCATTTTTCCAGACCTTGAAATCGTGCCCTCCCGGTTCGACGTAGTAGATATGCGGTACGTCGCGCTGATAGAGGTAGTCGTGAGTACGTTTGCTGAACGAAATCAGGCCGTCGGCATCACCACACGAGATCCATAGCAGTTTCAGCTTCTGTTTGGCATCAGCAGGGTTCGGTACCAGTTCTTCGGGCCGTTTGGTGTTGGGGGCCGACGAGAAACCACCCACCCAGGCGAATTTGTCGAGATTACCCAGGCCGAAATTCAGTGACTGGCCGCCCCCCATCGACAAACCGGCAATGGCGCGGTGTTCGCGATCAGTCAGCGTGGAATACTTCTTCTCAACGAACGGGATCAGGTCGTTCAGCAGGTCTTTTTCAAACGTAGCGAAGGCGTCTACTTTGTCTTTGTCGAAAACGTTACCTACTGCCCGGTCATCTTTCATGGCACGCCCGTTGGGCATGACCACAATCATCGGCTGAATCTTCTTTTGAGCGTACAGATTATCCAGAATAACCTGCGGAGTGCCTCCCCGAAGCCATTCCTTTTCGTCGCCACCGATGCCGTGCAGCAGGTATAACACCGGATATTTCGTTTTTCGGTTAAAGCCGGGTGGCGTGTATACCAATGCTTTCCGGGTTGTACCAACCGTTTTAGAATCGTATCGGATAGTGTCCAGCTTACCAGTGGCTATGCCTGTTTGCAACTGGTCGAAGCCTTTTGGCGCTTCTTTGTCGATGGTTTGCGAATAGGAGGCTGATGCCATTACCGTAGCAACGACGACAACGCTAATTGCCCTTTGCAGAAATAAAATCGTTTTCATGATATAGGTAGGTGTTGAGGCCAGTCTTACTATTTGAACAGCAGCGGGGCCAGCTCGTGCAAGCTCCGACGCCAGGTCAGAAATTCGTGAGCAGTCTTATCCGAAACATAGGAAACCGCATTGTAACCGGCAGCTTTTAGATCAGTAGCCGATTTGTTTACGCCATCGGGCCGTTCCTTACTGCCGCAGCTGATGAAAACAAGCTTCGGTTTGGCTTTGCCGTTGAGGTCGTCCGGCGCGTAAACACCACCGCTGAGCAGACCGTAATATCCGAATACATCCGGTTTGTTGAGGGTAATCATTTTGGTTTCCATGCCGCCCATCGACAGGCCCGCCATCGCCCGGTTATCCCGGTTGTTCAAAGTGCGAAAATTGGCATCGACGTACGGAATCAGCTCGTCGGTCAACACCGTCTGGAAAGGGTCGATCTTGAACTCTCTTATTTTGCCAAATTTCACTTCGTTGGTCATGCCGTAGGTCATCACGATGATAAAGGGCTTGATTTTGCCTTCGGCAATCAGGTTGTCCATAATCAGGTTCGCGTGCCCCTGATTACTCCAGGCGGTTTCATCCTCACCCCAGCCATGTTGCAGGTATAGCACCGGATATTTTTTCGATTTTTCTTTCTCATAACCCGGCGGTGTGTACACAAACGCCCGGCGAGACGTACCCGTGCTTTTTGAGGGGAACAACACCTGCTGCACATTGCCGTGCGGTACGTCTTTCAGGGCATAAAAATCCTGGTCGTGAGCAGGAATCTCAATGCCGCTTTCCCAACGAACAGAACCGTAATAATTCAGCGTACCGGGGTCGTTGAAGGTACCTCCATCAATGGTCAGGTGATAGTAATGGAATCCTTCGTCTAGCGGGCCCGCCGTTGTGCCGGTCCAGAAGCCGTCTTCCCCTTTGGTAAGGATAGTACCACCCCGTCCACCCAGTCCCAGGCTCACCCGGACACTATCGGCCAGGGGTGCCTTAATACGGAACCGTACATAACCCTGCGAATTAACCTGCGGAAATTCCTGCCCCGGCTGATTCAGCGACGATGGTTTGAAATCTTCTGCGATGGCCGATGCCGTTTGCGAATAACTACTCACGCTGATTAACGTGGCTACCACGAATGCAGCAATTGTTTTGAAGGTCATTGGATTATTGGTTTATGTTAGGAATATCGAATAGATTACCTCGTCCCCCAACCCACTGAAGGGTGCCTTGCTCATGGGTAAAAAAAGCCCCCTTCAGGGGTAGGGGGTGAGGTAATCCCCGTCACCGCTTCATTTAAAAAGCTGGGGCAACGTATTGGCGAGGTACAGTTTGCAGTTCATCCAGGTATGGCCACCCGGCACAATGAGCGGTTTGACGTTAATTTTCTTCTCGTTAAACATGGCAATGTTCTGCTTCACGGGCTCGTACAGAAAGTCTTCGGTTCCAACGCTGACGGTGAATAGTTTCAACTGCTTGTTCATCTGTTCGGCATTGGGCGACCAGTTGGTGAAGTTCGTTTTAAACTCGTCGGTAGCCGTGTATGGCGCGTACGAACATACGTAGGCGAATTTGTCGGGGTTGGTCAGGCCGAAATTCAGCGTTTGACCGCCACCTACCGAAAATCCCGCTACGGCCCGGCCTTTGCTTTCCTTGACGACCGGATAATTGGCTTCGATAAATGGCACGATGTC
Source organism: Spirosoma sp. KNUC1025 (assembly GCF_045160025.1). Taxonomy (GTDB): domain Bacteria; phylum Bacteroidota; class Bacteroidia; order Cytophagales; family Spirosomataceae; genus Spirosoma. Next base: position 1,083,326 of record NZ_CP087139.1, read on the forward strand.
ATTGATCATGTCTTTGGTAAAGTCGGGCATGGGAGCCGGGCGTACGTTGCCGTAGGGCATCACAATCAACATGGGCTTGGCTTTTCCCTGTGCAATCAGGTTATCGGCGATCAGATTCGCGCGGCCTACTTTCGTCCAGGTTTCTTCGGTGTCGGAACCGCCGTGAATCAGGTACAGTACCGGATATCTGGTTTTACCGTTGGGGTTAAAACCGGGTGGGGTGTACACCAGCATTTGACGGGTGGTCCCCAACGTACCTGACTTGTAATAGCGGTAGCTGATTTTGCCGTGCGGTACGTTCTGAAGTGAGTGCACCAGCGGCTGATCGCCGGGCACATCGACGATGCTACGTTTAAACCGCTCATTGGCGAAAATATAGGTGTTGCTGGGGTCAGCGAGCTGAACACTATCGACCGTGAAACTATACGGGTAAATATCCGGCTTGACCGGCGGCACCGTAACGCTCCAGATGCCTGAGGTGTCTTTGGTAAGAGCGACAGGCGCTTTCAGAAACTCGCCCGACAGCATGACTTTTTTTGCATTTCGGGAAAAATACCGGAACGTAATGCTATGGTCGGGATGCACATCGGGCGAACTGATGGCCGGTGGCCGTTGCTGCGCCATTACCGAAACACCCGACAAAAGAACAGCCTGCAATAGGTATAAAATACGTTTCATGGGTGGAGCGGTTTAGGGTTGAAATAGTAACGGTGTAGTCGCGGCTACGTACGTTTTCACGTTCATCCAGGTGTGACCACCGTCGGTAATCAGGCTTTTGAAATTCACCTGTTTCGCCTTGAGGTAATCCATGAATTCTACTGTGCCCTTATACAGAAAATCATCACTTCCCACGCTCACCCACAGCAATTTCAGTTGTTTGTTGGTCTGTTCGGGTTTAGCCACGATCTGGCTGAAGTTGCCGTCCATCTCCTGGGGCGACAGATACGAGCTATAGGCACATACCCACGCAAATGTATCCATGTTGCTGAAGGCCGTGCGGAGTGTTTGGCCACCCCCGCGCGAAAACCCACCAATAGCCCGATTCTCCCGGTTGGCAATGGTTCGGTAGCTTTTCTCAATATACGGAATGACATTTTTCACCAGATCCGTCGCGAAATCATTCGCCCGTTTTACGGCGTCGGCTCCATCGCGTACGGTTGGGTCGGCGGGTTTAGAACCTCCTTTTTGTTCGGCCACCCGCGCGGCAATATTGCCGTAAGGCATCACAACAATCATCGGTTTGACTTTGCCTTCTGCCAGCAGGTTGTCCAGAATCAGGTTGGTTTTGCCGACCTTAAAAAACGTCTCTTCAGTATCGGTCGTACCACTAATGAGGTAATAAACCGGGTACTTTTTCGAAGCGTTCTGATCATATCCCGGTGGCGTATAAACGACCAGCGAGCCGGTAGTCCCTTCCATCGACGGATAATATTCGTAGGTAACAGAACCGTGGGGTACGTCGCGCATGGCGTGAATCAGGGGCGTATCACCCGGTACGTCGACCAAACTGGCTTTAAAGCGTTCGTTGGGAAAGAACGCTACGTTAGCCGGGTCCATCACCGTGACGCCATCGACGCGGAAGCTGTACGGGTAGATGTCGGGTTTGACGGGGCCGACCGTAACGCTCCAGATGCCCTGCTCATCTTTGGTCATGGGTTTCGGCCCTTTTTCAAACTGCGCGCTCAGTTCCACGGTTTTAGCCTGCGGGGCCAAATACCGGAACATAATGGTCTTGTCTGCATTCACCTGGGGCGACACCACCAACGGGCCACGGGGTGGCTGAGCCATTGCTCCCGTATACAGGCAGAACATGGCCCAAAAAAGCCACAATCGGCTGATAACTTGTTGATTCATGGTTGACTAGGGTTTAGGATTTATTTGATTATCAATAGGTTTTTTGTTTCTGGCCTTTACCCCCAACCCTCTGAAGGGGGCTTTCTCCGGCGTCAGCTAAGTCCCCTTCAGGGGGTTGGGGGTAAAAATGGCTCATTGCGTAATGACATCAACTTCCGCATAGCCCGGCGCAGAACCGTCCTGCGTTGTTTTCAAAGCCCGTAACTTGATATACCGGGCTTTGGTAGGCTCGAACGACTTAATTTGCCAGACCGGACTGTTTTTTATGTTGGAAAACTCGCCCTCACTGACCCGCTTCCAGTTGACGTTATCTGTCGATATCTCAAACTGGTAGTGAGTGATAATGCTGGCCTCTTCCCACCAGTTCTGGGCCGGTAAATACCGGAAACCCGTCAGATTTTCTTCTTTTCCCAAATCGATGATCAGGTCCGCTGGCATCACTTGGCTTTTAGGTTGATGCCAGGACGTATTGGGGTTTCCATCCAGCAACTGATACGCCGACTTGGCATCCGTGTTCACAATTTTCCAGGCGCTGTGGGCTATGTCAAATTTTTCTTCGCTGACAACGCTGCTTTGTTGCGTGAACGGGTTATAGGCAATCACCTTTATGTCGGCTTTGCCGTTGCCGGTTTTTACGGGTGCCGTGTATTTAGCGGCACTTGCGGTTGGCGTACTACCGTCGAGGGTATAATACAATTCTGATTCGGCATCCCCTGACTTGATGTGCAAATCGCCAGCCTGGTCGCGGATGATCGTAGGGGTGTCAGAATCAGAGGGGCTTTGTAGACTTCAAGATTGGAGATCAACGGGGCACCTTTGGCGTCCAGAATGGTCAGACGCAGTTGTGTGGCTTCAACGGTCGGAAACCGAAGAATACGTTTATATCCGATGGTGGTTTCTTTGGCAATCTCTTTCCAGTTGCCATCGACGAATGCCTCGACCGTAAACGATTTGACCCGTTGCCCCAGCCGGATAGGCTCCTGCACCAGAAACCGATTGATAGCCGTAGGTTTGGGGAAATGTAGCGTCAACGAGGCTTTACGAACGGCATCATCTGTAGCCCAATAGCTGTCCAGGTCCGAGTCAATGGCTTTGATGGCATCGTAAACCGCGCTTTTCCCACGTACCTGAGAGGCTGTAACACGGGCGTTTTTAGCCAGATTCAGTGCAAAGGCTTCCTTCGTGGCTTTGGCAAATGCCTGTACGGCTTTTTCATCTTTCTCGTGAATCAGACCGTTGGGCATGATCGGGAAGTTGAGCAGCAACGTAGCGTTTCGACCAATGGAATTGTAATAAATATCCATCAGTTGAGGTAAGGTTTTTACCTTTCTATCTTCCCGTTCGTGGTAAAACCATTCCGGCCGAATGGACGTATTGACTTCGCCTGGCACCCAGGCATTGCCATTTTCGACACCGTAGCGCAGCATTTTTTCGGGCACATCGCCGGTTGCATTTAATAAACTCCAGTTGGTTTCGCCCACGTACCCGGCTTCGGTACCCACCCAGCGGAGGTCGGCTCTGTCGCCCCCATCATTCCAGATGACGATCCTGGGCTGGAGTTTACGGACAAGTTTGTACGTATTGGGCCAGTCGTAATACGTTTTGGCGTCGATTTTACGCGTTTCGTTAGCTCCACCGTAATAGCCTGACCCGCCATTGGCTCCATCGAACCAGACTTCAAAAATGTCACCATAATTGGTCAGCAGTTCCGTCAATTGGTTGCGGAAATAGGTGATGTATTCAGGCTTCCCATAGTCGGCATGATTCCGGTCCCAGGGCGACAGATAGACGCCAAACTTCAGGCCATATTCTTTGCAGGCATCGGCCATTTCCCGCACAATGTCGGCCTTACCGTTACGCCAGGGTATATTTTTTACTGAATACTCCGTGTATTTCGAGGGCCAGAGACAGAAGCCGCTGTGGTGCTTGGCCGTAAAAATGATGCCTTTCATGCCAGCTTCTTTACAGATACGGGCCCATTGCCGGCAATCCAGTTTTGTTGGGTTAAACAGCTTCGGGTCTTCGTTGCCCAGGCCCCAGGCCATATCGGTATACGTGTTGATCGAAAAATGGATGAAGGCGTAGTACTCCATTTTTTGCCAACGTAGCTGGTTCTCGCTGGGAAGCGGACCAACGGGTTGGGGAGAGGTTGCCTGTGAAAACCCGGTAAGACCGGTCAACAGATAAAGTGCCAGCTGAATGAATAAAGATTTAAGCATAATTATTGGTTCTTGAGCCAATTGTTCAGTTTCATCCAGGCGAACAAAGGCTCCATCCAGCCTGGGTGCCGGAAAATGAAGCCATGATCTCCTTTGGGATAGATATGCATTTCGACAGGCACTTTCTGGCGTCGCAGGGTTTCGAAATAGGCAATACTGTTGTCGACGTCAACCAACTTGTCATCGGCGGCATGAGTCAGATACGTGGGTGGCGTATTTGCCCGTACCTGTAGCTCGTTGGAGAAAAGCTCAACGTCCTGTCGTGATGGATTTTTCCCCAGTAAATTATCATGCGAACCGTTATGCGTCAGGCTGTCACGCATGCTGATGACCGGATAAACCAGGATTTGAAAATCGGGGCGCAGGCTGGTATTATTACCGTTATCGACATACGATTTTTCGAAATGCGTGGCCGCCGTCGAGGCCAGATGCCCGCCCGCCGAGAAACCCATAATGCCTACTTTAGTGGCGTTGATGCCCCACCTGGCAGCATTCTCACGAACCAGTTTAATGGCTTGCTGGGCATCCTGCAACGGCCCGATTTTTTTGTCGGGCATAATCGCATCGCTGGGCAGGCGGTACTTGAGCACGAAAGCTGCAACGCCTTTTTCGGCCAGCGCTTTCGCCGTGTTAACGCCCTCGCCGTTGTATACGACTACGCCATAGCCGCCACCGGGAATGATGATAACTGCTGCACCGGATGCTCGCTCGGGCGCAGGCTTGAAGTACTCCAGCGTAGGTTTGGTAACCCCCTTGAATACGCCCGATTCTGCACCCGACTCCTGAACATCCGACGCTTTTGCATTAGGAACCGTACCTTCATATAGTGGAATGATTTCCTGGGCTGATGCGGCATAAGAAAGCAGACCCAGCAGACTTGCAAAAGCAGCCCATGTTCGCATTTTATCTAAACATTGTCTCCTTTTGTGGCTCATTGTCAAATGCTTGTCAGAAAAAGTAGGTTAATTATTGCTCCAAATGTTAGCGGGAATAGTTTGCTTATTAATCCACTGCGGGTACCGGATGCCCCATCAGCGCGAGCATCGTAGCGGCATAGCGTTTCCCCAGTTCACGATAGCCAGCCGCATTAAAGTGCAGGTTATCAGCTGCGTCGGCACATCCTGCGGAGGAAATCACATGGGCGTTTTTGATGGTTTGCGGGAGCGTAGCAATGATCCTGTTCATACTCGCACATTTGCCATCCTGATCCGCGTTGACCAGTTCGCCAGCCAGCAACGGCACTTTCCTAGGTTTCAGTTTCAGATCATGCATCAGATTATCGTACACTACTTTTACCTTTTGCGTCCACAACGTATCGTTGGTGTTCGACTCACCCTGGTGCAGCAGAATACCCTTGATGACGCCATCTTTCTGCGCCAGTTTCGCCATATCGACCAGCCGGGCGTACGGATTTCCGTTATAGTCGTTAAGCATGTTCTTCATCCAGCCCGGTACATTGGCGGTGTACGACTCGTAATGATCTTTGTCGAACAGTTCTATTTTGCAGCCGCCCACCGCTACGTTGATCACGCCAACCCGGACTTTTTCGGGAAGATTGGCAACCAGTTCGCGACCGAAATAATCGGCGGGAGTGAGGCCCGTCCGGCAGCGGCACAAGGGTGGAACGGCGGTATACCAATTCCCTTTTGTTCGGTTGAGCGTTGGGCAATCTACGGCTTCCATTACCTGAAACCGGTTGGTTACGTTGACCGTATCCTGAGGCTCAATTTTAGCATTACCCTCCATGTTGGACTGCCCGAAACAAAGGAAGATGTAAAAGTTTTTGTCCTGTGCCGAAGCAATATTGCCCCAAAACAGCAAGCCTGACAGAAAGATGATGGCAGAAAAGCTCTTTTTCATGGGAGGTAAGCAATAGATTGTCGACATGGTTGTTTCACACGTTAATTGGTTGCTGACTGTGAACGGGTGGCAACAATTCGGAAGTAATCGAAGTCAGCAAAACCGCCTGTTTGTTGAGTTGCGTAATTGAACAGGCCGAAGCGGTAACCCATAAAATGCGGGATCGTGTACGGCATTTTCAGCGGTTCGCCAATCGGTGTCCATACGTTGCCGTCGAGGCTGTAAAAAAACTGGGCTGTATCAGCGCGGTCTCTGAAATCACAATCCGCTTTCAGGTAAACCGTTTTCTGACCCAGCGGAACGCGCTGCACCTCGACTGGCTTGCCGGAACTGGCGCTGACCATAACAATCGACCGACTTCCATTGGCAACTTTCACGCCGACCAGGCCATAATTTTTCTGCAACAGGCACAGCCCCGCAAAGTCGCCCTCTTTCAAATTCGAGACATCGAGCAACGTAGCACCCGAACATTCGGGCCCAATAGTACGCTGGGTAAGCGTGTTTCGCGCCATCACGAACGAGGTGTCAGTGCGTCCGGTTTTCAGGCGCAGGTAGCCTTTGCGTTCCGTCACCGACCACAGGCTGTTGTCGGGATTGTGGTTCCACTGCCATACGAGCGGCAGGGCAGGATCGCCTTTTTTACGGGTAAATTCATCGGAGTTTACAAGGCCGGGAATCAGCCCCTTACCAGCGGGTAGGTTAAGCGTTTGGGGTACTTTGCCGGTTTCGCCCAGCACCGGCCAGCCATCTTCCCACTTCACCGGCACCAGATACGGAATACGTCCTACCCCGCCGAAATCGCGGAACAGATAGGCATACCACTTCCCGTCGGGCGTATCAATCAGTCCGCCCTGCGCCACGCCCAGGTCCTGTAAGCCAATCCGACCTTCCCAGGGGCCAGTGAGTTTGTCGGCCCGGTGAATAATCACCGTTCGCATGCCACCTTTTGGCCAGGAAATGTTGAACAGGTAATACTTACCCTTAATCTTAAACAGTTGCGATCCTTCGGCAGGTAAACCTCCGCCCGTGCCCGATGGTGTACTGGCATTCTCGATCAGAACCTGTTCGGTCGTGCCAGGCTTTACACCCGATGCATCGGGTGTCAGTTCGACGATTCGGAGCTTGCCCGCGCCATAAATCAGGTACGTTCGTCCATCGTCATCAAAAAACAGGCTGTGGTCGTGGTAAGAAGGCTTGAAGGAAACTTCTTTCCAGGGCCCTTTTTCGATATTTTTTGTGGTATAGATGTACGTTTTGCCCGTCGTCTGGGCGAAGGTCGTTACGTAATATGTGCCCTTGTGGTAGCGCAGGCTGCTGGCCCACGACCCGCGCCCATAGGTGCTTTTGCCGTTGGTCAGATTCAGGGCATCTACATTCGCCAGCGTATCATAGGCATACCCAACCATCTGCCAGTTCACCAGATCATTCGACTTCATGATGGGCAGCCCCGGACTCAGGTGCATGGTGGTGCTGCTCATGTAGTACGTGTTACCCACCCGAATCATGGCCATATCCGGTACGTCGGCAAAAACGACCGGATTCTGAGCCGTTTGTGCTATCGTTACCACGTAGCTCAGCAGTACCCCAACTGCCAGCAGACCGTATCGAAAAAAAGTAGGCTTCATCTATCTAAAGAGCGAAAGAATGAATGAGCAAAATCGGATTGCTAGAAACTGTCTGAAAACCCCTAAATCCCCTAAAAGGGACTTTTCTCCTTCTCGAACAAAGTTTCCTTTAGGGGATTTAGGGGTTTTCAGACCAGCTAAGTAATAATTTTCAGACTGTTTCTTAAGCTTTGGCTACTACAGTGGGCCGATCAGTTCTATAAAAGTCCCGTCGGGGTCCTGCACAAAAACGAACTGCGCCTTGTCGTTCAAGGGTGTGGGCGTACTGCCCAGAAACGGTACGTTCATCTGCCTGAGCCTGTCAATGATTGGTTGCAGCGCTTTCACCTGGATGGTAATGTACTGCATGCCCGTATCGTCCTGAATGTGTTTAGGCTTGGGGTGTGCGGGTTTACTACCGAAACTCATCAGCTTCCAATCGGTAGCTTCTGGGCTATTTTCGAGCTTCAGAATGGTTACGTTCGTAGCTTTACCATTGGTCAGGCCGGATCGTTTGCCAAAATCTTCGTTGATGGTGAAGCTGCCCGTTTTGACCATACCGATGCCGTTCACGTAAAAATCCAGCGAGCGGTCGAGGTCGGCAACCACCACCCCAACGCCAATTGTTTTGCTGGTAAAGTTGGATTGCGCCAGAGAATTGAATACACACCCAAAGAGCAATAGTGTTATTTTGACACATTTATAGATACTCATCATCCTTTTGTTCCTATTTAAGTGAATCTTACGTTACTGTGTTACAAGTCTGATTTGATTGAACCGAGGGGTACTCTTCTCATTTCGTGCCGTGATTTTCAGTGAAATCACATCTTGGCTGTCTGCCCTAAGCCGAATCGTTTTCCCCTCAGATGAAATTAGTTCGGCGGATTTTTCATTGATCAGGAAGTCTACATTGTCCAGCCTGATATCGTCTAAAGCACGGATGTCAATGTATTTACCCACCCGATTTTTGTTCTGTAACTGATAGGCAATTGACGAGCGGGTACGTCTCCAGAACTGTTCGTCATCGTAGCCGGAATCGCTCTTTTCGCCCTTGTACTGGTGATCAACTTCAGGTTGCTGTTCCCCGCAATTCACCTTGTCGACTGTGTTGGCTTCCAGTGCAATTGCCTCTGCTTCCTGCTGTTTCAGCCGGGTTTTCTGTTCGTCAAAAGCGGCTTTGGAAAAGGTCTGGAAATACATCTGATAGCGGGCATCGTGTACCTCATAAAACGGTTGCAGCGTTAGCGAATCCAGACGAAAACGGAGCCTGTCAATGGGTTTAAGTTGATTCAGGTACGTTGCTGGGTTGCCCACAAGCGCATAGGCATTGGTGAGCGGATAGAGTTTGCCTTTCGTTTCGTGCCCCATCCGGCTATCATCAGCAAAAAGCCCGGTCAGGTCATTCGTTGAGGTCTTGGCAGCCAGCACGACAGGGCCTTTCACAAAGGCCGCCCAGTTGGAGCCGTCGGGTAGATATTCCAGCCGCGTCGAGGTCGTAAAACGGACAATTATTTTATCTCCCGACTTCCATTTCCGACGAACGGCGACATAACTGGCTGGTTTTGCATCGACTGGTTGCGCCTTGCCATTCACCAGAATGGCGAAGTTCTCGGCCCATTTGGGGTAGCGGATGTTTACAGAAAATTCCTGTGGTTTTGTTGTCTCGATAACCAGCTCCGACTGGTTCTGGTACGGAAATTCAGTGCGCTGAGTTAGCTTACTATTTTTGGCAGTCCAGTTCACCGTCGATGGGATAAACAGGTTGACGTACAAGTCGTTGGCCGAATGGCTGTAGATCAGTTCGCCGTATTTCGTGTGATTTTCCAGGCCCGATCCCACGCAGCACCACATGCTGGTTTCTGGTTGTGAGTACACCCGGTAATGGTTGGGCCGGATGGGAGTAAAATACACAAACCCACCTTTCTGCGGGTGCTGACTTGGCAGGATATGGTTGTAAAGCGACCGCTCGTAAAAGTCTACATAACTCAGGTCATTTTTATCCAGAAACAGGGCTTTGCTCAAACGTAACATATTGAACGAGTTGCAGGTCTCCGGTCCTTGATTCGACCGTAGTAGTTGGCCGAAATCCGTTGTCGGGTTGAAATGCTCGCGGACGCTGTTTCCGCCAAAAGCTACGCTGCGGGTCTGCGATACGTTTTGCCAGAAATAAATGGCGGCTTCCGACCAGTCGGTCCTACCCGTCAGCGTTGCGATTTTCTCGAACCCGATTACCTTCGGAATCTGCGTATTGGCGTGCAATCCCGTCAGTTTATCCTGTTTTGCCAGTAGCGGTTCCAGAAGTGCCCGGTGCGAAATCCGCTGCGCCGTTTCAAGGTATTTTTTGTCGTTGGTCAGTACGTACAGATCGGCGAAGGTTTCGTTTATACCGCCATGTTCGGTACGCAATACCTGCTGAATCTGCTCGTCGGACAGGGGTTTGATTAACTCAACAAACCAGTCGCCCAAACCGATGAGCACCTGTTTTGCCTGCTGATTCCCGGCGTACTCGTAGGCGTCACGCAGACCCGCAAACAGCTTGTGAATGTTGTAGAGCGGCACCCAGGTGTTGTTCAGCCCGAAGCTGCTGCCGTCGATATCGCCTTTGTGAATACGCTCCCAGAAAACCTTGCCCTGCGGAATACCACCAACGTACCCAGTACCGTTTTTAGCCTGGCAGCGAGCCAGTTGGCCGACCATATAGTCGAGCCGCTTTTTCATCTCAGCGTTCCCGGTCGAGGCATACATCATCGCCAGTGCCGACAGGTAATGCCCGCCGATATGCCCATCCAGCCCCGAGCTTTCCCAGTTGCCGTAGCGTAGGGCTTTCACCGGCAATCCAGCATCGATCAGGTACGGAGCGAGGAGCTTATCCGGGTTAAGAGCCAGGATATATCGCAGGTCAACGTCCTGTGCATTCTTAAACGGCCCGCCTGTAAGCCTCACCTCCTGCAAGGCAAAGGGCTGCATCTGAGCCAGGGCCGTAACGCTGAGCAGAAGCAGGAGGGCGATATGGAATACGTTGGTTTTCAAGGGTAACGCTGTGTTTTGATCATCGATCCAATGGGTCCTCATCATGGCCGTCAGGTATGCACTTTGTAACTATTTTCTTCACCGTATATCGTGCTGTGACGTATTTGCCGTGTTGTCAGTTTTGAGAAACTGACTGCACGACATAATGCAACACAACACGACGAGCCAATGCAGATTTGCTCCGTTTACTTCTTGTACATCGGATCGTCGCCTTTATAGGTTAGGTACTGGAAAGACGCCGAGTTGCTAGTTGGTTCACCCGACGACGTAGCGTACATGCCGTACAGACACCCAATGAAGCCGCCCGCTTCTTTCGTACTCAGAAATTTGGCGTCTACATTATCTTTCAGGACTTTCCAGTTTTTGGCATCTTCCGAATATGAGAAGCTGTACGTTCCTCCCTGAGACGCGATACGCAGGCCCACCTTACCGGCCTTTGTCGTTAAGGGAATCTCCGTTAGCAATTCCATGGACTTTTCTTTAGGCTTTCCTTTAAACAGTTGCAGTACACTTTTGCCCTCCGCTATCGATTGGCACAGGTAGTAGAAGTGACTCTCATCCTGAAAAATAATAAGGCCCGCCTTTTCCTTGTCTGACTTGGGCGTGAAGCTTAGTTCAGTTTCAGCCATACTATACAGGTGCTGCTGCCGCTTGCCAATGAAGGACGGGTTACCCATGTCCATAACCGTTTCGGGCTTTAGTTTTAGGGTAAGCCCCTCTTTTTCGACAACGAAAAGGAGTTTTTGTCGATGGTCCGCATAAATAACAGCGCTGGATCGAGCGTTTTATCGAAGCGGAGTGTATACTCGAAATTGCCTGATTGTGGCAATGCATCTTTCTGTTTTACTTCGTTAAACGTAACGGGATACGAATACTTAATTACTTTGTTATCGGGGTCTACAATCGGCCACTCATCCTTCCAGGTGACGGGCGCGATAAACGTCTCACGGCCGGTATTGTAGTAGTCGCCTTCGTAAGGCCGCACGGCCAGAAAGACAGCGTACCATTTTCCGTCGGGGCCCTCCACAAACTGAGCGTGACCAGCTGATGTAATGGGATCTTTCCGGTCGGCAGGCAATCCACGCTGGGTTAAAATTGGGTTGTTCTCATAAGGAACAAAAGGTCCCCAGACCGATTTAGACCGGAAGACCACTTCGGTATGGTTAATTGACGTACCGCCTTCAGCTGCGTAGAGATAGTACCAGTCCTTCACCTTCATGATGTGAGGAGCCTCGATCCAGACGGGCTTTTTCGAGAGGTCGACTCCACCGTTCACCAGTTGTTTTTCTTCACCAACCACTTTCAGGTTCTTGTAGTCCAGTTCATAAATGCGGATCGTCCGGTGGCCTGAATACAACGGCTTACGGTCGGGGGCGTCACTGTTGTAAATGATGTACGCCTTATCCGTTGCTTCATCGAAATACAGAGATGGATCAATTCCGCGTACCTCAGGAACTCTGACCGGATCGCTCCACGGTCCAGCGGGGTTTTTAGCTGTCGCTATGAAGTTGCCGTCGTGGTCGATGTCCGTACAGGTAACGTAGAACGTGCCTTTGTAGTAATGAATAGCCGGCGCAAAGAGACCGCGGGTCAAGCGTTCACCCATGAAATCCATCTGCGACGGCCGGTCGATGACATTACCAATCTGTTTCCAGTTTTTCAGGTCTTTGCTGTGCAGAACCGGGATACCGGGAAAATAGGAGAACGTCGAGTTGACCAGATAATAATCGGTTCCTACCCGCACAATGCTCGGATCGGGATAAAATCCAGTCAGGATGGGATTAACGAGCGTAGTTTGAGCAAAATCCTTTTGGGTCAGAACCAGACTAAGCGTTGCGAAAAGAGCCGTAAAAAGGCGATTTTTCATGAAAGTACGTTTGGGTTAATTGTTTCAACCTATTCAGCTTTTGTTACCAAATTATTGAGCCACCAGCGTATATACCTTACCAGGCTGGGTTACTAAATCGTACAGCATTGTTTCTTTCAGTGCGGGCGGGGTGAGGCTGGCTTGTGCGGAAATAATCGGCGTCGGCGTAGTCTCGATTACGTAAAACGAATTGGTATTCGGACCGGATGCCTGTTTCAGGACCGCGCCATTTGCTTTTATCGCATTCGGAACGCGCAATCGAAGATTACCGCCCAGATTCGATTTGACAGCTACCTTATTTAGTTTGCCGTCTTTCCATTCCATGCTGACGACTTCGAAGCCACCTCGTGCCCGCAGTCCACTGATACGGCCGGTTGGCCAGACATCGGGAAGAGCAGGCAGCAGATGAAGACTACCATCGCTGCTTTGCATAAGCATTTCGGTGATCCCCGACGTACAGCCAAAATTTCCGTCGATCTGAAACGGCGGGTGCGCGTCGAACAGATTATTATACGTACCGCCACCATCTTTGTTGACGCCCAGTGGCGTTAGTTGACTCTGAATCAGCGTATACGCGTGGTTGCCATCCTGAAGTTTGGCCCACCAGTTCACTTTCCAGCCCATGCTCCAGCCCGTCGATACGTCGCCCCGCTGAATCAGGGAGGTCCGGGCGGCACTGAACAGGCCGGGGGTTCGGTATGCCGAAATTTGATTGGACGGAAACAGTCCGTACAGGTGGGAAATGTGCCGATGCTTGTCGTTGGGATCGTCTACATCGTCCAGCCACTCCTGCAACTGACCGTACTGACCGATATGCATGGGGGGAAGTTTGCTACGTTTCTGTTTCAGCATAGACACAAAATCAGCATCTTTTCCCAGCGTCTCAGCGGCACGTATGGCTGTACTGAACACATCGAACACAATCTGATTGTCCATCGTTGTTCCGGCATCCAGCGAGGAGCCGCCGTGGGCTTTCGGCGCGTTTTCGGGCGACGTCCCCGGATTCACCACCAGCCAATGATATTTGGGATGTTCGACCAGAAAATCAGCGTAGAACTGGGCGGCCCCTTTAAAAATTGGATAGACAGACGCCAGATACGTCTTATCGCCATTGTAAAGGTAATGTTCCCAGAGATGCTGGCTGGTCCAGCCGCCCCCAGCCGTCCACATGCCCCAAAAGGCTCCATCGACTGGTCCGTTGATCCGCCAGATGTCTGTATTGTGGTGTGCCATCCAGCCGCCGGCTCCGTACATGACTTTAGCGGTTTCCTGCCCCGTTTCCGACAACTCCCTGACCATTCTCAGAAACGGTTCGTGCAGTTCGGCGAGAGCCGTTTTCTCCGCTGGCCAGTAGTTCATCTGGGCGTTGATGTTGATGGTGTACTTACTGTCCCAGGGTGGCCGCATCTTGTTATTCCAGATACCTTGCAGATTAGCTGGCTGCCCACCTGGTTGTGAGGATGAAATCAGCAGATAGCGCCCATATTGATAGTATAGCGTAACCAGTTGCGGGTCATTGACCGACCGGAAATTGCTCAGCCGTTCGTCCGTAGGGAGTTTGGCGGCATCCGTAAGGCCTAAATCAAGATTGACCCGGTTAAAGTATTTCTGATACGCAGCAACGTGCGGATTCAAAATTGCCGCAAATGATTTGGGATACGCTTTATTCAGATACGTAGCAGCCCGTGCGTTTTCGTCTCCGCCAAGGTCTTTGTAAGTATTGAAATTGGTAGCAATCGCAACGTAAATAGTGGCAGCATTGGCTCCCTTCACCGCCAGCGTAGTGTCGTTGGCAGCCAGCGTGCCCCCTTCGGTTTTAATGCGGGCAATCCCTTTGAACTTCACCATGCCTTTTACGCCTTCATGGTCCTGGGTAGTACCAGCGATGGTAAGCTCGTTGGCAGGCGTTGTTTGAATGGATGATGTGGTATGCTGGGTAGAAAATGAAGCGGAAAACGAAAGCTGGCCCGGTTTACTGGCCGTTAAATGAATAGCGACTACGTTGTCGGGAAACGAGGTCAGCATTTCCCGGGTGTACGTTACGTCGCCGACGGTGTACGTGGTTTTGGCTACGGCTCTCTCAATGTCCAGTTCGCGATAATAGTTGGTATAGGCGTTGTGCCCATCAAAGGTAAGATTCAGATTGCCAACGGGTTGAAACATCTGCCCGTGCGACTTTTTGGTCAGGATGGATTTATTGGCCAGTTGCTCGGCTTCTTTTTGCTTTCCGTCGAAAATCAACTGACGGATTTCGGGCAGAGCAGCCAATGCATCCGGGTTGTCGTTCCGGTTGGGGCTACCCGACCATACGGTATGTTCATTAAGCTGAATGGTCTCTCTGGCTACGTTTCCATAGACCATCGCCCCCAGCCGACCATTCCCGATCGGCAGCGCATTCTCCCACACAGCATTGGCTGGTTTGCTATACCAGAGTTTAAGGGCAGACGTGTTTTGGGAAAAACCGGCCTGGAACTGAAACAGAAGAAAAAGGTAGACAACTAATCGCATGGGCCTGCTGGCGTTATGTATGAACATTTACGTAAAAGAAGTAAGAAGATCATCCGGTAATCCTCTTACTTCTTTTGAAGCATTAAATCCCGTTTCTTAATAACCGGGATTTTGCGGAAACTTCGGCCCCTCGACCACTCGGTCGATCTGGGATTGCGGAATGGGACGTAGCATATGAAAATCCTGGATATAAGGAGCTGCTTCCGGATTCCAGGCTTTCACACGACGAACCAGCGAACGGGTACGTACCAAATCATGCCAGCGCTGCCATTCGCCGAACAGTTCGCGGGTACGCTCGTCCAGAATGAAATCTACCGTTACGTCGTCTGCGGTAATGGTCATGGCTGTTGCAGCGGCAGCATTTTGAGCGGCCGTATTGGTTTTCCGGTAAGCAGACCGCTGCCGTACTACGTTAAGCAGCGCAGCCGCTTTGGTCGCGTCACCGGCTTTCAGGTACGCTTCAGCCCCTGTCAGGTACACATCCGAAAAGCGGTATAATACACAGGGCCGGGTCGATGGGTCGTTGAAATTGGCGCCCCGGCTAGGGTCCATGAATTTTTTCAGCGCTGGAAAAATTCCATTATCCCATAAGCTGGGAGGTACAACCAGTCCTTTGAAAGGTCTTGTGCCGATGAACTGGGGCGCGCCTTCAACTTCAAAGTCGGGCAACCAAACGGCCGTATCTGCCCCTACTACGGTTGTATAGCCGATCCCCCGCTTATTGTTGGCAGCCGTAGGTGTATTGGTAACAGCCGTATTAGAAATATAAACCGTGTAAAACGAATTTATAAATCGCGAGTCAACATCCCGTTTGGTAAATGCCTGATCCAGAAAGTAGTTCTTACCGGCATTAGCGCCTGAAGGCCATTTGTAGCTGTTTGGGCGCATACGGGTATAAGGGCGTCCATACTGCGAATCCCGGATCATCAGCGAGGTGCCACTGTTCACATAAGCTCCCGCAGCACTTCTGAAGGAATTGATGCCGCTATTGTTTGGGTAATTCCAGTTGGTAAACCAGGGCGTGAGGTTTTGAGCCGCTCCACCACCAGCGGCCGCACCCACCTGATAATAGCCATATTTTGGATCGAGTACGTGATCGCTGACAAACATGGTTTCCTTCCCATAGTCGTTAGCCGGCACAAACGCATCGCTATAATCCTGCCATAGATCGAGACCGTATGCGCCTTTGTTAGCAATAATATCGGCACAGATGGAAGCTGCCTGCGTAAAATCAGCGGCTGTATTGTTCAGCCACCCACGGGTCAGATAGGCTTTGGCCAACAGCAGTTGCGCCACTGGTTTGGTAGCGGCTTTACCCAAAAAGGGAGCCGTTGGCTGGTTGGGTAAATCAGCGGCCGCTTCGGTCAGATCTTTAATGATTAATTCATACACCTGAGCAACTGGCTGACGGGAAGCTGCCTGAGAGGGTACCGTAATAAATTCGGTACTAAGCGGTACGTCTCCCCAGGTCTGCACTAGATAAAAGTACCAGAACCCCCGCAAAAACTTAGCCTGTGCCAGATACTGCTTGCGGGTAGCCTCCGGCAGATCGATCGTTTGCCCATATTTGAGTACGCCGTTCAGGGTGTTGATGTCCTGAAAGGCTACGCCCCAGGCCGACCCGAAGTTGCTTCCGTTCAGGCCATTATAGGTATACGGGGGCACTCCTCCGCTACTGGCCCCCTGTAGAAACTCATCGGTGCCAGCCTGCATTTCTACCGTGAACCCTTCCGTGCCCCATTGACCCCGGATGTCGTTGTAGACACCGGCAATCCCGCCCAATACGCCGGCAGGGCTATTGAAGTAAGAAGGAACAATTTGTGATTGCGGATTCTCCTGTAATATTTTTTCGCAGCCCGTATTGAACAAGGCGACCAGGCCGATTATGGTCCAAGCTTTTATTGTCTTCATTGTCTATCAATGATTAGAATTTAAGATTTACCCCAAGCGTGAATTGACGGACAGGTGGGTTATTCAGGTTTACAGCGACCTGACGTTCCGGCGTACCGCGTTCGCTGGCGCCCTGCGGGTTCAGGGTCGACTGACCACTGGCATAACTGTTTCCTTCCGGATCGACAGCCAGTTTCTGGCTAACCAATGGCGAATAAAGAATTAACGGATTGGTAGCATTGAAATAAACCCGGGCCGAGTTCATCCCAATTTTTTTGATCAGCGCGCTGGAAAAGGTGTAGCCCAGGTTAATACTTCTGACTTTTATGAACGAACCGTCGTAATAGCCTAACGTAGAGCCGAAATAAGCGACCGCACTACCGGCATCGGGCGCGGGGAAAGCATTGGTTGGGTTGGTTTCTGTCCAGTAATCGGTTTTTACCTGGTTTACCCGGCCCTGATTGTAGAACGCGAAACCGCCTGAACCCGTAGAATTGCCGGTTAGGTAAGGCACGATAACCTTCATCCCCATGCGGGCAAAAGTCACAACTGACAGATCAAAGTTTTTGAAGCTGAATCGGTTCGTTATGCCTCCCTCCCAGGTGGGCTGGAAATTGCCCAGAATCTGCCGATCAGCCGGATCAATCTTGCCGTCGCCATTCACGTCTTCCACCCGGATTTGACCAGGGAACTGAACCGGTGAGGTCTGTTTGGCCAACGTACCATTTTCTTTATCCGATGTCTGCCAGATGCCAATTTTCTTGTAGTCGAAAATGACCGAAAGGGGCTGTCCCACAAACCAGCCTGCCCCTAGATTGGACAGTTCGGTTGGGGTTGTGAGCTGCGTAATTTTCTCCCGGTTAAAGAAATACGTTAAATCAGCACTCCAGTTGAAGCCTTTCGGGTTCCTGAAAATCTCAAATGTCAGCGCGGTCTCGAGTCCCTTGCCTTCCGTTCGACCTAAATTTTTTAAGGTCGAACCGGCTCCGTTGCTGGGGGGCAACGGCACCGATAATAGAATATCTTTCGTTTGCTGGTGATACCAATCGACCGAACCTGTAATCCGGTTGTTCAGGAAACCAAAGTCAATGCCAAGATCCACCTGTGAGGTCGACTGCCAACCCAAACCTGTAGCAGGCAGACTGGTCACTGTGTACGCCAACTGCTGACCGGCTGTACCCGTACCGAAATTATAATAGCCAGCCGATAATGCTCCCAGAGTCGAGTAAGCGCCTACGTTTCTATTGCCGGATAACCCCCAGCTACCCCGCAGTTTCAGGTTCGATATGAAAGGGACTTCTTTCATAAAGCCCTCCTCGATTATGTTCCAGCCAGCTCCAATCGCCGGATAGTTGAAATACTGGTTGCCGGGCGATAAGGTAGAAGAACCGTCTCGTCGCAGTGTCAGGGTCAACAGATAGCGATCATTGTAGCTGTAGTTCACCCGACCCATGTAGGAAAGCAGGCCGAGTTCTGAAAATGAGTTGCCAAAGTCCGAATTGGCAACAGGTGTTCCGGAAGCCAGCGAGAAATTAGACGTCTTAATATAATCGGCCGGAACCCCCGTTATCGTAAATCGGCTACCTAGTGAATGGTTTTTCGTAATCTCATACAGCCCGGTAACGCCTATTCTATGTTTTCCAAACGTCTTATCATAATACAGCAGGTGCTGGAGGTTGATGTCCCAGTATTCTGTATTGCTGATTTCAGCATTGGAAGACGACTGAACCGTAGCCGAGTTGAAATAGGTAAGTGGCCCATTATACCCATTGTAGTTCGACTGGCTGAAATTCAGCCCCGCATTCATCCGATAACGCAGGCCGGGCAAAATATTTACCTCTGCGTATAAGCTATTAAACGTCCGTAATGCCCGTGTACGCCCCAGATACGAATCGGTTTTGGTAATGATCGTTAACGGGCTTACTCCGGCGGCATCAATGGAGCCTTCTGCCGGGAACAGGTTCACCGTACCGTCGGCATTATAAGGCGCTGCCAATGGCGTTGTACGCACCAAACCACCCGGAATACCACCCCCACCCGGTGTATTGGTATAGGTAAGGGTATTTAGCGTATTCAACCCAAACTTGATACGCTTGCCAAGGCGTTGATCAATTGTGGCCCGGATGGTGTAGCGTTCAAACTTTTGACTGGGAATAATCCCTGTCTCATTGAAATACCCCAGACCCATCGAATACTGCGTATTCTCTACTCCTCCCACCATACTCAACTGATGGTTGGTGTTAAAGCCGGTTTTGTAAAGCAAATCCTGCCAGTCGGTTGAAATACCGGCCGCCAGAGCATCTTTTTCTTTCTGCGTAAGTGGATAGGCGGTCGTGCCAGGGCTGGTGCGGTTGTATTTGGTCGCATCATCCTTAAACTGGGCATATTCCTGTCCATTCATTACGTTAAATTTGCCCATGATAGTAGTCACCCCGTGGTAACCATCATAGCTGAATACCGGCTTCCCGATTTTTCCCCGTTTGGTAGTAATCAGAATAACGCCCCCCGACCCCCTCGATCCGTAAATGGCCGTAGCCGAGGCATCTTTCAGAATTTCGAGGTTAGCGATATCATCCGGGTTTATATCATTGAGTCCGCCATAAGGTATTCCATCAACAACGACCAATGGCCCATCAAGACCATCACTCCCGCTGGAACTGGTGGTCAGGGTTCTGTTGCCTCTAATTCTGATCTGCCCTTGTGAACCCGGTGTAGACCCGTTGCTGACGACCGAAACGCCAGCCGCACGGCCTTTCAACTGGTTTACCAGGTTAGGAGCGGGTACTTCCTTTAAGGTGGCTTCGTTAACCGAAACTACTGAACCTGTTACATCCCGTTTGCGCTGGGTTCCGTAACCGACTACCACTACCTCATTAAGCGTTTTGTCATCAGCAGCCAGGGTAATGTTAATAACCGATCGAGTCCCTACGGTTGCCTCCTGTGTAGCGTAGCCGATAAACGAGAAAACAAGTACTGTGCTGGCCTCATCCGGAATAGAAAGTTTATAATTTCCGTTGCCATCCGAAGTGGTACCCCGCGTCGTATTCTTTATCTGGATATTTACACCTGGTAAACCTTCCCCATTTTCGGCCGTGACCCGTCCGGTAATTTGCTTATCCGCAGCCGCTTCCGCATTAAATTCACTCGACGCATTTTGCTGAAGCTGCGTTGGGGGCGCCGTGTCTCTTTTTATGACAATCTGCTGGCCTACGACTTCATAACTCAGATTAAGTGGCGTCAGGATACGATCCAATACCTGCGAAAGTTGTTCATTTTTCGCCTGATAATTGACTTTCCGCTTCGACTGGATGATTTCGCGGCTGAATAAAAATTGAACGCTCGTCTGCTTTTCTATTCGCCGGATCGTGACCTCAACATCCTCATTTTGGGCTGAGATACTGACTCGTCGACTGAGAAGTTCCTGGGCTCTGCCGTCAAGGGCAAAGCCTATGTTGGTTAAGGTAAGGGCAAGTAAGATTTGCAGGCTTGAAATTCTCATAATCCTGATCCAAACATTGCGATTGATGAAACGGTAATGCATACATTTATGCGTTTTTGTAAGTTTTAGGAAAAAAGGACAAAAACATGTCCCTCTTCTAAGCGAAGAGACAATGTGTCTGGTACACACATTTGAGGACATTCGAGCGATAGTGTTGGTAGCACTATCGCTTTTCTGTTAAAAAAGGATAGTTTTTATGCCATAAATAATAGAGTTGTTTAGAGGTGAAAAGAACGATCAATGGCAACCATGGCTATGAATAATCACTTGATTGTCAGCGATCTCATATGTAGATTCAATAGTCAGGCAGATAAGCCGTATTTTCTCCAGAAACGGGACGTCGTTGAGTTGCCCGGTAAAAGTGCACCTGATCAGTACGTGTCGGTCGTATTGAATAGGCATGTTGTAGCTGGATTCCAGTTGCGCAAATACGTCTGACACAGGCATGAATTCGAAACTAAATTGCTGATTAACGATTCCTGACGAATTGTCTTTTGATGGGATAATGGCTCGTTTGACGACCTTATCGGTTCTGGTTTCAAACCTGAGCTGTTCATTTTTTGTCAGCAGAACCGTTTGGCCAAGGGAGTCGATCGGAGTAACCGAAACATTTCCTGTTTTAACCTTCACATAAGCAGCCGGCTCTTTAGTAAAAGAACGTATCTGAAAGCTGGTACCCAATACTTTTGTAGTCAGGCTGGTTGTGTAAACAATGAAAGGCCTGGCCGGATTTTTGGTCACTTCAAAAAAACCTTCTCCCTGCAGATATACCTCCCGTAGCGTATGTATGTTCTGCTTATGGAAACGTACCTGACTGCCCGTTGACAGTAGTACAGAGGAGTTGTCAGGCAGCAGCACGACCAGGGGTCGACCGGTATCGTTCTTTACAATCTTCCAACTGGTGTCGCGTATTGGCTGCATTTCCTGTTTACTGGCTACAGGGAGCCGTCCGGAAAGAGGGTTGCCCAGTTGCCAATAAAGAAGTAAACCAATTACTGCCGCTGCCGCTACCCACCGACCCCACTGCCAGCCCCAGAGAGGCTTCACAACCGTGGGGGTGTCAGTAAGCTGATTTAGAATTTCTTCTGTTTTAGCGTTTACTTGCTGGCTAGAGTCCGAGAAATGGCTCCCCTGGAGCACTAAAAACGTGGCGACTGCCTGTTCGTAAAGATCTCGTTTGTCGGGATGCTGTCTTAACCATGCCTGCCAGAGTACCCGATCTTCCGGCCGCCGTTCTGTGACCCAAGTCCGAAAAGCGTCGTTCGTTAAGAAGTCGTCAATACTTGAGAGGTGTTCAGGTAGCAGGCTCATTGGTACTTTTCTACTATTTTTATTGATAGTATGAAGTTTTGATCTGCCTATACCCTTCTCAAAGTAAATATTTTTGAAAAAAAATACAAATCGTTGGAAGTGTGTGAACAAGCCACTGGCTCCGAAGCTTGTTGAGTGCTTTCTGAAGAAAATTAGAGACGGACTGACGGTTTACATTCATGACCTCAGCAATCTCCGGTATGGATAGATTTTCGTAATAACGAAGGTACAACGCTTCCCGCTCGCGAGCGGGAAGAGAAGCCAGTTGACTCTGGATTATCTTCGTCATACTGACAAGAGACTCCTGACGAATCAATAACGTTTCGGAGTCAATATCCTCCGCCATGGACGTATCCCAGTCCAGTTCTTCGTATTTCAACCGTTTCTGGGTGCGTAGATGCTGAAGAATGTGATGGCGGATTGATTTTAGTAGATAATGCCTGACCGACTCTGTTTCATTAATCTGTAATCGATTTTGCCAGAGCTGTAAAAACAATTCCTGGATGCAATCCTCAACTATGGATTCCTCAACCATAAATTTTAGTCCATAGTGTTTCAGCACGCTATAATAGCGTTCGACCAGTAGCCCTAATGCCTGTTTATCTCCCGCGCGATAGGCCTGCCATAGCGCTTGATCCTGTGGCTGGAAAGTCATGAAACGACGTTGAACGTAAGCTTATAAAAATAAAAATTATACAAATTTCATAAATTATACAAAAAATCATTTGTCGAGACAGAGATTGAGCAACTATGCGGTGGCTGCGGTACAATATACCGGCGTTTATAAGTCACGGCATCTGCTGGCATTTAAGACCAGTGTGAATAACATCTTCGCCCGATAAGTATACGTAAAGAGTTAGATTATTCGCTGCTGTAAAAATGACACTTATCTTTTAAATGTCAAAACGACACACAAAATTTTCATACCTTAATAGACTACCTATTTCGGGCGAAGTACATATTAGTAACGGGCCGGCTAATGATATATCTGACAAGGTGAAACTAAGCCAGCATTACCGATAAAAATCACGTGCCGTTTTTCAGTCGAGCGTATTTTATTAATACGTAATTAATCTTTACATGGATTAAAAGTGCTGAAATTCAATGCCTTTTTTCTGTTTTATAGATCTTTAGAACATAAAATCTCCTGCTAGGTTTACTAACCTTATACTGCCATCACTTATTTCGTCATAAATGAATGTCCAATCTATACGTATTCAATTTTGTGCGTGGATCCTGTGCCTGCTGCTGATCAGTATTTCGGCTGATGCACAACAAAGGCGGCTTCCGCAGCGGTCAAGGCGCGTGTACACGCCTGATCATCCTCGCTACGTACAGCCCGACGCACGTCAACCCGCTATTTACTTTCCGCAGGCTCCACTGCCTGGTCAGGTACGAAAATCGATCGGGTTGGTATTTACGACAACACCCCCTGAACTGACAGAAGAAATCCGTGTTAGCGTTCCCGCTATAGATTTTCATATTCAGCGAGGTCTAACAGACCATCTGTATGCAATTGGCCGTATACAAACGCAGATTGTTCAGAGCAACGTTGCTTTGGGCTTACGGTACGCGGCTCAACTCACGGATCGGCTCTACATCGCGCCTGGCTTCGATGCTACAGGCTGGTTTGGCGCTTTGCAGATCAAAGATGTGTTTAACAGCCAGGCTTATGGTGTACAAACGTTTCCGAGTTTATCGGTGGGGTATCGATTCACGCGCGATGTTCAGTTTACGTTCAAAACGGAAGCGATTATGGATTTGTACTACCGCTCAAAAGTAGGTAATCTGGCTGTTGTGTATGACCGTCGGCAGGTGAACGGCGTAGCGTTTACGTTCATGCTGGAGCAGCCTTTTTATAATAAACAGCATGTTTTGGTAGGGTTCAGGGCCGCTTATTCAAATTTTAACTGGCAACTGTGGTCGCTCTACGATACGTTTGATCGAAATCTTTTTTACCCACAACTTCTTTTTGGTTTTATTCTGTGAGATCGGTTATTTATTGCCTGATAAGCCTGGTCATAATTCTGGCGGACGGGTGCCGCAGGAGCTATGAGGCTCCTGTGCCTTATAATTTCGCTAACAAACCTGGTGCCGGGCACTTTACGGCTTCTGTCAGGCAGGCCATGGAAGGCGTGTATACCGTAACGGACGGGGCCATCCAGTTTGGCGATCAGGTGGCCTTAAAGTGGACGTATATACTCGACGGAGCCGATACGACCCATTATCTATCTATTTTCACAGGTACTGATGCCGGGTACTTTAATCTGGAGGGCGACTCCAGCGCCGATACGTTGGTACTAAATGGCTACTGGCGAAAACTGGTCAATACCGATACGGGACTAACCCGGTTGAATGTGCGCATGAAGCACGAGGGTAAAATACAGCCGTATACCGGCCGGTTAGTGACGGGCGATACCCTTGTGATTGATGGTGTATATGGCGTAGCGGGAACCGACCCTGTTCAGAAGCTCACTCTCACGTACCAGCGCCCGCTGAATCCCAGACCCTTTGCGATTATGGCGCACCGAAGCGGAGGTCGAACGTCAGATTTACTACCCGCGTCGGAAAACTCGCTTGAAATTATCAAACTGGCTTCAAGGCTGGGCGCAACGGGGATTGAAATCGACGTACGCTATACAAAAGATGGTGTTCCTATTCTTTATCACGATAACACCTTGAATCTGCGCCTGATTCAGAAAAATGGCTTGACTGGGCCAATTGAGGATTATACGTATCAGCAGCTGAATACGTTCGTAAGGCTGATCAACGGTGAAAAAATTCCGACACTGGAAGAAGCGCTGGAAACAGTTATCAGCAATACAACGTTGAGTTTTGTCTGGCTCGACACCAAATACATTGGGCCGATGGAAAAAGTACAGGCTATTCAGCGGAAGTTTCGTGAGCGAGCTATTCTGGCACGTCGCAATCTCCGAATCGTTATTGGCTTGCCGAGTACAGATGCTGTGGACTCCTATGAGGCATTGACTGATAAGGCAAATACGCCCATTCTGTGCGAACTGGATACGGCCACAACGCTAAGCCTGGGTGCACGTATCTGGGCGCCCAGATGGACGCTGGGGCCGCAGGTACAGGAAGTTCAGGCCATGAAAGCTGCTGGCCTGACCGTTTTCGTCTGGACACTCGACGAGCCAAAATTTATTCAGGAGTTTGTTCGTCAGAACAATTTCGATGGTATTCTGTCTAATTATTCGTCAGTTGTTGCGTATTACCACTACACAGAGCAGTAAGTATATGAAGATTGTTCTACCTAAAATACCCTGGCTAATGGGTCTGGTACTGAGCTGGTCGGCCGTTGTGGCGCAACCGGCCACAAGTAGTAGAAGTAGTAGTGCTTCTGATACGGTTCGGGGCCCTTACACGCTTGTCGTAACAGTCGGGAGTGGACTTTCGTATTATGCTACGCACCTTGGTGTTCCGGCTCCGCTGGAACAGACACAGGTTAGCCGATTTGGTGTTCCGGCAATGCTCCGGCTCATGTGGTTTCCTGATCATCGGTTACGTATTGGATTAGAAACGGGCTGGACCACTATGTATAGCTATCGAGGTCAGGTTGCGGGGGAGTCTGCCCACGTATACGTATCAATGGTGCCAATTCTGCTTGTCTTCTCGATGCCTCTGGCCTGGCTAAGTGGTAATGAACGGAGTCTGGCCCGGCGGCTGGCTCTTTCGGTTGGAACAGGGGCTTATATAAATCATTCCCGGCTGGATTATGCCGGTACGGTAATGGCTAATTCAAACAGTCTGGGCTGGATGGCGGCCGGGTCGTATACGTACCCCATCGGCCGGCGATTCCGGGTAGCGGGAGAATTGAAGTGGTATGATGCCGTAGCTACAGAAAATTCAGCTTTTACGGCCGAGCTACAACTCGTATGGCGACCATTTTCGTGGTAAATACGTTGTAATTAAAAACAGGGTGGTCGTGTGTAAGTAGTACGTTATGGAACAGGAAAATAGTAAACGAGCGATTCTTTTTCTGAGCGATACGCAAGCTCCGATGTGGGTGGAGAAACTCGTGTTGCGTACGCATCAGAATACGAAGGCGACGCAGACCATTTTTGCGGAAATTTTACGTATACGCCCGGCCGTGCTCTACTGGCTTGGCGACATTGTTTCACTGGGGTATCGGAACAACAAATGGCGTATCATTGATCAGTTTCTCCTGAAATGCACTGAAGTCAGTACGGCTGTGTACGCCATTATGGGTAATCACGACGTAATGGGACGACCGCGGAAAGGTGCCCGGAATTTTCAGAAGCGTTTTCCGGAGCATAGCCCTACCGGTTACGTAAAAACGACCGATGCCATAGCGGTTGTGATGCTGAATTCAAATTTCAGTATGCTCTCTGTGGCCGATCTGGTGAAGCAGCAAACCTGGTATGAGCAGACATTGGCTGATCTGGATGCTGATCCGGAAATCAAAGTTGTTGTGGTTACCTGTCATCATGCTCCTTATTCAAACAGCAAGCTGGTCGGTTCATCAAAACTCGTACAGCAGCGCTTTGTGCCGCCATACGTTCGTTCGCAGAAAGCCCGGCTTTTTATTACAGGTCATTCTCACGCTTTTGAACGCTACGAATTCGAGGGAAAAACATTCCTGGTTATTGGTGGGGGCGGAGGGCTTCGCCAACCCCTGAATACGTCGCCCAGCCGCTTGCCTGATCTGGCACTGGATTACAAACCGATGTTTCACTACCTGGCCGTTCGACGTGAGGGAGAAGGTCTTTCGTTAACGTCCTATTGCCTGAATAAAGATTTTTCAGGCTTTTCCGAAGGGTATCATTTCGAAATTCCGGCTGGTATAAGTGAGTCGGTGGCTAGTTGATGAATAGGCGGACCAATTGATTTTCTGACTCTGTAGATTCTACTGTAACTATGATCAGCTACAAACCCTTAGGAGCAACGTACTGAGCTTATTGCTCCTCGACTGTTCCGGCACCTAAGTTTGAAAAGAGCGTTTGCCAATACTGCGTTACGGCCGGATTGTTCTCTTTAACCGACGCATTGGGCTCGAATGGGAGAATCATGGTTATGTCGGGACTGCCAATTGTGTAGCGTTTTAGCTGTTCGACATCGGCTTTGGCCCATTCTTCCGCCTGAGCGTTGTCTTTCGGTGGTTTTATCTGAAAATCACGACGGGTGGCACCTTTGACGCTCTCGATCATATCGCTCAGATAATACACTTTCACGGTGGAGCCCGATTCGTTGGCTTTTTGAATAACGGGTAGGCTAGCCCAGATATCTGTCTCCTGATTCGAGGCACTGGAGTTCTGAGCAACAAGCTGCTGAAGCACACGCTGGCGAATCTGCGCTTTTTCGCGGGAAAGCATCAGGTTAAACTCTGTTTCGGCGGCTTCACGGTCAGTAGCGCTGGAGGCCGAAACGTCTTCCATTTCGGTGCGGGTCGTTACGTTCAGCGCGCGGGCTTTGGAGGTGTTCTCGTGGATAAAGTACACGTCCAGTTTATCGCCTTTTTGCCGGATATTCTGGTCGATAATCTCGGTTATGGCCTGTTGGTATTTCTGCCCCACAAAGGCCGTGTTGACATTAACACTGCGGGTTTTATCGATAAAAATCAGGGTGTAAACAGGTTCGTCGGTAGTTGGCCGGGTTTTGTCGCCACCACCCGAGCAAGCAAAAAGGAGTAATAGGCTAAAAACTGCAATGTATTTTATCATAAGTATCAATAAGCTATCCTTGATTTGCCCGAACCTGTCAGTATAAGTCGCGTTGCAAAAATCCGGCAGATTCGCTTATCTTACAACTATTTACTCGACCAACTTCGTACTCATGGCCCGTTTTTACCACCGACTTTTTCTGATTCTTTACTTTTCGCTCTTCATTTTTCACACTCTCAGGGCACAGGTCGAGAAAGCGCCTTCACGACGAGAAGGCGATGGGCCGTTCGGAAAGCTCATCATTCGGGGTGTTACGTTAATCAACAGTACGGGCGCACCACCGATTGGTCCGGTCGATATTGTAGTCGAGAAAAACCGGATTACGCAGATTAAGCAGGTTGGTTATCCGGGTGTTCCGATTGACGCGAAAAACCGTCCGCAGGCCGCATCGGCTGACAAAGAATTAAACTGTGAAGGGATGTACCTGATGCCCGGCTTTGTGGATATGCACGGTCATATTGGCGGGCAGGCTCAGGGCGCCAACGCTGAATACGTATTCAAATTATGGTTAGCGCACGGTATCACAACCATACGTGACCCCTCCTGCGGTAACGGACTGGATTGGGTACTGGAACACCGAGCTAAAAGCGAACGTAACGACATTACAGCGCCACGGATCAAAGCGTATACCGTATTTGGGCAGGGGTCAAAAGAGCCGATCAGCACACCCGAACAGGCCCGCGCCTGGGTGCAGCAAAATGCCAAACGGGGTGCCGACGGGATTAAATTCTTTGGCGCTGAGCCAACCATTTTCCGGGCCGCTCTGGAAGAAAACAAAAAACTCGGTTTACGGTCGGCTTGCCACCATGCGCAGCTGGAAGTGGCCCGGATGAATGCATTAGCGACTGCCAAAGCTGGTCTGACGTCGCTCGAACATTGGTATGGCCTCCCTGAAGCGCTGTTTGACGATAAAACAGTCCAGAATTATCCGGCTACGTATAATTACAACAACGAGCAGAACCGCTTTGAAGAAGCAGGCAATTTGTGGCAACAGGCCGCGAAACCCGGCTCCGATCGCTGGAATAAGGTGATGGATGAATTGATTTCACTGGATTTCACGCTCGACCCCACATTCAATATCTACGAAGCGAACCGCGAACTGATGCTGGCCCGACGTGCTGAATGGCACGATGAGTATACCATGCCCAGCCTCTGGCGGTTCTATGGCCCCAGTCGAATTTCGCACGGCTCATACTGGCATTCGTGGGGAACTGAACAGGAAGTGGCCTGGAAGAAAAACTACCAGCTCTGGATGGCGTTTATCAACGATTATAAAAACCGGGGTGGGCGGGTTACGGCGGGTTCCGATTCCGGGTTTATTTATCAGCTGTATGGCTTTGCCTATATACGCGAACTTGAACTTTTACGGGAGGCTGGTTTTCATCCGCTCGAAGTTGTTCAGGCGGCTACGTTGAAAGGGGCTGAAGCACTTGGTATGGCCGATCAGATTGGCTCTGTGGAGGTTGGCAAACTAGCCGATTTTGTGATTATCGATCAGAATCCCCTGGCAAATTTGAAGGTGCTCTACGGAACGGGCGCGATTCATCTGAATGACAAAAACGAAGTCGAGCGAGTGGGTGGCGTTACGTATACGGTGAAAGACGGGGTCGTGTTCGATGCCAAAAAACTGCTGGCTGATGTTCGTAAAATGGTAGCAGAAGCCAAGCAGAAGGAAAATTTTGACATTACACAGCCTGGGATTTCACCGAAACCGGGAAAAGTATCAAGCGGAAAAAATTAACTACACAGGGTGTTAGAAGATTTAAGTAAAAACGGGTTGTGATCTAGTTTATCACAACCCGTTTTTGTAAGACATTAAAAAATATGTGGAAGGCTAGGCTTCAACTTCGACTAAAGTTGGATAGTCGACGTAACCCTGTTCAAAACCTTTTGGACCGGGTGCGTAGAGCGTTGCCGGATCAAGCTGAGCTAATTCTGCGCCTGTCTCCAGACGTTCGACCAGGTCGGGGTTGGCAATGAATGGACGCCCAAATGCGACCAGATCTGCTTTTCCGCTTTCGAGATCGGCTTCGGCCAGATCAGCCGTATAGCTGCCACATAAAATCAGAGTGCCTTTAAAGTTCTCCCGAATGGCGTCAACAGTAGCGGCCGGTACTGGGGGCGCTCCCATGCCCGAATGATCGACCAGATGCAGATAAACCAGGCCTAGTTTGTTCAACTGGCTGGATAAATAAACATATAAATCGTGGGTATCCTCCGCATGGGGCAACAGATCGCCCGCGGCACCGAACGGCGACAGGCGCAAACCTACCCGGTTGGCACCGATAGCGGCAATTGTTCCGGCCGCTATTTCGAGTAAGAAACGAGCCCGATTTTCGACAGAGCCACCATATTCATCCGTACGCTGATTGCTGCGATCGCTTAAAAACTGTTCAATCAGATAGCCATTCGCGCCGTGTAGCTCAATTCCGTCGAAACCGGCTTCAACAGCGTTTTTCGCGGCCTGAACGAACTCCTGCACCGTTGCTTTTACGTCAGCGTTGGTCATTTCGCGCGGGGTAGCGTTGGGAACGAGCCCTTCCGTATCTGTCCACATATTACCAGCCGCAGCTACCGACGACGGTGCCAGTATCTCTGCACCCTGAGGCATATTGGCGCCGTGAGAAATTCGGCCCGTGTGCATCAACTGGACAAAAACCTTACTGCCTTTGTCGTGTATCGCAGACGTTACTTTCTTCCAGCCTTCAATCTGTTCGGCGTTGTAAATACCAGGTATCCGGGCGTAACCGAGCCCATTGGGCGAAGGCGAGGTGCCTTCCGTAATAATCAAACCTGCCGAAGCTCGTTGAGCGTAATAGTCGGCAATCATGTCGTTTGGGATATTCCCAATAGCGCGACTCCGGGTCATTGGAGCCATTACAATGTGGTTGGCGAGAGTCAGCCCGCCGAGGGTAGCTTTGGAAAACAGTTTCTGGGCCATAATGTAGCAGTTTTAGTATGAAGCATGCGTAACGAATTGCTTCAAATCCTTCCTGCTAACACATCGATATATTTAAAAGTTTGGATGAATTGATTAAAATAATTGACTCGACTATACTAAACCATCTAAAAAAGTGGTCAGTTGCTGAATGGCTTCTTTATTCAAACGCAGATGGGCAGTACGTCCGTCCTTGGTTGAGTTAACTAAACCGCTGTCGATCAGAAGTTTAATATGGTGTGAAACACAAGGCTGCGATAAACCCACCAATTCCATTACGTCGGTATTGGTCAACGTCTCTTTTTTAGCCAGTTCGAGAAGAATTGATAGTCGTGATTTATCAGCGATGGCCCCCGTCGCTTTTTCGACAAATTTGCAGTCCATGGTCGTTTAAAGATCTGAGGTAGAGAGTTATATCGCATCGAAAATGTGTGATAACTCCCTACCTGCTTACTTGTAAAGCTAACAAAATTTGCCTGAGTCTGGTGCGAACGTCGTATTAATCGGTTTACCAGGAGTCAAATTGACTAGTAATGTATACAAAACACACGATTGCCAGGCGACCAGCTAGCGCGTAATTATTGTTTATGGCTGTCAACGACCAGGCGTTGGTCGCGGTTGGCGATATCCCAGGCCGTATAGAAGACCAACCGGGCGCTACGTTCGGCCAGCTTGAAATCTATTTTTTCGACATCATCCGTGGGTTGATGGTAGTCGGCGTGCAGCCCGTTGAAATAGAAAATAATGGGTATCTGGTGCTTGGCAAAGTTATAATGATCGGAACGATAGTAAATCCGTTCGGGGTCCTGCGGATCATTGTACTTGTAATCCAGCTCCATTTTTGTGTATTTCTGATTAGCCGCTTCGCTGATTTTATGCAATTCTGACGAGAGCTTGTCGGAGCCAATCACGTAAATGTAATTATCGGATTTTCCCTGATGCAGGTCATCTACGCGACCGACCATATCAATATTCAGGTCACCGACGGTTTTATCCAATGGAATGACCGGGTCCATGTCGGCGTAATATTCTGAACCTAACAGCCCTTTCTCTTCACCCGATACGGTCAGAAACAGGATAGACCGGCGCGGACCTTTACCGGCGGCCTTAGCCTGCGCAAATGCCTGTGCAATTTCAAGCACCGATACCGTTCCCGAGCCATCATCATTAGCTCCGTTGTTTACCTGCCCGTTCGGACTGATACCAATGTGGTCGTAATGTGCCGAAACAATCAGTACTTCATCTTTTTTGTCGGTGCCTTCCAGAAAGCCCAGTACGTTCGACGACTCGGTTTTTTCGTCGATCCGATCCGCTTTAACACTCACTTTACCCGTTATTGTCAATGCGACAGGCTTTGCCGAGTGGGTAATCGCCGTTTTGATCTGACTGAGCGTATCGGCAGACGTATTGAGTAAGGCAGCCGCCGACTCAGGAGCAACCAGAAATATACCGACCGAGCTTACATTTTCGGAACCCGGTTTCAGGCCGAGCCGATTAAAGCGTTTCTGCATACTGCCCCGTTGCGAAAGGAGTTGTTTAAACGCTTCGGCCGATTCTGCCGAAATAATGAACACCTGAGCGGCTCCTTTTTGCTTCGCTACGATACTTTTGGCCCGCCAGCCGTTTTGCCCACCCCATTTGGATGCTTCGTCGGTACCGCTCAGCCGTTTTTTGCCATCAGCGGTTAGTGGCTCATCTTCCAGCATCACAACAGCTTTGCCCGATACGTCGCGCCCGGCGTAGTCGTCGTATGTGGGCTCGCTAATGCCATAGCCGACAAATACCGTTTCGTAGCTGGTCTCGGTAGGTACGTACAGCAAACCGTTCACCAGAAAATCTTTCAGGTATTCGAGTCGTTTGCCACCCGCGCTGACGTAAAATTCACCCCAGGTTTTTTGGTAAAGCGTAAAATGCTGTTGATAATCTAACTTGCCTGCTTCAGTTTTTACAATTGGTTTCAGACCAAACGCAGCAAACTGGCTGGCAACGTAGTCAGCTGCTTTTCGCTGGCCACGCGTTCCGGTTTCGCGGCCTTCCATATCGTCGGCCGCCAGAATTCGAAGCTGTTTTTCGAGGTCAATGGCCGTAATGGTGTTGGCAAACTTCTCCTGTGCAAGGCTCAATAAAGGCAGTCCGAGTAAACCAGCTGCCAATAGAAATGGCTTATAAGTCATTAATTTGATTCAATTGAGGATGTTTGGGTAGCTAAAAATACGACAGATACAGGCACCATTCAATAGCGAGACTGCTATCGCTTACTAAAACGATTGGAGGGCCCCATTTCGCATTTTCATTTTGCCGTACTCGTTGTTGACGAAGAGGGTCTGGTCGAAATCAGCATGGGTACGACCAGAAAACTAATACTGCTGAGTAATAGGGTTAAACTAAAACCGACGGCGTGCATGAACGTAGCGGCAACAACACTTTCGGTTTCGGAAAGGCCATACAGCAGCAGCACACGGCTTACCAGAAAATGATACGTTCCTAAACCGCCCTGTGTCGGTACGGCTATTCCGCCCAGAGAACTGACCGTCAGGATGGTTAAGGCGGCTGTTGGGGGAGGGTCAGAGTCTGCGACGAGGTGAAGAACAGAACATACGTAGCCAGAAAAACCAGCATGTAGCTAAGCAGGGTAAACCCAATAAATAGCCACGGGCGTTTTATTCGTTGAATACCCATAAACCCGTTGCCAATGCCCCGGCCAATGGTGATTAACCGAATAACAACCGGATGTTGGCGAAACGCAATACGTCGAAAGAGCCAGTATATCAGCCCTGCCGCTAATACCCCCGCTACCAGTAATCCAACAAGCAAAGAGGAATTGTTGGCTGAAAGTCGGGTTTGTAAAGGCGATAGAAGGCCAAGGAGATAATAGCCAACCCGTTTGAATTCCAGCAGAAATGTTAGACCGACCAGCAACCCCAGCATCAGCAAATCCACCACTCGTTCGGCGACTACTGAACCAATTCCCTGGGTGATTGGTACGTTGTCGGTACGTTGCAGTGTGCCGCAACGCGTCAGTTCGCCCGCGCCGGGAACAATCATACTGGCCAGCATACCCGCCAGCATGGCTACGGTTGTATGCAGGAGCGACGGACGATAACCGAGTGCGTGTAGGGTCAATTGCCAGCGGGCTGCTCTAACGAGGTGATAGAAGACCAGAATAAGACCAAACAACGCCAGCCACCCATAATTTGCCTGCCTAAACTGAACAGCCAGCGCCGAGATGGGGATATCTCTGAGTACGTACCATAACAAGCCAATGGCCAGCAAGATCGGCAAGCCCTGCCGCACCAACGTCTTATTCATGTGGCCAAATTAGCTATTTTCGGAAACACAATAATCGTATTTTCGCGGACCGATAGGGTATTCGCAAGTTTGACTACGTATCGCTTGACGTTCAATTCCTAAGCGTGCTGTAATCTGGTTTATGTCAAAGAAAAAGAAAAGTACGTCTGCCGCTTCGGCGGCTAATCCGGTAGTTAGGCCGCAAACACCCCCTGTTGTGTCGTCGCAACGCTCTGAGTCTCCGAAACCGCTGGATGGGGAAGAAACAGAACAATCCAGTCCGTTAATCCGGTTCGACAAACGGGTGAAATGGACACTGGGCATTTTTGCCGGGCTGTTTTTACTAATGGTGCTGCTTAAATGGCATTACGTGTCGGTA
Source organism: Spirosoma sp. KNUC1025 (assembly GCF_045160025.1). Classification (GTDB taxonomy): domain Bacteria; phylum Bacteroidota; class Bacteroidia; order Cytophagales; family Spirosomataceae; genus Spirosoma. Next base: position 1,117,272 of record NZ_CP087139.1, read on the forward strand.
CCGATCTGGAATCGCCTTTTGCCCGACGGTTCGCCCGAAACGAGAGGCCTGATAGCGGGAAAACCCCGGCAAATCCGGATGGATGATTATGCGGTGGCTACTCCCTGGGTCATGTCGAATGCCAATAATGGGTATCCGGATGAGAATGAGGCTATTGGTGGGTTAAAATCGGCCCTGCTGATTACGGTTGCCAAACATCCAGTGGCTTTTTTCAAATTCAGTGAATGGGGGTATCTGATCTTTGATCTTGAACGGGGGTACTCGTGGGGCTTTCTGAGCGGACCACTTATCCTGCTGGTTGGCTCGTTTCTGTTTTTCCTGCTTGTCTCCCGAAATCAGTTCTGGCTATCTATTACAGGTACGCTTGCGCTGCTGCTCTCGTCTGGTACGGTTTCCTGGTCATTCATTCCAAGTTCGATGATAGGGTATTGTTGTGGGGCGTTCGTAGCAGTCGCTTACCTGTTGCAGTCAACAAAACGCTCCACCATCCTGCTGGCGAGCGGGTTGCTGATCTGGATTGCGGTTAGCTACGCGCTAAGCCTTTACCCGCCTTATCAGGTGCCGCTGGCGTATTTGTTTGCTCTGCTGCTGGTTGGGTATTTCCTCAACGAACGCGCCCGGATTTTACCGCTGCAGGCTGTCCCCTTCAAGTTGATCGGTTTGGTGGGAGCAACGGCACTGGCTGGCATCATCGTTTATCTGTTTAAGGAAGACGTTCAGGAGACAGTCAAGGCAGTTACAGGGACAGTATATCCGGGCAAACGTAGCGAAGTTGGTGGAACAGGCTTCATTGCCAACTGGTATTCCGAATATTACAGCTGGCTGTTTTCAGATGCGAAATTTCCGAAGAACTGGCTCAATACCTGCGAAATGGCGCATTACCTAAACTTCGCGCCAACCATCATCCCCTTCAGTATTGCCCTGTTCTACGTTACCAAACGGATCGACTGGATGGTCGTGATGGCGGCTGTTTTTGTCCTGCTGATGCTGATCTGGATAGAAGTTGGTTTTCCGAAAGATCTGGCAACGATTTCGCTGATGAGCATGTCGCCCACCCGACGGACGCAGATTCCAATGGGTATCGGGGGAATTATCCTGTTGTTTTTGTATCTGGGGTCATTGAAAAACGTTAAGGTTCAAACACCGGGCTGGATTACAACGGCCTGCGTGCTGGCTACCGTGATTTTTGTTGTGTATACTGCTTACATCAATATCAATGATTCGGATGGGTTAATCAAAAGTTATCAGACGTTCCTGCCGGTGGTATTTTTTATCGGTATGAATATTCTGCTGGTTTTTTCGCTGAACATTCCGCAGCGGATTCCCATTTTCTGCGCGGGCATCCTGCTGTTTCTGCTGCCTAATCTAAAAGTAAATCCGCTCTCTGTTGGGCTTAGCCCAATTACCGAAAATCAATTGTATAAAACCGTGCGGGCCATTGTTGAGAAAGACCCCGAAGCGCGCTGGCTTGTCAATGGGAATCAATACATTACGTATATGATAACGGCTACCGGCGCCAAACAGATTACAGGCGTAAAATTCATTCCTGACCGGCAGCATATTTTCAGCGTGCTCGATCCGCAGATGAAGCGGGATTCGGCCTATAACCGGTATGCACACGTAACGAACCAGAGCTACATCAACGGACGCGATACGGTGGTGCTGGTCAACCAGTTTGAAGACGCCTATGTAATTGCCATGGACCCCTGTTCGCCCAGGATGAAGAAGCTGAACGTAAAGTATCAGCTATTCGACCACCAGCCGCAGCCGGTTGAGGTGCGGTGCATGTCGTCGGTTGCTACGTTGGGCTCGCTGACTATTTATCAGGCCAATCCGTAAGTCTATGAATGTTGACCAACCCCGAATTCTGGTGATTGTGCCTTGTTTTAACGAACAGAGTGCCATTGCCGGGGTGGTACGTGATCTGGACTCGATACGGCAGCGCGAGAAGTATCAGCTGGATATACTGGTCGTCAACGATTGCTCGACTGACAAGTCAATCCAGATTATTCAAACTTTGCCCTGCCTGTGTTTGAATTTACCGGTAAATCTTGGCATTGGCGGGGCCATGCATAGCGGATATCGATACGCTTATCAGCGGGGTTATGATATTGCGGTTCAGGTCGATGGCGATGGGCAGCATCCCGGCGATCAGTTACCGGTGGTTCTTCAGCCTATTCTTCAGCAGGAGGCCGATATATGCATTGGTTCCCGGTTTATTCAGCATGAGGGGTTTCAGTCGTCGTTTACTCGTCGGCTCGGTATTCGTTATTTTCGATGGCTAAATCAATTGCTGATCGGTAAAACGATTCACGACAGTACGTCCGGATTTCGGGCGTTTAACCGGCGTACTATCGAACTGGCCAATACGTATTACCCGGATGAATATCCTGAACCTGAGTCGATAGTACAATTTGGCTTGCAGGGATTACGTATGAAAGAAGTACCTGTTCGCATGCGTGAGCGTGAAGGTGGTGTTTCGTCCATTACGTCCACGCAGGCACTTTACTACATGTTCAAAGTGTCATTAGGCATTTTATTTACGTATTTTCGGTTGGTCAAAAAACGCAAACGCTAATGGCTTCGCTACCGATAACCATCCAGATTATTAGTCTTCTCGGAGCGTTTCTGGTCATGTTTTTTATTGGCCGACTTATCGTACGGGGTAAGTTGCGGGAAGAGTATGCCATCATCTGGATCATTTGTACGCTCATCCTGATTGTGTTCTCGATCTGGCGCCGGGGCATGGAACAGGTAGCGTTGGCCCTAGGCGTTTTCTACCCGCCTGCGCTGGCATTTCTGGCCGCTATTTTTGCCATTCTGGTGTTTCTGTTGCACATATCGGTTGTGGTTTCGCGGATGCAGAATCAGATCAAAACGCTCTCTCAGGAGATCGCGCTGCTCAAACAGGAACTTGAAACCCGACAGCCGGCAGTCAAGCCAAATCATGACCGTCTGGCCGAATCAACGTCGGTTTCCGATTAACGTATGCTGCCTTCCATTAGCGTTATTACACCCTCTTACAATCAGGGAAAATACATCCGGCAGACGGTCGAGTCGGTACTTTCGCAAACGTATCCGGAGCTTGAGTACATCGTTGTGGATGGGCTTTCAACCGATGATACGCTAGCTGTGCTTGAGCCGTATCGTGATCACCTGACGCTGATTTCTGAACGGGACAATGGTCAGACCGATGCCATCAACAAAGGACTCCGGCGGGCTTCCGGCGACATTGTCTGCTGGCTGAATTCAGATGACTTTTTTCTACCCGATACATTAATGACGGTGGGAACGTATTTTGAGCAACACCCTGCCGTTCTCTGGCTTACCGGCGATTGCCTGATTGTCGATGAAAAGGGGGCCGCTATTCAGGAGCCCGTTCGGCAATATAAGCGGTTGCTGAGAGCGTTATCGCCTTCGATTTACATGGGCGTTACGAATGCCATTTGCCAGCCCGCTACGTTCTGGCGACGGTCGTTGCACGATAAGCTGGGATATCTGAATGAATCGCTGCATTATACGATGGACTACGACTGGTGGCTTCGACTGAATCGGGTACAGGCTCCAGCCGTTTTAAAACAACCGCTGACGGCCTTCCGCATTCATGCGGAGTCGAAAGGAGGGAGCGAATACGAGGCACAGTTTGCGGAAGATTATCGCCTATGTTGCCAATACTGGCCGAATACGTCTGTTCGCTGGCTTCACAAACTTCATAACGAACTGATTAAAACGGTCTATCGCCAGATCAAATAATGCTCCAACGGTTTATTCGCCTGCTCAAGACATCGCCCCTGCTGGTTCCCGTTCTGGCGCTGATCGATCTGACCCTGCTGGCGGTTGATACGCTGGCCGTCTGGACGTCGCCCCGATCTTCGCTTTCCGTCCGTACGCTGGTCATTATGCGATTCGATGTACTGGGCGACTACCTACTGTTTCGAAATTACCTGTCTGCTATCCGCCAATCAGCAACGTATCGTAATTTCAGGATTGTGTTTGTCGGCAATAAAGCGTTGAAAACAATTGCAGAGACGTTTGATAATGAGTTGGTTGATACGTTTTTGTGGGTCGATATTTATAAACTGTCAACGCGTCCGCTGTATCGCTTTCGGGTGGTTCGACAGGTACGACAGCTTGGTGCAGATGTAGTTTTCTGCCCAACGTATAGCCGGGTACTGGTACTTGACGACTTTATGGCTCGTGTTTCGGGCGCTTCGGAGCGGATCGGCTGCCAGACCGACTACGTCAATATCAAGCGTTGGGAAGCTGCCCTGGGCGATCAACTGTATACGCGGTTGATTGATTCGGGCCCAGGCTTTGTTTTCGAACTGGAGCGCGACCGACGTATCGTGGAAGGCTTCCTGCAAAATCCTGTCACAATCCAGTTTCCCAAACTCGCTATTGAACGCGCCCAGGCGGTTGATCTGCCCAACAGGTTTGTTGTGTTTTCATTAGGAGCCGGGCAGGATTTTAAAATCTGGCCACCAGCTCGATTTGCGGTAGTCGCCAACTTTATTCAGAAATATAAGCCGGGTTATCAATTTGTTGTTACCGGCGTAGCGGATGATCGACCTCTGGTTGCTGAATTTAAAGCCGCCTTAACCGATACCAGCCAGGTGCAGGACCTGACGGGTCAGCTTAGCTTGCCGCAGCTTGTTTACGTGCTTTCTAAAGCTACGTTGCTGATTACTAACGAATCCGGAGCGGTTCATCTGGCTGCTTCCGTGAGCACCCCTGTCGTCAGTGTATCGCAGGGGAAAGCGCTTGTTCGGTGGCATCCGTATCCGGCAGATTTTCACCATTCGATTCATTACGTCTATCCGGATTTTATCCGGCAGCACAGCCATGACCTAATGGCTATTGCGCCCATGTTTAAACCCGAATCACCGTTTGCCATCACAGATATTTCCGTTGAGCGGGTAATTGAGGAAGTTGATAAACAGTGGTCGGTTCGTTAATTCGTTAATAAAGCATATTGCTACGTTCCTGACTCTTCTTTGCTATGGGTATGATCGACACACTCCGGATTTTTGCCAACAGATACCTGCCTAAGTCGGTGCTGCACCGGATACGGGATCTGCGCAATTTTATTGACGATACGGCCATGGCTCGTCCGCGACAGCGGTTTTACAGCCAGTTCATTCAGAAAGGAAGCCTGTGTTTCGATGTGGGGGCGAATATTGGCAATCGGGTAAAACCTTTTCTGGCGCTGGGAGCGCGGGTAGTCGCTATTGAGCCACAGAAAGAGTGTTGTGATATCCTGAAAAAACGCTTCAGCAATTCGATTGTCATTATCAACAAAGGACTGGGCGCGCAGGAAGAAAGCCGTGATTTCTACGTATCCGACGCATCGACCATCTCCACGTTTTCGAGTGACTGGATGGAAGCCACAACGGAAACCAAACGGTTTGAAGGCTATACCTGGTCGGAGACGCGCCGGGTCGAAGTAACGACGCTCGATCAGCTGATTGCTCAGTATGGTTTACCTGATTTTATAAAAATAGATGTCGAAGGCTTTGAGCAGGAAGTGATTAGTGGGTTGTCGCAGCCAGTTCCCATGCTGAGTTTTGAGTATGGCGTTCCTGAGTTCAGCGACCGACTGGAAAATAGTCTCCGGTTACTACAGCGAATTTATGACAATAAATTAGTGTGCAACTATGCGGCTCGCGAGGATATGGTCTGGAGCTTACCGAATTGGTTATCAGTGGAGGCCATGAGCGATCATATACGGGCAGAGGCTTTTTTAGCAACCTCGGCCGGCGACATCTATATTCGTTCGGCATGATGAAGAACCTTTCTGCTACGCTTTCGGCGTGTTTCGGTCGGCGAATTGCTCAAAAATGAAGCGCGCCAGCCAGGCGGGTAACCCATAGCGTATCCATTGCATGCATGTTCTGCGAAAACCCTGTTGATACGTCAGCGCATCTGTCCAGAAAAAATGAGACGTACCGTAATCATAAGCCTTCGCCAGAACCGCTGTTTTGATGAGACCAACCAGCGTCTGTCGGTCCGACCATTTTTCCAGTGGCCGCTGAGTCGTCAGCTTTGCGTTGGCTACGTCTTTTAAAATGTTGGGAATACCGACCAGCGTATAGAGCGGCCATTTACGCAGGTAACGCTGTGGCCCAAGTCGACAGATCACGATGGGAAAACTATAATACAGACACGGCTGCCCCTGGTTTCCACCCAGAATTGGTCCTAAAAAATTATAGCCGTAATACGTCTCTTTATAAAATTCTTTTCCGTTTTGCCAATTGTCGCGTCTGAACACCAGTGCCGTGATGAAACCCAGATGAATCGGGTTGAACTCGGAAATAAAGGAATCAAGCGAAAACGTAGCAGGCTGAAGATCAATACGGTATTCAAACAGATTGATGTATTCTTTTAGGTGTCGTTCCCCCCGCAGGCAGTTGAAATAGAAAATACCATAGGTCGGATGCGTTTCCAACTGCCGGATGATGGTCTCGATGGCGAACGGCATGGCCAGATCATCGTCGCCAAAAACCCATAAATACTCGCCGATTGAGTAAGTTGCGCATCGGGATATGCTATCGGCAATTTCTACCCGCTCCGTGAAATTTATGTACCGAACCACCGGATGATTCATAAAGGTATTCTCCAGCCAATCTGCCGTTCCATCCTCCGACGCATTGTTCAACAGCAAAAACTCGATTTTATCGGCGTGCGGCACAATCTGCTCCAACAAAGCCTGAACGCTAAGTTGAAGAAGCTCAACGCGGTTAAGGGTAGGAATAACAACCGACAACAAAGGTTTTTGCATGGGCAGAATGACTAACCGTGTAAACTGGCTAAGGCGCGATGCATTTTATCGACAGCACCCCAGGAAGCCATTGGCTCAAAGCTTCGATACGGATAATGCCCTACATTTAAGACCATTGCCGACTGAAATCTCTGTAAATGCTCGTCAACTAACTGCCGTACCGAAATGGGTTGTCCGCTGCAGCAGTTGATAATACCCGTAACCTGACTCTGACTGGCTAACTGGCAAAAAATCCGGGCTGCTTCCTGAACGGGCAAATAGTCGCGAAGTTGCTCTCCTCCCGACATATTAAACGACGGCTCATTACGCTGGATGGCGGTTTCCAGTTGAGAAAACAGCGAATTGGGGTGCTGGCCTTCGCCGTACATATAAAACAGACGAATCCAACGTAGCGTAAACGAAAAATCCGCTAGCAGCACTTCCAGAAATTTCCGCAGGCTGTCTTTGGCAATTCCGTACGGCGTGGTTGGATCGGGTACTATACGTTCATCCAGAAGCCCACTTGCCAGACCATACTCAAAACAGGAGCCTGCAATAGTCAGGTCAGTCAGGCCATTCTGAATAAGGTTTTCCAGAAAGGCGTACTGCGCAAACAGGTGTTGCCGGGTGTGTACAGCGCTAAGCGGGCGGCTGACATCGGGCCAGGCCAGATGGATAAGCGTATCGGGTTCGCCAAAAAAGCGGTATAAATCCTGATTGATACGTGGCTCACTGATTGTGTACTCAACAAACGTTACGTTGCTAAACCAGCTAAAGCCAGCTGCCCGACCGGTGCTCGGTGCGGTTACCGTCACCCGATGACCGCCATTCAGCAATTCGGCTACCAGATGACGACCCACAAATCCGGTTGCGCCCGTAACTAAACAATGCATAACGATCAGGAATTGTTCTTTGCCGACAACGTTAAGTGCTTCTGCTTTAGTGATTTACCCGAATGTAGTCACGCAGTTTCGTCACGATGTAGGCGTAATGGGTTTCAGTAAGCCCCGGCCATACGCCCAGCCAGAACGAGCGATTCATAACAATATCCGTATTCGTTAATTCCCCAACTACCCGGTGCGCAATGGATGCATAGGCAGGCTGACGGAGAATATTGCCGCCAAACAGCAGGCGTGTACCGATTTTGTTGCTCTCCAGATACTGAATCAATTTGTTCCGGTCAATTGGGCTCGTGTCGCGAATCGTGATCATATAGCCAAACCAGCTCGGATGGCTGTTAGGTGTGGCTTCGTGCAGGATAAAGTGCTCACTAAACGGTTGCAACATATGCCCCAGCAACGCATGGTTCTCCCGTCGGCGAGCCACAAACTGATCCGCTTTGCCCAACTGGTTCAGTCCAATGGCGGCCTGTGTATCGGTCACTTTTAGGTTGAAACCGATGTGGGAGTACGTGTATTTGTGGTCGTACCCATAGGGCAACGTACCGAGCTCCCAGCCAAACCGTTTGCCGCAGGTATTATCCTGACCTGTTTCGCAATAGCAGTCGCGACCCCAATCGCGAAAGCTCCGGGCAATCATTAGTAGTTTCAGGTTATTGACCAGGACCGAACCGCCTTCACCCATCGTAATATGGTGAGCCGGGTAAAACGATACCGTTGCCAGATCGCCGAACGTACCCGTTTTCTTCCCGTTGTACGTTGCCCCCAGCGAATCGCAGTCATCCTCAATCACCCATAGCTTATGCTTTTTGGCTACCTGCATCACCGCTTCCACATTAAACGGATTGCCCAGCGTGTGTGCCAGCATAATCGCTTTGGTTTTTGGGGTAATGGCTTCCTCCAGCAGCTGGGTATCAATGTTATACGAAGGGATTTCGATATCCAGAAAAACCGGTACCGCACCTGCCTGAATAATTGGATTGATGGTTGTTGGAAAACCAGCCGCTACCGAAATTACTTCATCGCCGGGCTTGATGGCCCGTTCTTCAAGTTTAGGAGATGTGAGGCTATAAAAGGCTACTAGGTTTGCCGAAGAACCGGAGTTTACGAGCAGCGACGCTTTGCTGCCAAACCACTTGGCAAACTGCCGTTCAAACTTTGCACCGAACCGACCAGTGGTTAACCAGGCATCCAGCGTAGCATCGACTCCGTAAAGTATGTCGTTGACGTCCAATATCTTACCTGTTACCGGAATGTAATCCCGGCCGGGCTCGATGGACTTATTGATGTTGCGCCGAATTTTGTCACTTAGGTAAGCAATGACGTCGGGATCATCAATATTCTTGAAGAGATTTCCCGCAATGGCCCCGGCTGTTTCGTTTGTTGGATCGGGTAAATCGTTCAGTTTGCCTGTGTCCATACGCTGTTTTGAAGTTGGGCATCACAAATGTAGTCGTATAAATCCGTTTCCGTAAGCAGCCTTCCCGCCTGGTAGTACGTTTGATACCAGCCTACGGTACGTTCAATCGCCTGCTTTGTGGACCAGACGGGCCGCCAGTTCAACTGCTGATTCGCTTTTGTACAATCCAGACGTAGCAAGTGAGCCTCATGAAGATTGGCACTGGCGGGCTGTTCATCGACACTGATCTTATCCCATTGAGTCTGCGCCTGTTCTATCACCGCCCGTACGGAAAGCACATCGTCTGTAGCAGGACCGAAATTCCAGCCTTCAGCGGCCTTTCCATTGCCTTCCAGCAACTGCTGCCCAAGGAGCAGGTACCCCGATAAAGGTTCAAGCACATGCTGCCAAGGTCGGATGGCTGTTGGGTTACGGATAACAACGGTTTGATTCTGGTTAGCGGCACGCATCAAATCGGGGAGGAGTCGGTCAGCGGCCCAGTCGCCCCCACCAATTACGTTACCCGCCCGCCCACTGGCAACCAGCGTCTGATGCTGACTACCGTACTGATTCGGGTTGAAATAAGCACTTCTGTAGCTGGCAGTTATCAGTTCCGCGCAACCTTTTGAAACACTATACGGGTCGTAACCACCCATCGGATCGGATTCACGTAGCGGATGTCCATCTTCAGGATTCTGATAAGATTTATCACTTGTTACAATCACTACTGCCCGTACAGAAGGGGTTTGCCGCACACACTCCAATACGTTTGCCGTACCGATAATATTCGTTTGCAGCGTTTCAAGCGGGTTCTGGTACGACTGACGTACCAAAGGCTGTGCTGCCAGATGAAAAACGATCTCCGGACGGGTCTGACTTATTACCTTCTGTAGACAACGTATGTTGTTGATATCGGCTTCGTGGGAGTCAATGGGTAGGTTCAGTAGCGGCCAGTGAGCCGGTTGGCTGGGCGTTGGCAGCGAGTACCCAACCACCTTAGCTCCTAACTGATGTAGCCAGAAAGCCAGCCAGGAACCTTTAAAGCCCATGTGCCCGGTGATCAGCACGGTTTTGTTGAGATAGCGACCACCAAAAAGAGTTGTCATCATAGCGCTTTACCAGATTTTCCACTCAGCTGTACCTGTCTCCCAGGCCATTTCCAGCTCGACTTTATCCCGTAGAGTATCCATCGGTTTCCAGTAGCCTTCGTGTTTGTATGCCATCAGTTGATTGTCCGTTGCTAACCGTTCGAGCGGGGTTCGTTCCCAACTGGTTGCGTCATTGTCGATGTACGCAAACACAACCGGTTCGCACACAAAGAAACCCGCGTTGATCCAGGCGCCATCGCCTTTGGGTTTTTCAAGAAACGAGCGGATGTGGTTATTCGACGCATCGACATCAAGCGAACCAAAGCGGCCCTGTGGCTGTACCGCCGTCATGGTGCAGGCTTTTTGATTGGTCCGATGAAAAGCAATAAGCTCCCGAATATTCACATTACCAACGCCATCGCCGTAGGTCAGCATAAAAGGTTCATCGCCCACGTGGTGCCTGATTCGCTTGATTCTGCCTCCGGTCATGGTTTCTTTGCCCGTATCCACCAGTGTTATTTTCCAGGGTTCGGCATAAGAGTTATGCGTTTGTATCTGATTGGTACTGAGGTCAATCGTTACGTCGGATTGATGCAGGAAGTAGTTGGCGAAATATTCTTTGACAATGTAGCCTTTATACCCTAGGCAGATAATGAACTCATTGAAGCCATAAGTCGAATAAATCTTCATGATATGCCAGAGAATGGGCATACCACCGATTTCTACCATAGGCTTGGGCTTAACAACCGTTTCTTCACTCAGGCGGGTGCCTAATCCGCCCGCGAGAATCACAACTTTCATAAAATCAGGGGCAGGTTATACATCGAGCACTACGTCAAGCGGTTGATAGGCTTTGGTCGTTCCCGTAGTCAGGCAGAGCCATAGTACGTAATGGCCGGGTTTTAAATCTCTTTTATCCAGAACGCAGGTAAAACCAGGATGCGTATACTGCCTGCCCAACGCATGATCGTCAGCATCGTCTAACGTAAACGCATACGTATCGAATGCGTAACAGTTCGAGGGAGAATTTGCCACAATCTGAACCGACAAATCACGGGGTTGCTCTTTGTTCAGTAGTGCCCAATCCCGATACATCACCACAAAATTGCCGGAAATGTACGGTTTCAGTTCGTACGTTACGTTATGAGTAGCCACCAGCAACGCGGAGTCGAACGGCTGAGGCTGACTTTTCAATGCGCTGAACGTCAGATTCGGAACCTGGTAAATCCCTTTTCTGTATGCATCTTCAAAAACGGGGCGGGCTACATCCAGATTGCCCCAATGGAGGGATAGGTTGGCTGGATTGTCGTTGTAAAGAGCGCTGCTATAGCGTAATTGCTGGGCCCGGTCGGCAATGCGATGTCGATTTCCCTGATTGGTTGCGGAAAAATAAAAGAACAGACTAACACCCAAATAACTGATCAGTACGCCCATCCGACCGTAGTGGTGCGTAATGCTTTCAACTGCCAGCACTGCCTGCGTAGCAAACAGCATGACCACCACAATACCGTAACGTGGCGAAAACGCCTGTACCACGCCCATCCCCGACCGGGATGCCATCAGTGACAGGCAGGTAAGGTAAAGAAATGCAATCCACCCAACCAGTGGCAGGTGAGCGTTCAACCGTTTTGTGTACCACAAATAGCCCAGTAGCCCCAACGTTATGAGCAGCGACACAATGCCAAACAGGATGGCAACGGTTGGTCTTCCGGGCCCTACCATGGCGCCGATCAATGAGAAAAAATAGCTGATTGCCCGACCGGTATGGTTAAATAGGGAGTCAGCAATGTCGGGGTGGTAGGGGGGCCTGATGTAGTTCAGGAAATACAGTCCGATGGTGACGGCGCTAAGCCCTACCCATAAGACCAGCCGCTTATAAGATGCCATGAAAAGTAGCAGCAGGGCACCGGCAATAAACGTAAAGAGCCCATTGCCACTAGTGTATGTAGCCAGTACAGCCGCTCCACAGGCCAGCACAAACGCCTTCTGGCCAGGCTGACATAGACTATACAGGCCAAACATGGCAAAAGGAATGACGTACAGATTCTGTAACGCAGCCATGCTCCAGGTCGATAAATCCCAGTATTGGAAGGAAAACAACGTAAAAGCAACGGGCAATAAGTAAATCAGCTTTTGGGGCATCGGTATCGATCGGAACACTACCCGCATAAAAAGATAGCCGATCAGTAGTGGTGCCAGATTCCCGATAAGAATCAGATGCCTGAAATTCAATTGACCCACCCAAGCGTAGTCGGTCAGAAAAATCAGCCGGTCAAAAACGATCCGATGCTCGTTATACTGCGAAAAAATCAGCTTTAGTTTGCCCCATGCGCTCAATCCACTAAAAGAATAGTCTGAGATAAATGAAAGAGCACTGTTGAAATCATCCTCAAACGGGAAATTATAAGCGTTTTTGTAAATCGTTACGTAGTAAATAACAACCGGTATGGCCAGCAAACCAATCAGAATGTATTGCAGGCCACGCGATCCCGACGCCTGCGATGAGGCAGCCGCTGACGAAGTTGATGGACTGGGCGACGAGTGCATGAATGACCGGGCCTGATACGTATTGTCGTTTTTTGGGAGGAAAAGACGTTGAGAAATGTGGATAAGTTCGGCTGTAAAAGTTGCCATCGAACAGAATAATCGAAATTTGATGTGGTAAGTATAGCTCATTATCGCCGATCAGGCAAGGAAGTGGCACCGGCTTATGGATACAATTAGCCTTGCCATAGGGCTTTTACGACGGTGTTGTGTAAATTTGCATTATACTAAAAGATGCTATCGTTCAATGAGGTTAAATCTTCAACAAACAGACATATTTGAAGATCGGCACCACGGTCAGACCGAAACGGCTCAGGCCGAAATGCTCAAAACTGTAGGTGTAGAATCGATCGATGAACTCATCAACCAAACTGTTCCCGATGCTATTCGCCTGGCAAAGCCGTTAAATCTGCCAGAACCCAAATCAGAGACGCAGTTTCTGACTGATTTTAAAAAAATAGCCGGTCAAAATAAAGTTTTCAAATCGTATATTGGTACCGGTTACTACGATACCATTACGCCGAACGTAATTCTTCGGAATATTCTTGAAAACCCGGCCTGGTACACTGCTTATACACCTTATCAGGCCGAAATTGCTCAGGGACGGCTGGAAGCTCTGCTGAACTTTCAGACAGTTGTGTCGGACCTGACCGGAATGGATCTGGCGAATGCCTCCCTGCTCGACGAAGGGACCGCAGCTGCCGAAGCCGTGCACATGCTTTACGCAACGCGTCCGTCGGCAAAGAAAAATGCCGCTACGTTTTTCGTGTCGGAGCGATGCCATCCGCAAACCATCGACGTAGTACTGACACGAGCTACACCGTTGGATATTACGGTTCTGGTTGGTGACCACCGCACGGTAGACCTCACCAATGACGCCATTTTCGGTATGCTGCTTCAGTATCCGGCATCTGACGGAGAACTGTTCGATTATACCGACCTGATTGCTACAGCGCATGAGCGAAACATTACCGTTGCCGTTGCGGCTGATCTGCTGGCGCTGACCATGTTGACATCTCCCGGCGAAATGGGGGCCGATGTGGTGGTTGGTTCATCGCAGCGCTTTGGCGTACCGATGGGTTTTGGTGGTCCACATGCTGCCTTTTTTGCCACGCGTGATGCCTTCAAACGGCAAATTCCGGGACGTATCATTGGCGTCTCGCAGGATGCTGAAGGGAAGCCTGCCCTGAGGATGGCGCTGCAAACGCGTGAACAACACATCCGTCGTGAAAAAGCTACGTCCAATATCTGTACGGCGCAGGTGCTGCTGGCCGTGATGGCTGGTAGCTATGCCGTTTACCACGGACCGAAGCGCCTGCGTGCCATTGGCGAACAGGTGCATGCCTTAACGAAAGCCTTTGCTACAGCCTTACGGTGGAGCGCACACGAAGTTAGTACACAGAACTATTTCGATACGGTTACCGTCCGGGTTGACGACGTCGAGTCATTACGTAAATCGGCACGGGCTGCCCAGATTAACCTGAATTATCTGCCAGACGGTGAGCATGTCAGTGTGTCCTTTGACGAAGCCAAGTCCTTTCATGACTTAACGGAATTACTGACTGTATTCGGCGTAAAAGCGGATATGGATGCTATTCTGGAAAGTCTGGAACTGAGCTGGCCTGAACAGCTGGTTCGTACGTCGGATTATTTGACGCATCCGGTCTTCAATACGCACCATACGGAGCATGAGATGCTGCGGTACCTGAAATCACTGGAAGAGAAAGACCTTTCGCTGGTTCACTCCATGATTTCGTTGGGAAGCTGTACGATGAAACTGAACGCCACGGCTGAAATGATTCCCGTTACGTGGCCGGAGTTTGGAAAAATTCATCCCTTTGCCCCAAAAGACCAGACAGTTGGCTACCAGCAGTTGTTTACGGATCTGAATGCGTGGCTTTGCGAAATTACAGGCTTTGCCGCTATGTCGCTGCAGCCCAACTCGGGCGCTCAGGGTGAATACGCAGGGCTGATGGTCATTCGGGCGTATCATGAAAGCCGGGGCGACGAACACCGTACGATTGCACTGATTCCACAATCGGCCCACGGAACAAACCCTGCCAGCGCCGTTATGGCTGGTATGAAAGTCGTTATTGTGAAATGCGATGATCGGGGAAACATTGATGTGGTGGACCTCAAAGCTAAAGCCGAACAATACAGCAGTGACCTGTCGTGCCTGATGGTGACGTATCCGTCCACACACGGGGTGTTTGAAGAGAGCATCAAAGAAATCTGTGCTATCATCCACCAGCATGGCGGACAGGTGTATATGGATGGAGCTAATATGAACGCGCAGGTTGGCCTGACCTCACCGGCAACCATCGGCGCAGACGTTTGCCATCTGAATCTGCACAAAACATTCTGTATTCCTCACGGTGGTGGTGGACCGGGTATGGGCCCCATTGGTGTAGCACCGCAGTTAGTGCCGTTTTTACCAGGTCACGCCGTAGTGAGTATCGGTGGTAGTCAGGCCATCCATGCCGTATCGGCAGCGCCTTACGGCTCAGCCAGCATCCTGACTATTTCCTATGCGTATATTGCCATGATGGGTGGTGAAGGGTTGACCAATGCCACAAAACGAGCCATCCTGAATGCCAATTACATCAAATCCCGCCTGCAAGGTCATTACGATACGTTGTACACCGGCACCAACGGGCGTTGTGCGCACGAAATGATTATCGATTGCCGCCCGTTCAAAGCGGCAGCGGGTGTGGAAGTTGAGGACATTGCCAAGCGACTGATGGATTATGGCTTCCACGCACCAACGGTTTCGTTCCCGGTGGCCGGTACGTTGATGATCGAACCAACCGAATCGGAATCGAAAGCGGAACTTGATCGTTTCTGCGAAGCCTTGATAGCTATCCGTAACGAAATTCGGGAAATTGAAACAGGAGAAGCCGATCGTGTCAGCAACGTACTAAAGCATGCCCCTCACACGGCGACGGTTGCGTTGAGTAACGACTGGACCAGACCTTACAGCCGTGAGAAAGCGGTTTATCCGTTGCCTCAGGTACGTTCACGCAAGTTTTGGCCAAGTGTCAGCCGGATCGATTCGGCATATGGCGACCGGAATCTGGTTTGTGCCTGCGTACCCACGGAGGCTTATGCCACAGAGGTTGCTGAAGAGTTGACTGTAGAACAGCAGGCCTAGAATTTAGGTACTGAAACACGGACGGTCGGCCGTTGCTGTGGAAATTTGTGATGGATAGCCTTCAGAAGAAGCCCCTGTTCAATCTCGGATTTTCACGGCAACAGCCGACCGTCTGTTTTACGTTGAAAAAGCCTCAATAAAACGGAATTGTGTTCGTTAAAAAATAGACCCGCCTGAAATTCTGTTATCTTGGGCGTGGAAATGCTTTCTGCTCACAATTCTATGAAAACCAATACGTCGTCTGTGCTGCTGGTAGTCGTGGTTATGGCTCTCTCACTAGCGGGCTGTAATTCGGCTATGCAGGCATATAAAAAAGGAGTTCGCCACTTCGATGCCGGAGAGTATAATTTAGCCCTCACCCAGTTTCAAAAAGCTTCCAAGAGAACCATTGATCAGGCTCGGCTGAATTATTATGAGGCTGAAGCTTACCGCCTGTCCAACCGATTTGGCGAAGCAGTTCCCTTTTATCAAAAGGCCATTGAGGCCAACACAACCGAGCCGGATGCGCGCTTTAATTATGCCTATGCACTGAAGTCGCAGGGCAATTATGCCGGAGCGCTCGAACAGTTGCAGCAGTACGTAGCCAATGCGCCCAAAACGACGGCCAAAGCTACGCTCGATAAAGCAAAACGGGAAGTCGAAACACTCAAAGCGATTGACATCATTGCAAAAACCAAGTCGATGATTACGCTGAAAAATCTGGGTAATCTTAACTCGCCCGGTGCTGAATTTGCGCCGGTACTGCGGGGAGAAGACCTCGTGTTTACGGCATCGCGGAAAGAACAGGTTTACAAGAACAATGGCCTGCCGATGTTGGGCTTATACAAAACAAAATTGCCGAAGAACCCCGACGAAACCGGCAATGCAGCGCCAACAGGAACCCCCGAACAGTTTAGCAACAATGTCTTTCAGGGCGATGTCAACGAAGGAACGCCTGCGTTCTCGAAAGATGGCAAAACGATGATTTTTGCGCGGGGAAATAATGGGAAGAAAAAGGGTGGCCTTGATGTTGACTTGTATATAAGCCGGTTAGGCGATGGGGGTGCCTGGAGTCAGCCACTACGGTTGCCTATCAGCGATTCTACGGCTTGGGATGGTTCTCCGGCTTTTTCGGGTGACGGAAAAACGCTCTACTTTGCCTCGAACCGCGCTGGCGGAGCGGGTGGCATTGACCTGTACCGGACGAGCATCGACGCGTCCGGCCGATTCAGCCGCCCGGTCAACATGGGTCGCGATATCAATACGCCCGGCGATGAAATGTTTCCGTACGTAGGGCCGGATGCCAAGCTGTATTTCGCTTCGGACGGGCATCCGGGCTTAGGCAAACTCGACGTATTTGTGGCTACACGCTCTGGCGGGGTAACCCGTGTCGAGAATATGGGGCAGCCGATCAACTCGCCCGCCGACGATTTTGGTCTGGTTTATGTCGATCCTGCTAAAGGTTTTCTGGCATCGAATCGGTCGGGCGGCAAAGGTGACGACGATATTTATTTCTTTCAGGAAGGTCCCGCCCGCGATACAACGACGATTGCTCAGAATCCGCCTAATGCTCCTAAAACGGTACGTTACTTTCTGGCCGGAACGGTTTCTGCTAATGAAACACCTATCGCTCCGCTTGATTCGGCCAAAGTTCGCATTCTGGATGATGCCACTGGTCAGCCAATCGCTGAAGTGACAACCGGGCAACCGGGTACGTTCGGAAAGTATCCATTGCAGGAAGGGAAAGATTATACGATTCTGGCTGAGCGGAGAGGGTACCTGACCCGCCGGGAGCAGTTTACCATGCAGGGCAAAAGTATCCCCCAGATTTTCCTGACGAAGCCACAAACGGATACAACTTTCAACGTAGCCATTCTGCTCGACAAAGCGACGCTCAACAAGACGTTTGTGCTGGAGAACATTTACTACGACCTTGATAAGTATAACATCCGGCCAGATGCTGCGGAAGAACTGGATAAACTCGTGACGATTCTGAAAGATAATCCGACCCTGAAAATTGAGCTGGGTTCACATACGGATGCACGGGCTAGTGATGCCTATAACCAGAAACTGTCGCAGAATCGGGCTAAATCGGCGGTAGAGTACATCGTTTCGAAAGGAATCGAGTCAGATCGACTTACGTATAAAGGCTACGGTGAAACGCAGTTGATCATTAAAAACGCCAAAACCGAGGAAGAACACCAGCGTAACCGTCGCACAGAATTCAAGATTACGGAGCTGTAATCGCCGTTGAAACAAACAGACAAACCCGTTGGTTGATAGGTATATCAATCAACGGGTTTGTTTTTTATGCAAAACGATAGAATTCGGCAAGTCCTTGTTGTGTTCAGTGTTGTCACGCTGATTGTGATGAATTACCTATCCAATGCAGGCGCATTTGGTGGCAGGACAAACAGCGACATTTCGCACCAGTATCAAACGCTGATCACTCCGGCAGGGTACGCCTTCTCGATCTGGGGATTGATTTTTTTAGGATTGCTGGCCTTCGCCATTTACCAGGCTTTGCCTTCCCAGCGAACCAATTCGCGTTTTCGGGCTATCGGGTGGTGGGTAGTTCTTAATGCATTCTGCAATGCTATCTGGAGCCCTCTGTTCAATACCGAGCACATTGGTCTGGCACTGATTGTCATTCTGGTGATGCTCTTCTCGTTGGTCGTTATTGAGCAGCACCTGCTCGAGCGAACGCACATTCCAATAATCGAAATCGATCCGGACGCTACGTTGCCTGAAGTAGCAGCGACGCCTATGGAAACCTGGTTGGCCCGTATCCCTTTTTCAATCTATTTTGGCTGGCTCACGGTTGCTACCATTCTGAACGTAGCCGTTTATCTGAAAGCAACCGATTTTAGCCTGATGGGCTTAGGCGAACAAACATGGGCTATAGCCATACTGATTGTTGGCCTGTTGGTGGGCGCAATCGTCTTTAACCGATTCCGAAGTGTTGCCTATATTCTAGTATTCACCTGGGCTTACGCGGCCATTGCTGTTGAGCAATCGGGTTATAGCCAGATTCAGCTGATTGCCGGGGCAGGAGCCGTTGTGGCCGTTGTCCTGGCTATTGTCGGGTTGCTTTCCCGCAAAACACCCGTTTATACCTAAACGTAGCGCGGACAAATTAAACCGCGCTACGTTTACGAACGGCTTATTCGTCTTCTAATACGGTAATGCTATTGATTTTGTCGCCCTGACGAATCTGATCAATGACATCCAGTCCTTCAACCACTTTACCGAAAACCGTATGGTTACGGTCGAGGTGCTGTGTATTCTGGCGATTGTGGCAGATGAAAAATTGCGAACCTCCCGTGTTACGTCCCCGGTGCGCCATCGACAAAACCCCCCGGTCGTGGTATTGATTATCGCCTGTTAGCTCACAATCAATCGTATAGCCCGGTCCACCAGCGCCCGTACCCGTTGGGTCGCCACCCTGAATCATGAAGTTAGGAATAACGCGATGGAACGTAATGCCGTCATAGAATCCTTTCTTGGCGAGCGAAATAAAGTTATTAACCGCTTTAGGAGCGTCTTTCTCGAAAAACTCGATTAGCATGGTGCCCTTATCGGTGTTCATTTGTGCCTTTGGCATAACTCGAATCGATTTTGTTGTAGCAACAAAATTACAATGAATTCTCATCCGCCTTGCATTTGTATCCCACACACGATAAGAAAGCAGGTTGTGTAAATAGTTGACTTTGTCAAGTATATTCAATAATCTTGCTCTCCCAAACCGTAACACGTATGAGTGCGATTGCTGATGTACGCGCCTTTAACCGCTTTTATACCAACGTAATAGGTGTCGTTGACCGCCATGTTCTGAATAGCAGCCTTTCACTGGCCGAAGCACGGGTTTTGTTTGAAATCAGGCAACAGCCCCACTGTACGCAAACGCACCTGATTGAGCAGTTAACCATCGATGCCGGATATCTGAGCCGAATTATCAAACGATTTGAACGGGAGGGCCTTATTACTCGCCATCGTTCGGATACAGACGGCAGGGCCAGCTATCTAGTGTTGACCGACCCCGGCCAGGCATTATTTCAGACGCTCAGTCAGGAGTCTGAGCAGGAGCTAAGTACGTTGACCAGCCATTTAAGCAGCGGCCAACTTTCGCAGTTGGTAAACAGTATGCAAACGATAAAGTCGTTGCTCAGCACACCTAGCCCAAGGGCGTCGATCAACATTCGTCATGAGTTGCAGTCTGGCGATCTGGGCCTGATTACCCAGTACCATGGCCTATGGTACGGTCCTGAGTTTGGGTATGATCTAACGTTTGAAGGATACGTAGCACAGACGCTGGGCGAATTTGCTAACACGTATTCGCCTAAGAAAGATCGGGTATGGATTGCCGAAGCTGATGGGCGATTTATTGGCTCAATTGCGGTTGTGGGCCGGTCCGGAAACGTAGGGCAGTTGCGCTGGTTTATACTGGATAAAGCCTTCCGGGGACAGGGACTCGGCAAACGACTGGTGGACCTGACACTGGCTTTTTGTCGGGAGTGTGGGTACAAAAGCATGTACCTGTTAACAACTGCAGACCAGACAACCGCACACCATTTGTATAAACGTGTCGGATTTTCGCTAACTGAAGAGCATGCTCCTGTTCAGCGGTGGGGGCAAACCCTTCGCGAGCAGCGATATGAAATAACTCTTTAAGCTCTTTAGCACTATAGAAAAAAGCGAGTAATCGGATAAATTTATTCTTCAAAAAAGACAATTTTAATAGTTGCTTTTACCCAAAAAATGCAACTAAATTGCCTGACTATAAGTTAGAAATGAAAACATGGGGTTGTCAACTTCTTGTTTTTGTTCAATAATACTCAACGTTATGTTTATTATTGAGTAGTATTACTTGGGTAGGGAGACCTACCAGCCAGCTCACTACCTTTTGGAATGGTCTTTTACGTTTAGTTGCTGTGGAAACTCAACCGATTCCTTACTACGATAATCTGCCCGATTTTTTGAAGGTGGTTAAATCCATCGACTCGACAAACCGTTGTTTTGGCATATTTCCATTCGAACAGTTTGGTGGACCGGGCGAAATCATTCCGCCTTTTCGGAGCAGTACGTACGTGGCCGCTTTGGTAACGGAAGGAAGCGGCACCATTCATCTGGACGGTGTACCCTATTGTGTGAAGCCCGGAACGTTATATGCACTACGTCCTTGGACTGTCCGGGCCATTCATAAGCAGGATCAGTGGCGTGGTTACGTAATGATGTTTACGTCGGAGTTTGTAACGAAACGTTCGGTGCTTTCGGATCCGATGCAGGAATATCCGTTCTACAGAAAAGGCGCTCAGCCTCTCATTCATATCGCTCCCGACGAAGTGGCTGAATTGTACAGTCAATTTGAGCTGTTAGATCGAGAGTTTAGTAATCAGACGCGGTCAAAAGCAGATCGGCTTGATTTAACGTTTCACTTATTGCAGGCATTTATGATCAAGAGTCGGCAGATTTATCGCCAGACGCTCTCGGCTATTGATTATTCGCAGCCTGTCTCGCTGGTAGAGCGTTTTCAAAGCCTGTTGCAAATGTACTATCTGCCCGACCCCAATCAGGTTAACCCCGTTCTATTAACTGTTCATGAAGCAGCTGATCGTCTGCATATTCATCCGCATTATTTGAGTGATATCCTAAAAAAATACACGGGCAAAACGGCCTTACAGCACATACGGGAACGAACGGCTTTTGAAGCCCAGAACCTGATTCGAAACACCGACCTTACGGTTGCTGAAATTGGCTACCGGCTTCACTTTGACGATCCATCAAATTTTACGAAGTTTTTCAAGAGCGTACTGGGCGTAACGCCCCGTGCTTACCGCGAACAGCTTTATGCACTGGCTGCCTGAGCGGGTGCATACTGGTAATAATACGGACCTAACTTTAGCAATCTGCATTTTTTACCAGTGATTCTACAAAACCTACCTGTTCCGCTGAGTTGACGGCTGGTAACTTTGCTTCAATACTAGATAGAGTTAATGTATAATTCTATAGGTGCCAATTACTTACCCGGCCTACTATGTGGATTGTCCGCTTAGCGTTAGAAAAAAAGTATACCATCGCCGTGATGGCATTGCTGATTATGATTATGGGTGGGTTGGCCGTCACACAGATGCCAACCGATATTTTTCCGCGTATCAATATTCCGGTAGTATCGGTCATTTGGGGATATAGTGGCCTATCGACCAATGAGATGGAGAAGATGATTACGAACTTCTCCGAAACGTCCCTCATCAACAACGTAAGTGATGTCCAGCGGCTCGAATCACAGACTTATAATGGGACAGCCGTTCTAAAGATTTTTTTCCAGCCGACCGTTAAGATTGAAGAAGCCATTGCGCAGGTAACGGCGATTTCGCAGACAATTCTGGTTCGGATGCCGCCGGGTACGCAGCCGCCCCTTATTGTCCGGTATAATGCGACCGACGTACCCGTGCTGCAATTGGGCCTTTCATCCGATAGCCTGACCGAATCGCAAATTACAGATTACGCTCAGACACGCGTTCGGCCGCAGATTTCGACCGTGCAGGGGAGTCGCCTGTCGCAGGGATTTGGTGGTAAAACCCGCCAGATTTCAGTTGATCTGGAACCCGATCAGTTGATAGCTTATAACGTAACGCCCGAAGAAGTAACGAATGCTGTAGCGGCTCAAAACCTGACGCTACCCGGTGGTTCGTTGCGCCTGGCCGAGCGGGAATACAACATCCGGCTAAATTCAAAACCCGATGTGATTTCGGCCCTGAATGATATTCCGATCAAGGTGGTCGGCGGCACTACGGTACACATGCGGGATGTAGCCAATGTCCACGATGGCGCTGCCGTACAAACCAATATTGTGAAACAGGACGGTAGCAAAGGGATACTGATGCGTATCGTCAAGACGGGTAATGCCTCAACCACCGAGATCGTTGATAAGATCAAAAATCAGATTTTACCGACTGTTCGGGCAGCCGCCCCTAAAAATCTACGTATTGAAGCGCTGTTCGATCAGTCCCTGTTTGTCCGGGCCTCTATCGAAGGCGTACTGGTGGAAGGCCTGATTGCGGCTTTGCTGACGGCGGCCCTGATTCTGCTGTTTCTGGGTAGCTGGCGTAGTACACTTATTGTGGCCATCTCCATTCCGTTGTCGATTCTATCATCCCTGGTCGCCCTGTATCTGCTGGGCGAAACGCTGAATATCCAGACACTCGGTGGCCTGGCGTTGGCTATTGGGATTCTGGTGGATGATGCAACGGTAACCATTGAAAATATTCACCGAAACGAAGAACTCGGCTTGCCGCTTCGACAGGCGATTCTGGAAGGGGCGCAGCAGATTGCTACCCCCACGCTCGTGTCTACGCTTACGATATGCATTGTTTTTACATCCGTTTTATTCCTTGAAGGCCCGGCTCGTTTCCTCTTCGGTCCGCTGGCAGAAGCGGTTGTGTTTGCGATGTTAGCTTCGTACGTACTCTCTCGTACGCTGGTTCCTGCCCTGGCCGACTTGATGCTCAGAAATGAACATCAGCATGATTCGCGTGGCACTAAGCGACCTAATGCCTTTCGTAGACTATACAACCGCTTCAACAACGGCTTTGACCGGTTTCAGGATCGTTACATTCGCGCACTGGAATGGGTGCTTGCCCACCGGCGAACGGTGTTCTTCGTCTTCATTGGGGTTATCGCTTTTACGGTCGTGCTGTTGCCATTTGTTGGGCGGGACTTCTTCCCGCAGGTTGATGGTGGGCAAATTAAACTGCATTTGCGGGCTCCCGCTGGAACCCGGCTCGAAGCTACTGAACAGATCTCGGCCAAGACGACCGAAATCGTACGGGAGGTTATTCCTGAAGATGAAGTTGGCTCGATTATCAGCAATATCGGTCTGACATCGGAACGGTACAATTTCTTTTTCTCCGACAACTCCACGGCTGGTGCGGCTGATTCGGAACTGCTGATTTCATTGACTGAGGAGCGGTCAAAGCCAACCCTTGAGTACGTTCGTGAGATTCGGGCACGGCTGCGCGAGGAAATGCCTGACGTTACGTATTTTTTCCTGCCTGCCGATATCGTCAGCCAGATTTTGAACTTCGGTCTGACAGCGGCTATCGACGTTCAGGTATCGGGGTTTGACCGGGCTAATAACCTGAAAGTGGCTCAGGAAATGCAGGATAAAATAGCGCAGATTCCCGGTGCGGTTGATGTGCATTTGCATCAGGTACTCGATGCGCCCGAGCTGTTCCTGGATATTGACCGCGAACGGGCCAGCCAGTTTGGCCTGACGGAACAGCGGGTAGCTTCGAACCTCAATATTTCGCTCAGTGGTACCGGACAAACGCGCCCGAACTTCTGGCCTGATCCTAATACGGGCTTTCCCTATCTGATTGTTGTGCAGACGCCACCTTATAAACTGGATTCGTTTGATAAGCTGTTACGTACTCCAATTATTTCGGGGCAGTCTACGCCACAATTGCTTAGCAACGTAATGAAAACAAAGCGTACTACGTCGCCCGTGATTATCAACCGCGTGAATACGCAGCCAAGTTACGACGTGTACGCATCGGTTGAGAAGACAGATCTGGGCTCTGTGGCCAAAGAACTGAACAAGATAGCCGATGAATACAAAACCAAACTGAAGCCGGGCAATGTAATTTCAATCCGCGGTCAGGTCGAGAGTATGGAAAGCGCCTTCAGCCGGCTGGGCTTAGGTATCGTCTTTGCTGCCTTGCTGGTGTACCTGTTGATGGTCGTAAATTTCCAGTCGTTCCGGTATCCATTTATCATCATTACGGCTTTACCGGGTGCTTTGTCGGGCATGGTCTGGATGCTGTTTCTGACCGGCACTACGTTCAGTATTCCGTCGCTGATGGGGGCCATTATGAGCGTCGGTGTAGCCACAGCCAATAGTATTTTGCTGGTAAGCTTTGCCAAAGATCATCTGCCGGAAGTAGGGCATAACGCCTACGAAGCGGCTCTCGAAGCAGGCCGAACCCGTTTGCGTCCGATTATGATGACCGCTATTGCCATGATTATTGGGATGCTGCCCATGTCGCTGGGATTGGGCGAAGGTGGCGAACAGAATGCACCATTAGGTCGGGCCGTTATCGGCGGATTGCTACTGGCAACGGTCACTACGTTATTGTTTGTGCCGGTTGTGTTCAGTTACCTGGCTCGTTCAACCAAGAAAAAAGCGGAGCCCGAAGCCGTTGTGTACGAATGAACCTGATTTATCACATTGTTTCGGCCACCGATTGGGCGGAGCAGGAACATTTACCGGACTATAGCGCTGATAGCTTACAAACGGAAGGGTTTATT
Organism: Spirosoma sp. KNUC1025; assembly: GCF_045160025.1. Classification (GTDB taxonomy): domain Bacteria; phylum Bacteroidota; class Bacteroidia; order Cytophagales; family Spirosomataceae; genus Spirosoma. Next base: position 1,142,395 of record NZ_CP087139.1, read on the forward strand.
CACCTATCGCGTCAGGAACAGGTTAATGATACGTTAAATCGATACTATCGAAGTGTACCAGACCTGTTACTATTGCATGTGGATGCGGATAAGCTGACACATGAATTAAAATACGAAGAGTCGACAAATAAGGCACTTTTTCCGCATCTGTACGGTCCGTTGAATAAGAATGCCATCGTAAAAATTGACGAACTGAATTGAGTTTATAAGCTAGCTGTATGAAAGCGTTTCGAGTCATAATTCCAGTGCTGGTACTGATTGCGCTGTTTGTGTTTTTTGGGGTACTACCCCGTATCAAAAACACACAGGCACTAAAGGCAGCTGCCACCGAAGAAAAGAATCGGGAGCCTATTGTCAACGCCGTGTCTCTCAGGCACTCGTCGGACACAACGGGCCTGATGCTGCCCGGTCAGATTCAACCCTACCGGCAAACGCCCCTCTATGCCCGGACACAGGGTTTTCTGCGTCGGTGGTACGTCGATATTGGTGCGCAGGTAAAACAAGGGCAGTTACTGGCTACGATCGACGCGCCTGAACTGGATCAGGACATTGCCCGCGCTAAAGCCGATCAGCAACTGGCGCAAACCAATCTGGATCGTTTGCAGAGTGTCCAGCTACCCGGTGCCATTGCCAAACAGGATGTAGATACGCGTCAATCGGCCGTAACGGTTGCGCAGGCGAATCTGGGTCGTTTACAGGCTCTCAAAGATTTACAACAGATAAGGGCGCCATTCAGTGGCGTAATTACTAGCCGGACGGCTGAAAACGGTACGCTGGTTTCGCCGGGTTCGGGTCAGCCCCTCTTTACCATTTCTGAATTGGGTATGCTGCGCGTGTTTGTCGACGTACCGCAAACCTTTTATCGGTATATCAAGATTGGATTACCTGCTACAGTTGTGGTTCCAGAGCTGAAAAATCAGGGTTTTAAAGGAAAAGTTGTGAGGACGTCGGGTACGTTACGTAGCGATTCGCGGACATTGCTGGCTGAAATCGCTATTCCGAATCCGAAACAGGAAATTCCTTCGGGGCTGTACAGTCAGGTTAAGTTTGATATGATTGCTACAAACGCGCCGGTTTTGATTCCGGCCAATGCCCTGCAAATTACACCGGAAGGGCCACGGGTTGTTGTTGTTGAAGCCAATCAGCGGGTACGGTTTGTGCCCATTACGCTTGGGCGCGATTATGGAACTACCCTTGAAGCGTCGAGTGGCTTAACTGGTCAGGAACTCGTTGTCACCAATCCTAACGACCGTCTGCGCGACGGACAAAAAGTTCGGCTTCAGAAACCGATAGCCGAAAAATCAGTAGCTCAAAGATGAATACTTATTTAACGAGTCTTTACGTACTTAGTTTACTTGCTTTTCAGGCTAATGCCCAGACAACGCCCCTCAATGCACCGGGGGGCGCTGTTACTGTTCAGCCCGGTGCTACGCCTGCCGGTACAACAGGAACGGTACAGCCACAGCCACCCGTTAGCTCAGCGACTGGCACTCCTGCTATGTCAGCCGGAATGCCAAATCCGAATGGATCGGTACCGGCTCTGACAATCAGCGGTTTTCGTCGCTTTGGCGATCCAGCGCTCGAATCGCTGATTCAATTGGGATTGGATAATAGCCCTAATTTACGGGCTTCGCTAAGCCGGTTGGAAGAAGCACGTATCCGTATTAAAATAGCTCAGTCGTTTCTGTCGCCATCCATTCGGAGTTCAGCGCTCGTTACTACACAAAGCTTGTCTGAACGACGCCCACTTTCCGTTGCCAGTCAGTCCGATCTTTTGCCGCGGTTTCAGTTGAATACCTTTCAATTATTGCCCGTTGATGCGAGTTACGAGCTTGATCTGTTCAAACGGATACGTAACGGCATTGCTGTGGCCAGTTTGCAGGAGCAGGCTAATGATGCCGATTATCAGTCCTTCCGGCTTACACTGGCTTCTGATATTGCCCGAACGTATATGCTGATTCGCGGCAATGATGCCGAACAGGCTGTTTTTCGCCGGAATATTCAGTCGCGCGATACCACACTTTCGATTCTCCGTGAGCGTTTTCGGGTAGGTTTAATTAATCAGATTGACGTGCAGCGGGCCGAAACCGATTATGCCGGTTTACAGGTTACGCTGAGAGGTCTGGAGCGGGCACGTCTCGAACTGATTAATGGGCTGGCTCAGCTCTGCGGACAGGACCCGTCCCAGTTTTCAGTGCCCACTGGTACGCTACCAACGGCTGTGCCTACGTACCCCTACCAGAATGTGGCGCCGGAACAACTGACACGTCGCCCTGATTTATTACAATACATTCGGCAAAATCAGATAGCAGCCGCTCAAGTTACGCTTCAGCAAAGCAGTACACTACCGAGGGTTACGTTGGTAGGGTCAGGGGGCGTATTATCGGGTAAAATCGGGAACTGGTTTACGCCCAGCGCTGCAACTTACCTGGTAGGAGTCAATGCATCTGTGCCGCTGTATGAGGGTCATCGGGCCCGGCAGAACATTGCCCTATCAAGGCAGCAGATTCAAACAAACCAGCAAACGTATCAGCAGGCGCTGCAACTGGCTCAGCGTGATGCCGAAACCGCGTTGGATAATTTAACCTTATTACGTCAACAGATTGATATGCAAGGGCAGACGCTGGCCCTCGCCCGCCGTACAGAGCAGTATAATCGGGAACTCTATGTTCGCGGATTGGCAACGTACCTGGAAGTGCTTGATGCCCAACGTACCATTCTGACAACAGAGCAGCAACTGGTTCAATTACGCAGTCAGGAAGTGCAGTATGCCGTAGCGTTATTGCGGGCTGTTGGGGGCGATTTCAATTAGTAAATGATTGAATATAGGCAACGGACTCTTATCTTGCTGAACGTAGCCCGTATACAAAACTTTTCGAACGTTTTCTATTTTGCGATTCACCGGGCTAGAACCTAGTGAATCGCATCTTATTTTTGTCGGTCTCTATAATGTTCATCTTATAATGTTTATAAATTTGACAAAATGTAAATTATAGTTAAACAATTTTATAATCTAGTTTAATACATACAACTTTGTTGTATCATTCCCTATCGTCAATGAATCATACATACGTCGTTATTATGGCGGGGGGCGTCGGAACACGGTTCTGGCCTTTCAGTCGAACAAGTTACCCCAAGCAATTTCATGATGTACTCGGCATGGGCCGAACGCTGCTTCAACAAACAGCCGACCGTTTCGACGGTATTTGCCCTTCCGAAAATATTTTCATCGTCACGAGTGCCCTGTACAAAGACCTGTGTCAGCAACAGCTTCCGCAGTTGTCAGATGATCAGGTACTTTGTGAGCCAATCGCGCGTAATACAGCACCCTGTATTGCCTACGCCTGCTATAAAATTGCCCAGAATGACCCCGAAGCCAACATTATTGTTGCCCCGGCCGACCATATTATTCTGAAAGAAGAAGAATTCAAACGGACAATTCAAACGGCTCTGGATGCTACTAGCGGGCAGGATATTCTGGTAACGCTTGGTATTCAGCCCAGCCGTCCTGACACGGGTTATGGCTATATCCAGTACATTCCGGAATCGGGCAGCCAGGTGAAGAAGGTAAAAACTTTCACAGAAAAACCGCATCTGGAACTGGCACAGCAGTTTGTAGACAGTGGCGAATTTGTTTGGAATGCAGGTATTTTCGTCTGGAATGCCCAGGCGATTATCAAGGCATTTGAAGCGCATCTGCCTGACGTAGCCGAAATTTTTGCGGAGGGTACCGGGGTGTATTATACCGATCAGGAAGCCGCTTTCATTGACAAAGCCTACTCGCTCACAAAGAGTATTTCCATCGACAATGGCGTAATGGAGAAGGCTAATAATGTGTACGTTGTACTAAGCGATTTTGGCTGGTCGGATCTGGGTACGTGGAAATCACTCTATGAAGTCTCGGATAAGAACGAAGATTTTAACGTAATTGACGGCCATATTATGCTCTACGATACGAAAAACTGCATCATCAAAACGCCAAAAGACAGGCTTGTGGTGGTCAACGGACTGGATGGCTATATCGTAGCGGAGTATGACAACGTGTTGATGATCTGCCGCAAGGAAGAAGAACAAAAAGTAAAGAGCTTCGTTGCCGACGCAAAAGAGCGGGGGGCAGAGTTCGTGTAGATAAACTACGGCTCAGGCAACTACGTATTATCTCATCCCGGAAGCTCAGAAAGGCTTTCGGGATGTTGATTTTAAGAGAGAGCCGGACAAAAGCAATGGTGATAGGAACCTGTTCGTTAATTTTACGAACTGCTGCTACTTGATTTGTGAAAAAGACGCTACTTTATCTATCTATTACGCTACTGCTTGCCGGTCTGTTTTGGGCCTGTAAAGACACAAATTCCGGCTTTTCGCCCGGCGAGACCGACGCTCGTATTACCGGTACGTGGCGGCTTTATGAACGCCATTACCCAAAAGATTCGATATTTTTTGTTTATTCCTTTATAAAGGATTCGGTTCTGAACAAAGATTCGGTTTACGTACCAAAAATCGATACAATCCGGACCAGTCGGGATACCAGCTTTTATACAACCCAACGATACACGGGGGCTCAAGCGCAAACCCTTACGTTCGATGCGAGCGGTACGTTAACAGGCAATGGTACCGAGATGACCTATTACGCGCCGATCAAATACTACAGCATTGATAAAACCTACCCTGATAGCTTGTTCATCAAATTTTTTATCAATACAAACCGGGCGAACGTACCATTTCAGCAGGGGCTGGAATTTCGGCAGGATACGCTGGTTCTGAAGCCTCTGTGCAGCCAGCCGTGCTATTCAAAACTGCTGCGGGTCCGCTAATTTTATTGGTTGATTAACTAACTACCTACAGAATGATGCTGAAAAAGAAAGCATTGGTAATTGCGCTGTTGACGGGGGTGCTCTGCTGACTGAGTGGCCGGTGTATGGTCAGTCTACACTTACGCTGGATCAGCTGAAGCAGAAAATTGCAGGAGAGTTAAGCAAACAGACCGGCGATTTTGCCGTTGCTTTCAAGGATTTGACTACGGGTAAGGAGCTGTTTATTCATGAACGCGAGGAGTTTCATGCGGCCAGTACCATGAAAACACCCGTTATGATTGAGGTGTACAAGCAGGTAGCTCAGCATAAGATGTCGCTCTCGGATTCAATTTCCATCACAACAGAGTTTAAAAGTATTGTTGACGGTAGCCCCTATCAGTTACGTGCCACCGACGACAGCGATACGACGATTTATAAATCTGTCGGAACGAAGCGCACGCTGGCATCTTTAGTGTATGATATGATTATCTGGAGCAGCAACCTGGCAACAAATCTGGTGATTGAACGGGTAGGTGGGCCAAACGTAACACAAACCATGCGTGAACTGGGTGCAAAAGATATTCAGGTACGGCGAGGGGTAGAAGATAGCAAAGCGTTTGCCAAGGGCCTGAACAATACGACCACAGCTTATGATCTGATGGTGATTTTTGATAAGATCGGTACGGGAAAGGCTGTTAGTCCGGAAGCATCAAAGGCAATGATTGCCACCCTGCTCGATCAAAAATTTAATGATGCCATACCGGCTAAATTACCTAAATCGGTGAAGGTTGCCCATAAAACAGGCTCTATCAAAGGCGTTCGTCATGATTCGGGCCTTGTTATTCTACCCGACGGCCGTAAGTACGTTCTGGTGCTTTTGTCAAAGGGTATTCAGGACGATGCTGCCACCTGCTCAATGATGGCGACTGTATCGGAATGGATTTATCAGTACCAAATTCAGTAAGCAGCCCATGAAAAAGGTGGCTATTGTTGGCTGTGGTGGCGCTGGAAAATCGACACTGGCACGGCAACTTGGCCATATTCTAGATCTCCCGGTTATTCACCTGGATGCCGAATTCTGGCAGCCCGGCTGGAAAATGGTTTCAAAAGAAGAAGAACTACGGCTTATACAAAAAATAATCAGCCAGCAAACGTGGATCATCGACGGCAACTACAGCTCAACCATGAATCTGCGGTTGGCTGACGCCGACACAATCATTTTCCTGGATTTTTCGACCCTGTTGTGCCTGTGGCGTGTTCTGAAAAGACGGATCAAATACTGGGGCAAAAGTCGGCCCGATATGAATCCGGGTTGTCTGGAAAAAATAGACTGGAGCTTCTTTTGGTGGATTCTTACCTTCAGGGCCATTCAGCGCCCACGGGTACTGCAAAGTATCGACATTTATGCCGCTGGACGTAACGTATTGATTTTTGAACGTCCCCGTCAGGTCGAGCAGTTTTTAGAAACGCTAGCCCCGCCCACCCGCCAATTTAACTGACGCGTATTACGTTGCGGGTGTTAGCAGAGATGCCATATATGTTGAAGAAAGGCCACCTCTGCCAACACTGGAAATTCCTATTTATCCAATTGCGCCCAGCCTTGTGCTCGAAGGGGCGTCTGCTGCCCTGCTTTGGTAGCCAGCACTACCTGCGATGGGTCATTCGTCAGGTAGCCAATGGCCGTAATCCGAGCATTCGTTGACAGCTTCTCAAATGCCTGCGGACGTACCGTAAATAAAAGTTCGTAATCTTCGCCCCCGTTTAACGCGGCTGTCATCGGGCTGATTTTAAACTCGTCAGCGGCCAGATAAGCCTGATCGTCGATCGGTACATTCTCATCGAAAATTATCGCGCCCGTACCCGACTGTCGGCAAAGATGCAGTAACTCAGAAGCCAGGCCATCCGATACGTCGATCATGGCTGTAGGCCGAATACCTAGGTCGCGAAGCTCATGAACAATGTCGGTGCGGGCATCTGGCCTGAGCTGGCGCTGAACCAGATAAGCTCGCTCTTCCGAAATACTAGGCTGCATGTTGGGATCGGCCAGAAAAACCTGCTTTTCCCGCTCTAGTAATTGCAAGCCGAGGTAGGCCGATCCCAGATCGCCCGTGACGCAAACAACGTCGTTGGGCTGCGCAGTGTTGCGATACGTAATAAGATCCTTGGTAACCTTTCCCAACACGGAAACTGAAATGATCAAGCCTGAGCGGGAAGCTGTTGTATCACCACCAACCAAGTCAATGTTGTAGGCTTTGCAGGCAGCATGAATCCCCTCATATAATTCATCAATCGCTTCTACCGGAAACCGGCTGCTGAGCGCAATGCCCACGGTTAATTGCAGGGGAAGGCCATTCATGGCTGCAATGTCGGAAACGCCGAACGTAACGGCTTTATAACCCAGATGCTTGAGTGGTACGTAGGTCAGGTCAAAATGAATACCTTCAACCAGCATATCCGTTGCCAGTAACCCATAATCATTTCCCCAGTCGAACACAGCCGCATCATCGCCGATGCCACGTATCGTTTCGGGATGAACAGGTGTTGGTGTAGCCTGCCGGATTCGGTCGATCAGGCCTATTTCGCCCAGCGTATTAAGATCAGTCATAGTTTAATGAATAATGAGCCATGCGTAACGGATAAGTCAGGAGGTAAATTGCTGGCAAATGCTATCAACCAGTATTTATCCATTACTCATTAAAAAAGCCGCTCCGATTGTTATACGGAACGGCTTCATCAGGTAATAAGTTTGCAAGCCGTCTATGGACTTGTCAGCGTATAAACGTTTGTCGTGTTACCCGTTTTAACGCTGGTGGTTGTTCGGGTAATTTTCAGGTTATTCGCGTCAATGGAATTGATGGTAAATTCGATGGTACCATTCGTACCCGTCAATTGCGGATTCATGTCCGTAATCGACAACCGTGTATCTGATGGTAATGAATATTTGCCTGTTGATTGGACTCCGTCGTAATCCGTGTATTTGGCCGTCGGCGCGGAACTAAGATCGAGTGAAAATTTAGTATAATCGCGGATATTGCCCGTAGCCCCTTTGGTATAAACGGTTACGTTATTTTCTTCCACTTTACTGGCCGTCCAGACTTTGGCGATAAGTTCCGAAACAGGCGGTGTTGACTCCTTTTTGCAACCCGCTAACAATCCGACAAAAACAATTGCCGAAAATAAAACACTGACCGAAGTCTTTCTCATTAGTAAACGATGCATATAAACTGAAGTGGCTAAAGTTACGCTAATTTTGTGGTCACTCGCAAAATTGATACCTAATTATTCATCTGTTTGACTTAACGGAATAAAGCATGTCTGCCCATTCAGAGTTGATTAATGGATACACTCGCTCGCAACTGGCCTTACGTAATGGGCAGGATCGAGACGAAATCTGGTGCGCTTATGCAGGCATCATTTACGACGTATCGACCTCGCGTCTCTGGCGTAATGGTACCCACTACGAACACTGGGCCGGGCAGGATCTTACTGATGAACTGCCCGATGCTCCCCATACCGAGAGCGTATTTAAACGGTTTCCGGTGGTTGGAAAATTAGTTTGATGTGTTTCAAATGGTCAACTGGATACCGTACCCTTTTCTCTCATGCTTCTTATTGCCGATAGTGGCTCTACAAAAACCGACTGGCGGTTTATTGATGCCAACGACCAGGTTCATGTAATACAAACGGATGGATTCAATCCGTATTATCAGACCGTCGATCAGATGGTTACAACCTTACAACGTCAGTTGATCCCGAACCTGATGGACGTACCGATAACGGAGGTATTTTATTACGGAACCGGCTGTACGGGCCCGTCTGTAAATCATATTGTAGCCAATGCCTTACAAACGGTTCTGCCTGCTTTACAGACCGTAGACGTAAACAGTGATATGCTTGGTGCCGCCCGTGCAGCAGCCGGTCAGGCTCCGGGTATCGTATGTATTCTGGGAACAGGATCGAATGCCTGTTATTATGATGGGAATCAAATCGTTCGTGGTATTCAGTCGCTAGGTTTCTGGCTCGGTGACGAAGGCAGTGGAGGCTATTTAGGGAAAACGCTGGTTCGTGATTTTTTTCAGGAGCGACTGCCCAACGATCTGCGTGAAGCATTTCAGAAGCGTTATGCCCTTGATCGCCCAACATTGCTGGAAAACGCTTACCAAAAGCCGTTTCCGAACCGTTATTTCGCGTCGTTCACACCATTTCTAGCTGATCATATTGAGAATCCATACGTAGCGCAGCTGCTGACAGACGCCTTCAAGCTCTTTTTAACTACGTATGTAAAGCGATTTCCGGAAGCAGGTCAGAGTCCAGTTCATTTTGTAGGGTCAATTGCGTATCATTTTGCTATTCAGTTGCGGGAGGCTGTCAAACAAACAGATTTAACAATGGGTCTTATTGTAAGAGCACCGGCAGAACGGCTGGTCGAGTATCACAAAAGGGTTGTGTGACGTACCTTTGTAGCTGATTAAGCAGTTATTAGTTTATAGGTCCAGGTTTCGCGCTTCAGTACTTACAGGTACATCCGAAAACGGAGATGTGAAATCCGGGCTCTAACAACCTGAAATGGACGAATGGCAAATAGATATTTTTTAAAAGTAAAAGACGTTGTTCGGGAAACGTCCGACGCCGTAACAATAAGTTTCTGGCACCCCATTAATGAGGAAGTCCGCTATCAGCCCGGTCAGTTCCTGACATTTCTGCTGAACGTCAACGGGCAGAAAATACGCCGGTCTTATTCAATGGCATCATCTCCGCATGTTGATGTCTCTCTGTCGGTTTCGGTAAAGCGCGTACCGGGCGGCATAGCTTCCAATTACCTCTGCGACCGAATTAAGTCTGGTGATGTTCTGGAAACGCTGGAACCGATGGGTACGTTTGTCCCTAAACTTGATCCGCACAGTCGACGAACAATTGTGCTGATTGGTGCTGGGAGTGGGATTACCCCCCTGTTTTCCATAGCGAAATCAGCCCTGCACGTAGAGCCAAACAGTCGTATCTGGCTGATTTATGGCAACCGCAACCAGGAGTCGATCATATACAAGGCCCATCTTGACGCTATGGAGCAGGCTTATGGTCGTTCGCGGTTTCAGACAACGCATGTATTAAGTCAGCCGTCGTATGGATGGACGGGTGGTGAAGGCCGTCTGAATCAACACCTATTGACACGGCTTTTAGAGCAGTTACCCGTTGCTGAACGTCAGAACGCAAATTTCTACCTCTGCGGACCCGATGGTATGATGGCTGAGGCTCGTTCGGCCCTGTCGCTGGTAGGAGTGCCGTCGGAACGGGTTCATAAAGAAAGTTTTGCGCACGCACCCGTAACGGCTGGCGACGTAGTTGAAGAACCGCTTACAGCAGGCGACAGTGGCTCTCCCGAAGTAACGGTTTTATACGAAGGAAGTGAGTATAAGTTTGCCGTAGCTCCGCATCAGACAATTCTGGAAGCTGCTCTGGATCTAGATATTGACTTGCCTTACTCTTGTCAGGCTGGTATGTGTACCGCCTGTATGGGCCGATGCATATCCGGCAAAGTAAAACTGGATGAGGAAGATGGCTTGTCGGAATCGGAGCTAAAAGCGGGCTACGTATTGACCTGCGTAGCGCACCCAGTCGGAACCGATGTTGTGATTGAAATCGAATAAATAATGGGCCGGATGTAGTGTCCGGCCCATTATTGAACTTCTTATGGACGTGCTTGTTTTGGCGGTTTGGGTGCCAAAACCGGTTTTACCGCTGGGGGAGTCGCAATTTTTGCCCGGGGAGCGGCAACCGGAGGAGCCGGGGCCAAATGTGGTATTGCCGGTGCCGCAACCGAAGCTGGACGTGGAGGCATCGGCGCCCTGGCTGGCCGGACAGAACGTAGCGAACGCAGGCTGCGGAGAGAATTATCCACATTTACATTTACATTCGAATCGGATAAATCGGGCATCATATGAGCCAGACCATCGTCATATTTGGTGATTTGCTCCGATAGATTCTGCATTTGCTCATTCAGTTGCTCCGCTTCGCGCTCCAATTTTTCCATAGGTAATTTGGCTTCCTCCTGTTTTGCGTTCAGGCTTTCAAATTGCGAATTCAGCTCTTCCATTGAACCTTCAAGTTTCTTGATTTCAGGCTGAATCGCGTTCAACTGTTTTTCGACCTCATCCATATTTAGCTTTTGTTTACCATCGCCCTGTAATAGCCGTTGGTGCTTTTCAATCAAAGCGTTACGTTGCTGCATCAATTTGTCCTTACGCCAGTTCAGCACCTCCACACTACGCTGTAGCTCGTCAATCGGAAACTGCATTTTTTCCATCTGGAGGTGGATGTTCTGAATCTGGCGTGACCGCTGTTCCATCAGGCGGCTCAGGCTATCTACCAGGCGCTGTTGGTTAGCCCGTTGTTTTTCCAATGAATCGGTTGAAAACTGGAGAGCGTTCGGTATCGAAGCAAAGGCGTCTTTAAGCAGGGTATTATAATCTACTTTAGCCAGCCCTTCAACGGTTCCGTCGGGACTGATTGGTATGTTATTCAGCGACGATGCGACAATGTTGCTATAATCAATATGAGATAACCCGTCGACGAGCGTATTCATGCCATCCTGAAACGAATGATTGGTTTCGATCAGTGTCAGCAGAATGTCACGATCAGCCTGAGGCACTGCGTCGAGGGCGAGCGTACCGGCCATTACCCGGTCAAGCTGTCGTTGTAAACGAGTTACGCGAGTGGCCGAAAGCTTATGGCCATTCCAGATAATGTAATCAACCTTTTTGTTATCGGTAATACCGAATTCGGTACCATTCCCTGCTTTGTGCCGCCGGGTTGAATGAGCCGGATGGGGCTGACCCGCAGGTGACTTTGGCCTATCCTGTTTTTGCATAGCATAGACCGAAACGCTCATCAATAGAATGGTTGCCAGTGTTAAGCCAGCCAGACTGTGGTTCGACACAAGAGGGCGTGTTGGTACGCCCAATACCCGCCGAACCCGGTGTAATAAATGCTGTTGTTTCGATGCAAATGCCATAGCCAGTGCAGGGGTTTGATTAAGTTGTATTAACCGCAATTCTTCGATATGCGCCAGCGCCTGTGCCAGTGTGCGACCGTCTCCACCACAAACGTCTACGGCCAGATCATCACAGCAGTGTTCGCGTTCTTCCCGCACACGAGCCGATAGCCACCATAAAGCCGGATGAAAGAAATAAAGCACTTCAATGACTGACTGAAGCAGATTGACCGCATAATCCTGACGTTTGATGTGGGCCAGTTCATGAGCCAGAACGGATTCAATTTCGCTGGTTGTCAGGTGGGTAGTCAGACCGATAGGCAGGAGTAGAATAGGCTTGACGATCCCGACAACCATTGGCACAGCAATTCGGGCAGACTCACGAACCCGGATAACGGCTTTGATGGCCAATGCCAGCCGAAGCTTTTCGGTCAGGTGCGTCCAGATTACCGTATTGGGCTGAATAGCCGTCTGGCTTAATCGCTGCAAATAGAGCCAGCCGCCCGCCAGCCGTAGGCCAAAAACACAAACACCGATCAAATAGACCAGTACGAACTGACTCAGGTGGGTTTCCAGGAATTGCTGCAGTTGCTGATGCCAGGGCAATGTTTGCGCTACCGTTTGCCAGCGAATGTGAAAAGCCTGGTTAGTGGCTAAGGCTGAAGTCATCTGTACTGAATGACTGGCGGGTTTGTAATACCAAACGAACGTAGCGGCTGATAACAGAAGTTGAGTCATAAGTGTCAGAACACTCACACGATAACGGAGCATACTGGATCGGTTACGTAACAGGTGCAATGCTAACGCGACCGGTAACACCAGCAAAAAGCCCTGCCAGACGGCATGAAGCAAGGTCCAGCCGAGGGCATCTACAACTGGGTTTGTCAGAAAATGAAAAGCATTCATGAATTATAGGAAGTCTTTAGTTATAACAAAATCAGGCCAATCGATTGGATCAATTCCGGTCGAGATTATTCAGGAGCGCTTTGATTTCATCAAGCTCCTCGCGCGATGCTTTGTGCTGCCCTAAAACCTGCATCACCAATTTCGATGCTGAGCCACGAAAGGCTGTTTCCACAAAGCGGTCAACTAAGTTTCGCTGCGTATCTTCCTCGCTGACGGCCGCCGTATAGGTGTGCGAACGGGCATCCTCTTCGCGGGAAAGCAAGCCTTTTTCGTACATAATCTGCATCAACTTTAAGGCAGTCGTATACCCAATATCACGACTTTGGCTTAACACTTCATGTACCTGACGTACCGTGCTTGGGCCATTTGCCCAGAGGACATGCAGGATTTCCAATTCAGAATCAGTTGGCTTCATCGCTTATCTACGAAATATTTCGTAGCAAACATATACGAACATTTTCGTAGATGCAAATCTGTGAACAAAAAAGTTTTCTAACGACTTATCTATTTATGCGAGCTGTCCTCTTTTCAGAGCATTCAGCAAGCATCTATTCTTATTTTTGCACAGTCAATTCAGTCGCTTGACCATAGCCCACTTGGCTTTACGTTTTTATTGATGACTACGAACGAAACCTTAAATCTGCCAGTACGTCCGGCGCGTCCGTTTATCGGCGAAACAATTGAGTTGCAAAGCTGGGATGATGTTAAACCACTTTATGATGAACTTCGGGATCGACCCATTCACGACGCCAGCGATCTTCGGCGGTGGCTGCTCGACCGCAGTGAACTGGAATCGTACCTGTCCGAAAACTTTGCCTGGCGGTACATCCGTATGACCTGCGACACAGCCAATGAAGAACTGGTCAACCAGCTGAATTTTTTTATTGCCGAAATCCAGCCGCCTATGACGGCTTACGGTAACGACCTCGACCTTAAAGCGATCCATAGCCCTTACCTAAGTCAATTGACTGATCAGGGATTCGACGTAATGGTTCGTGGCATGAAAAAAGCCATCGAAATTTTCCGGGACGAAAACATTCCGCTCCAGACCGAACTGCAAACCGAAGAACGTAAATACGGTGCCATTGCCGGAGCCATGACGGTTATTATCAATGGCCGTGAAATAACCTTGCCCGAAGCAAGTGATTTTTTGCAGTCTACCGACCGTAACGTACGCGAAGAGGCCTGGCGAAAAATCTGGGAGCGTCGGTATAAAGACCATGAAGCCCTCGACCAGTTATTTGATCGGTTACGCACGCTACGTCACCAGATTGCCACCAATGCTGGTTTTGCCAATTTTCGGGACTACTCCTTTGCCGCCCTCGGTCGGTTCGATTACACTCCACAGGATTGCTTTAATTTTCATGAATCCGTAGCCGAAGCCGTGGTTCCTCTCCTGAACGAATTAGCCGAAGATCGCAAACAAAAGCTGGCAGTTGATCCACTACGTCCGTGGGATGCTAAAGTTGACGTTGAGGGACGGGCCCCATTAAAACCCTTTGCCAGCGGTAAGGAATTGATCGAAAAAGCCATTCTCTGCTTCGACCGTCTCGACAAGGAATTGGGCGATGATTTACGGATTATGCGGGCCATGGGCCACCTTGATCTGGAGTCGCGCAAAGGAAAAGCACCCGGTGGCTACAATTACCCCCTTGAGGAAATTGGCGTGCCATTTATTTTCATGAACGCTACGTCGAGTCTGCGGGATTTGGTTACGATGGTGCACGAAGGGGGCCATGCCGTTCACTCATTTCTAACCCGTGATCTGTCGCTGAAAGCCTTCCGGAATCCGCCGATGGAAGTGGCTGAGTTAGCCTCCATGAGTATGGAACTTTTGTCAATGGATCATTGGGATATTTTCTTTGAAGACCCAGATGAGTTACGTAGAGCTAAGCTACAGCACTTGGAGTCTATCATTGAGACGTTGCCCTGGGTTGCTACAATTGATAAATTTCAGCACTGGATTTATGAAAATCCAACCCATACCGACGCTGACCGGCGAGAAAACTGGTTACGGATTTATTCGCAATTTGCTGATTCCGTAACGAATTGGGACGGATTCGCTTTTTATAAGGAATACATCTGGCAGCGGCAGTTGCATTTATACGAAGTACCATTTTACTACATCGAATATGGCATTGCTCAGTTGGGTGCGATTGGCGTATGGCGTAATTACCGACGTGACCCGAAAGCAGGGCTGGAGGGTTACAAAAAAGCATTGAGTCTGGGTTACAAAGCGCCGATACGTGAAATCTATGCCGCGGCCAACGTACCGTTCGATTTTTCGCTTGACTACATACGGGAATTGATAAATTTTGTCTGGGAAGAGATAAAAACAATCAATCAGTAGGCGGTTGTTAGTGAGCATTCGTGTCAGAAGATGAAAAAAACTGTCGGCTAACTACAATCGACTAACGACTCTTTCTTATTTTTGTCGAATCAATTCGCAATCAAGTAGCTATGAAACGCGTACTAAATATAAGTTTGTTGGCTGTAGCGGTGTTATCGCTGGCGTCCTGCGATTACCAAAAGTATAATACAGTTCGGCAAACCGATTACCGTGCCGATGATTACCGGGCTGATTACCGTGCTGGTGATGCAGAAGTATATGGAACGGGTAAAGACTGTGTAGCTGTACAGACAAAATACAAATACACCCCAAATCCAGAGCTGGACGCTAAAGCCGAAGATATTCGCAAGAAATTATTTGCACCGGGTAACAAAACGCAAAGCCTGTAAACGTAATCTAGCGATAAATACAATAGCGATGAGTTGGCCGTTAGATGCTGACTCATCGCTATTGTATTTATAACCTTTTGATAAAAAGGCTTGTGGGTTTTTGGGAGCTTGGCCTGAAAAGCATCGCAATTGTAAATTTTTGCGTTACTTTGTCTAATTGAATCGTCTGTAAAAAAGTATTTTTTTTGTACATAAAGCTTCATTACGCACGTATAAAGATATGAAAATTGCATTAATCACGGGTTCGGCTGGCTTGATTGGTAGTGAAGCAGTTGCCTTTTTCTCCGATAAGTTTGATCTGGTTGTTGGTATCGATAACAACATGCGCCAATATTTTTTTGGTGCTGATGGGTCAACAGAATGGAATCGCAACCGCCTGGCTGACGCATACAAAAATTACCAGCATCGCCCGGCCGACATTCGTGAAGTAAGTCAACTGGAGCCCATCTTCCAGGAATACGGCTCTGATATTAAGTTAGTACTGCATACGGCTGCCCAACCCAGCCACGACTGGGCTGCCCGCGAGCCGTTCACTGATTTTGGTGTAAACGCCGTTGGTACGCTGAATATGCTTGAAATGACCCGGCTACATGCTCCCGAAGCCGTGTTTATCTTTACATCTACCAATAAAGTATATGGTGATAATCCCAATTTCCTGCCGCTGATCGAGACTGAAACGCGCTGGGAAATTGACCAGAACCACCCGTATTTCGAGAATGGTATTGACGAGTTCATGAGCCTCGACCATACCAAGCACTCGGTATTTGGCGCTTCGAAAGTAGCTGCTGATATTATGGTGCAGGAGTACGGTCGTTATTTCGGAATGAACACAGGCGTATTCCGGGGCGGATGTCTGACGGGCCCAAACCACTCAGGAGCACAGTTACATGGTTTTCTATCGTATCTGATGAAGTGTGCTATAACCGGTAATCAGTACACTATTTTTGGTTATAAGGGCAAACAGGTTCGGGACAACATCCACAGCTGGGATCTGGTGAATATGTTCTGGCATTTCTATCAGAATCCTCGTCCGGGCGAAGTGTATAACGCGGGTGGTGGCCGTTACGCCAACTGCTCAATGCTCGAAGCAATTGCCCTTTGTGAAGAAATTTCAGGCAACAAAATGAACTACCAGTATTCAGATACGAACCGTAGTGGAGACCATATCTGGTACATTTCTGACCTGACGAAGTTTAAGCAACACTATCCGGGCTGGGACTGGACATTCGATCTGAAAGAGACAATGACTCAGATTCACGATAGTATGGCTGCTCGGTTGTTAATTCAGAAATAATTCTGGGCCTTTTTTATAGAATTTTGTCGCACAGCAGGCTATAGCCAATGGCGAATTCTATAGAAAAGGCCAATTTTTTAAAGTAACGATGAATTTGTTTGAATCTCCCCTTTCCTGGGAATTGGCAGGCTGGCTCGCTTTTCTGATTTTGGGAGGTTTTTTTATTAAGAGTGATTATCAGGGAAAGGTATCACGCAAAGAGCAGTTGGGTTTGTTGTGTTCGCTGCTTGGCTTGCTTTTTCTAAAGCGACTTCTGGTTCTCTTTATCAACCGGGAATTAAACCCTGACGAAAGTCAACTGCTTTCTCAGGCTATCACCTTACGGCATCATCCTGTTTACTGGAAATCAGTAGATGGGGCCACCATGGGTCCATTAAGTTGCTATTACGTAGCGCTTCCGGGGTATTTCGGCATCCCACTTAATTACATGGTATTACGTTGGGTCTCGTTCCTGTGTATGGGCGTTAGCTTAATCAGCGGCTATTTTACCCTAGAGAACTTTTTCAGCGCGCGAGTCGCCCGGCTGGCTTTACTTCCTGCTGTCGCTTTTCTGGCGTTCACTACAAATTGGGACTTCCTTCATGCTACAAATGAGCAGCTTTCACTGGCTCTAATCGGTCTGGCTTTGTGGCAATATTCCCGATTATGGCATCAGAACTATTTCGATTCTGCCCCAGGCTTATTTTGCCTAAGCTTTTTGTGTAGCTTGGTGCCGTTTGCCAAGTTGCAGGGGACGCCAACAGTGCTGGTCATTGTAGCAACTGCTCTTTTGGGCTTGGTACAACAGTATCCAAAAATGCCCCGGTTATTGTTCTGGCGGTCGTTAAGTGGTTTAATACTTGGCGGACTGGCCTTTCCGTTATTGGTAGTCCTGTTTACGCTCGCATTTGGTGTGTTCGATGACTTTATTCATTTTTATATAGTCGGAAATTTCGCTTACAGCGCTGGCGCTGGATTCTGGTATTATTTAGGTCAGTTCCCGGCGTTTGTGGGTCGAACAACTGATTTTCTGGTTTATCTGCTGCCAACATTTGCGCTGGTGGCGAGTTGGGCACTCCTCTCCCGTAAGTTTGACGGAACAAAGAATCTTTTGCTGTTCATTCTCGCTTTACTGGCCGCTAGTGGTTACGCCATTATTAAACCGGGCAACGAGTTTACTCACTATTTACTTTATCTGGTGCTGCCAATTAGTTTGCTGAATGGGTGGCTGCTGACTAGTTTCCGGGCACCTGTCTATACCGTTTTTTGGGTAACTTTTGTCATTGCATCCATTGCCATAAACGGATTGTATCAAGCAAACTCATCGGCAAACAATCCAGTGTTGGCTTATCAGGACGCCAGTCGACGGCAATTTTATATATCGCCTGCTTCCCAAAAAGTGCTCGAACTGGCCAGGCGTGGAGAAGATTTAGTGGTGTGGGGCTGGGCTCCTCAATACAACGTTGAAACGCAAATGCCGCAGGGGGTTTGCGATAACCATGTTATTCGACTGGTTATGGGGAACGATCGGCAGACTCATCGGGCCCGTTACATGCGTAACATTATAGCATCACGCCCACCCGTGTTTCTGGATGCTGTGGGGCCAAATTCAACCTGGCTGAACGATCGGGTGAAATATGGTTATGAAACATTTCCAGAACTTAAAAACTTCATAAATACCTACTACCGTTTCGTAGGCGAGATTGACAATACGCGCGTTTTTGCCCGGCTGGACCGTTATAAGAACTAATTTTTATCAGTACGTATGTGGACGAAAAAAGGACTAATTTATAAACCCGATGGCTCAAAACCCTTCAGCCGTACGCATGCACAGGTACCATTCGGGTATCCGATGGGCGATAAATTGAGGGTATATTTCTCTACCCGTGACGAACAGATTTCTTCTGCCGTTACTTTTGTTGAACTGAACCCCAACAACCTGTCGGACGTAACGTACATCCATGACAAGCCCTGCCTGAGTAAAGGTGCAGTAGGCATGTTTGATGAAACAGGTACAATGCCATCCTGGTTCTTACCCGTTGGAGACGAAATCTGGCTTTATTATACGGGTTGGAATAAAAGCGAAACAGCTAGCTACCGGCTGGGTATTGGTCTGGCTATCAGTCGCGATGGCGGATTAACGTTCGAACGTAAGTACACTGGACCTTTAATGGATCGATCCATCTACGACCAGGTTTGGGTGGCTCAGCCCTGCGTAATTCGGGAAGAACAGCCGGATGGTACAATACTGTGGCGAATGTGGTATCTGTCCTGTACAAAAATTGAAGTGATCAATGGGCATCCTGAACCGTTCTACGACGTTAAATACGCCGAATCGAAGGATGGCATCAAGTGGGAACGTACCGGGCACGTCTGTGTAGGGTACGACGAATTTACGGATGCCATTGGCCGACCGACGGTTTATAAAGATGGTGATTTGTACAAAATGTATTTTTCATACCGGAATGCAACCAACTACCGGACCGACGTAAAACGTAGCTATCGCATCGGATACGCTGAATCGAAAGACGGCCTTTCCTGGGACAGGAAAGACGAACTGGCCGGGATTGAACGTTCTGAAGAAGGCTGGGATTCGTTGATGATGGACTACTGCCATATCTTCCCTTTTCAGAATCAACGGGTTATGTTCTATAATGGAAATGGGTTTGGGGCTTCTGGATTTGGTTACGCCACGCAGCCAATCGCTGACTAAAATCATGCCTATAGAGTTTGCATTTTAGCTGGATAGCCTCCTAATTTGTACTAAATCAGTACGTGAAATACGATGAAAGAAGTAGCAAAATACCTGATAAAAGTTGACGCTCAATTCAAAGACGGTCAGATTGTTCCTGAGATTCCGTATGAAGAAGTAATGAAGCTGGTCAACGAGCCTAATATCGTTATTATTAAAACGGGTATTCCTGAAAGTACGCTTCGCAGCGTTATTGATGCGACGCGTGCCTGGGCGGAAAAAACGCCCCTTGCCGAAGCACCGGATACATTCGATAATAACCAGCATAAACAGCGGCTGCATATTGCGAAAATTCAGAAAGCGCCACAGTTATTCCACGATCATACTTTCGACGCTATTCTGGACCTTGAGGAACCCACCAAACAAACGTTGCTAAGCGTTTTTGATCCGCTACGTCAGTTTTGGAATAATCTGACGGGAATAATGAAGCGTATGGTATCCGAAAAGGGCAGCCGTATTTCCACCCGCAGGTAACGCATTATCCGTTGGGAGGAAGCTTTTTTGGCCGTCACTGGCACCCGCTTAATCCGCAGAAAGTTGGGACAATCCTGGCTTTAAATCAGTACGGAAAAGATTATACATCCGGTGGTACGGGTTACGTTATCAACGACCACATTATTGAAACGGAAGGCTTTCAGGATATGGGCGACATAATTCTGTTCCGTTATGACTTGCCTCACTGGGTTAGCCCATCCAGTTTTGCTGATCGCTTCAGTTGGGAAGATCCGGCCGGCCGATGGGTTGCCATTCTGCCCTACTACGATCCTTGGGGAGCGCCTGCCGATAAAGACGAGCCGCAGGGCTGGAAAACGCACATTCAGTCGGCTAAAAACGTGCCTTCTACGGCAACCGTTTAGTCTCAGAAACCCAATACATCCTTTTGGTTTTATATCTTTGTATTACTAACCAAAAAACCCGGTCTCTGCGCCCGATATGTTGGGTTAAGGCCGGGTTTATTTTTCGTGTATGATTAAAGTCAGTGTTCTGATTATCACCTACAATCAGCACAAATTTATTCGCAAAGCCATCGACAGTGCGCTTGCACAAAAAACGACCTTTCCGATTGAAATTCTTGTAGGCGATGATTTTTCGAAGGACGGTACGCGGGAGATTATTCAGGAGTATGAACAACAGCATCCTGGATTGGTAATAGGTGTATTGCATCCCCGAAATATGGGTAAGAATGGCGGAATCAATTTCCTGGAGACATTGAAACTTGCCAAAGGAGAGTATTACGCCCTGATGGATGGCGATGATTATTGGACGGATCCGCTCAAACTTCAGAAACAGGCTGATTTTTTGGACGCTCATCCTGATTATTCTACGGTGTTCAATAATGCGCTCATTACGTATGAAGATGGCGCGCCCTCGCATCTGCTCAATGGTCCGGATACGAAGCCGTTTTATACAGTTGACGATCTGATCGGAGAGAACGAAATCTGGTTCATGGCTACATCAAGTACGATGTACCGGAACAACATTAAAGAATATCCAACTTGGTTTCGGGAATCATCCAGCGGGGATATTCCACGGTTGATATTAAAGGCAAAACTCGGTAAAATAGGGTATATACCCGATGTAATGTCGGTATATCGGAAAAACCGGGCTGGTGCCAGTTTTCATGATAACGAGCGCGATGAAGTATTTTTGCGGAATCGAATTCGAATGTACAGCGACATAAACCGCGAACTTGATTACCGATATGATACCGTTCTACGTCGGAATATTGCACGGTATTACCGAATGATGCTCGATGCTAAACAGTACGAGGGTAGTTATTTTCGGCGTGCCCGTTTAGCACTAAAATATCTTCATATGGGCAAACCGGGCTGGGCGAAAACAAAAGATATAATCCGGGATTACATTTTACCTCCTCCGCTGTCAAAGTTGTATAGTACGATAAGGCTGTTACCACATCGATGAAGCAGCATTACGTTGAATAGTAAATTATAATGAATTGTACCCATGAAGTTAAGTGTAGTCATACCGGCATATAACGAGGAGGAATCGCTTCCGCTAACCTTGCGAAAGCTTTACCAAACGTTGGCCAAGCACGGTATTCCTCATGAAATATGCGTGACCAACG